>JBBRUV010000104.1:0-13619 GCA_038247465.1 Cytophagales bacterium
ACTGGCTGATTCCGGCGTAAATCGAGCCATCGGCCAGTAGTGCGGCCCGGACGGTATCGCCCGATGCACTGGCTGAATTGCTCTCGCCCGGTTTGATTACGCTGCCACCGCTGGCCCGCAAAATTTTGGTTGGTTGCAGCGTGTCATAACGGGCGGTTTGTGGGTTGAAAAATACCCACTGAAAGGCTTCGCGTAGCGGGATGATGCCAGCTTGTCGGGGAACCATATAAAATTGAAAGGCCTTGAAACCGAGTACCCGGTTGCCGGTTCGTTCGATGGTTTCGGTGGTGCCACCGGGTAAAATTTCGAGATTGGGCAAGGCGGCTGGCAGCGTGGGCGGTTGCAGCGCGGCAATGTTGCCTTCGCCCTCGACCCGAAACGTGTATCGGGTACTTTGCCCAACCGGAATGCTGATTCGCTCAACTGTTTCGGTCAACCGGAATAGGCCAACCGCTATCTGCGCCTGCAATGGATGCGGAGGCAACGGGCGCACCGTGATTGTGAGCGGGCGCGTCAGAAACGTCAGCGATTCAGTAGGAATTGCTGCACTGACCGAAGTCGGTTTTGTCGGGTTTGGCTTCGCTGAACCGGGTTTGGCCTGGCTCGCCGAAACCGGGTTTGGGCGGGTGGCGGTTGAACTGCCGGGTATTGGCCGGGCCGCTGCGGTGCCGCTGCTGGGTGGTGTGGCGGTTGTTGGGCGGAGCCGCAACAGCGTGAGTGAAACGGCGGGAATTTGAATGGTGCGGGCCGAGAGCGGGAAATACGCTGCTTCATAAACCCGGTACTCCACAAATTTGCGGTTGTTAATCACCATCGGAAACGGCCTTAATTCGGCAATGTTAAAATTTTCTTCCCACGCATTAGCGGGCCTGATTTGCTTCTGAATCGCCTGTATCTGTTGTTCTAACTGACTGAACTCCAACGGAAACGGGTAATTATCGGCCACAAACAGCGACAGCCGTAACGAAAATTCTTCGCCCCGATAAACGGCGGCTTTAGAAGCCCGGAGCGATAGAAACGCCGTGCCGCTTTCGCGGGGTAACTGGCTTGCAAACCCATCACCGGCGGTTGCCGGGCCTGTTGCCGTGGGGAGAGTTGCCGTTGGCTGCACCGTGAGTGTGGCACCGTCTGAGCGGGCTGTTATGCCGTTGGCCGTAAGTATAAACGGAGACAGCCGGTAGCTACCGGGGCGGGTGGCTATGTATGTTTGCGTGATAATCTGGTTGGTGGTGGTGGTGCCGTCGGTCTCGGCGGTGGTGGTACTGGTGGTGGTGCCTCGTTTGGTCAGGCCGGGAATGTCAGGGAAAGCCAGTACCGGACGGCTTTCGGTGTTACGAACCAACACCGAAATTGTGAATTGTCTATCTAACGGGAATATTAATTCGCTGAATGTTATAGTAATCGGATAATCAACTGGTTGACTAAAAGAGATGAAATTTATACAAACAAATAATCCTATGATTTTCTGAAATAGGTCAATTCTCATAACTATATTTGGGGCAACAAATCGGGAGACAGGCCGTTATTTTCGCAGAGTGACTGTTGGTCCGTCGCTTGGTTCAAACTAACTTCCTTAATCCATTAACGAGTACGAATATGGCAACAATGCTCGAGTACATCAAGGTAATCCTGCAAAAGGTCAGTTTCGACAGGACCCTGTTTGAGAAGGAACTCCGCAAAGCGATTAAGTCGCTGATACCGGAGGAGGTGAAGCAATTGAAAACGTGGTGCTACGAGCAGTTTGGCAAAATGTACCGGGTTGTTCTGAACCGCTGTTTCGCGCGGGTTCGTTTTGGTTCTTGATAGTGGGGTTCACGCCGAGACACAAAAATTTCCAGGAACACGCTTTTTGTTTTTTGCGTCTTTGTGATTCCGCGTGAACCCTTTTTTCTTTCGCCCCGCCAGTCGGGGCTTTTTTACGGGCGTAAAAACCGCAGCCGCTCCCCGGCCCGGCCAGTTAGAAATTCTCCCCGCTCATACACCAACTGCCCCGATACGATAGTATGCGTAACGCTGGCCGAGAGCGTTTGCCCCACCAACGGCGACCAACCGCACTGATACAGCACATTGTCGTTGGTGACGGTGGTTGGTTTGTTTACGTCAACCAGCACCAGATCAGCATGATAGCCTTCACGAACGTAGCCCCGCCGGTCAATCTGAAAACAGTCTGCCGGGGCATGGGCCATTTTTCTGACAACGGTTTCGAGCGGAATTTTGTCCTGTTTCACCATCTCCAGCATCATCAGTAGCGGGTGCTGCACGAGCGGCAACCCCGACGGTGCCTGCCAGTACTGCTGTTGTTTTTCGGCCCAGGTGTGGGGGGCGTGGTCAGTGGCGATGATGTCTAAACGGTCGTCGAGCAGGGCTGTCAGCAGGGCTTCGCGGTGGTGCGGGGCTTTGATGGCCGGGTTGCATTTTATCTGGTTACCGAGCCGGGCATAATCATCGGCACTGAACCAGAGGTGATGCACGCATACCTCTGCCGTAATGCGTTTTTGGCTGACAGCCAGCGGTTTACCCCCACGTTCGTTCTCGAATAAAACAAGTTCGTTGGCAGTTGAGATGTGCAATATGTGGAGCCGGGTATTGTGTTTTCGGGCGAGTTCAACGGCCAACGATGACGATTTCAGGCAGGCTTCTTCGTTCCGAATCAGGGGATGAATATCGGCGGTGGCGGTGTCGCCATGGATGGCCCGGTAGTATTCGGTATTAGCCCGGACGGTGGCTTCGTCTTCGCAGTGGGTGGCAATCAGCATCGGGCATTGCCGAAACAGCGCGTCGAGGGCTTGTTCATTGTCAACCAGCATATTCCCCGTTGACGATCCCATAAAGATCTTCACCCCGCAGACGTTTCTGGCATCCGTTTGCAACACGTCATCTAAATTGTTGTTGGAGGCCCCCATAAAAAACGAGTAGTTGCCAAAACTCGTTTGGGCGGCAATCTCATATTTATCCTGCAACAGCGGCTGCGTGAGGGCGTTCGGTACGGTGTTGGGCATTTCCATGAACGTGGTTACGCCCCCGGCCACGCCCGCCCTCGACTCAGACCGGATGGTGGCTTTGTGGGTCAGGCCCGGCTCGCGGAAGTGTACCTGATCGTCAATCACGCCCGGCAGCAGGTGCAACCCAGCGGCATCAATCACGCGGTTGGCGGGCTGGCCCGACAGATTTGGGCCGATTTGAGCGATAAAACCACCGTCAATCAGTACGTCGGTTTCAATACTGCGCCCTTCGTTCACGAGTTGGGCGTTGAGGATGAGAAGTTTCATAGTATCCGCAAGGTAAGAAGCGGGCGTTATTTCTTACCCACAAACGCGGGCAACCCCGAACCGTCTCCGACGACTTCACTGAGTTTAGAAACCCCGTGTTCGTTGAAGGCTTCAATGGCAAAATAATACGGAACGCCTACGTTCAACGCACGCAGTTCAAACGGATTGGCCGGGCCATGCGGCTGATCGTGCCAGAACTGGTAAGTCTGGTAAAGTTTATCGGGCGCAATGCCCCACCGGATGTTGTAGCCAGTTACCGAATCGCCGGACCGTCCCGGTACTTTTTCCCACGTTAAATCGGCGTTGCGCTGATCTTTTTGGCGTTTGGCCGTGAGTGTTGGCGTGGTGGGGGCTTTGCCGGTGCCGGTGCCAAACACCCTGAACGCGTTGATACTCAGGTGCGGCCCGGCCACGTAGCCATGCACATAGCGCACATAGCGGGCGCGGGTCGGTTTGTCTAACGCTACATACGCGCAGGCGTGGTCTTTGCGGGGTTGTTTGGTGAGGTCGGCAACGGTGGCCCAAGCTTTGTTGTCGGTTGAGGTCTGAATCTGAAATGTGGTATAAACCGTTGAATCTGAGTCAAATACGGACTGTTTATAATCGAAATAATCAACCTGCACGGCATTTACCGTGAACTCGCCCTGCAAATCGGTGGTGAGTGTTTCGCCGGGTTTGTTTTTGCCCGACACCCAGAATGTGCGGGGGTTTTCGTCGGCCACTTTGTCGGCGGTGAGCGTGTCGAGCGGGCCACCCGCACCACCCGATGGCATCAGGGTTGACGAAGCCGCAACGGGTTTTTTGTAGTTGAGCAGCATCCAGCCGGTAAATAATTCGTCGGGTGTTTGCCATTTATTGGTTGGTAATCGGTGCGGAAAATCGCCGAATCGGGTGCTGGCAAACATGAGGTCGTCTTTATCGAACCCCGCCGGGTGCATCACAATCCGGCGTTCCATGGCCCAGTTCACGCCAATCCAGGTGGTGCCGGTGTTCCAGTAGTTCCCAAAATTATCCTGAAACGT
The DNA here is from genome assembly GCA_038247465.1 of Cytophagales bacterium. Taxonomy (GTDB): domain Bacteria; phylum Bacteroidota; class Bacteroidia; order Cytophagales; family Spirosomataceae; genus JBBRNH01. Next base: position 4,292 of record JBBRUV010000104.1, read on the forward strand.
ATTGCCGTGTCCGGTGCCAGTGGCAAAGCCGCCCGGTTTGTAGGCAACGGGGTTGTTGGGGGCGTATTCAAACGGGCCGAGCGGGTCTTTGCCGACGTAGGTGCCGTTGCCATAGACGTTATATTCGGTGCCGGGTGCGCCGTATTGCAGGTAGTAGTTGCCGTTGTGTTTGGTCATCCAGGCACCTTCAACAAACGGCTTAAACGGGTCAGAGTGATTGGGGCCGAATCGTTCCCAGCCGTGCCGATACGGGTCGAGCCAAAACATGGCTTTGTAGGCTTCGGCAGGATTGTTACTTGCGTAGGTGAGGTTACGTTTCTTATCGAGTTCAGCCCCGAACAACGGATACACGTTCGACGAACCCCAGTACATAAACCATTTATCGGTGTCGTCGTCGTGAAACAGAGCCGGGTCCCAGGGGCCGATGTCTTTGGGAAGTCGGGGCAGCCACCGATTCAAAAATTTCAGCTTGCCTTTCTCCGGTTCGGTGCTGTAAAAAATGGGCCGTTGCTCAAACGTGGACTGAAACAAATACAGCGTATCGCGGACGGAAAGGGCTGCGGGTGCACACATGTCTTCCATCGGCCACTTGTCTGGCACGATGTATTGCCAGTTGATCATGTTTTTGGAATGCCACCAGCCGCCCTGAATCGTGACAAAAAGATAGTACTCGCCGGGGTTGCGGCCAACCTTGTGGTTAATAATAACGGGGTCGGCCCCGGAGCGGTACGAAACCCGTTCGTTGAGTTGCTCAAAATTATACCGATAGCTGATGTCCATCGGGTTGCAGTAGGTGGTTTGCCGGGGCAGTTGGGGCTGGGCAATGGCCTGGGTCTGGCAGACTATCAGCAACAGAAAGAGGATGATTTTGGGGCGCATATTTGTAGCGCGGAGTTGCACTCCGCTGATGCCCAAATAAGCACAAAGCGCGCAGGTTCTAACCTCACGCGCTTTGTGCTTATGCCTACTAAATGGTTTCAGCTTCATCTAAGCCAAGACAGATAAAAACCCAACTGCAATATCAGACGGTGCAATACCACGACGAGTTAACTCATCGGTCAATTTAATGTCGGTCCAGTTTTGCTGTATCCAAACCATATCATCTTTAACGTCGAAATGGAAGACTACATCATACACAAATTGCTTTTTGTGCCAGCCGATATTGACCAATTGAAAATGGTTTCTGGTTAAATCAGCCAGTACCTGCTGCTCCAGGTGAGGAGCATTGGCATAATTGATCGCTGCGTATTCTTCCAAAAAAGACAGTAAAACCTGTTGGTATTTTTTTAGCTTTTCCATAACACTAATCGTTCGCTATCAGTCTCATACACAATCAGTTTAATATTTTTCCGATCCACTACTTTCTGCACAAACGGCTCCTGAAAGAAACTGTAGTAGATGCGTTCAGGAATTGCCAGAAAGACAACCCGGTCGGGGTTTTCATCTTCTAAAGCTAACACATAATTGTCGTATTGCCCAATGGCTTCGTGAAATGCGGACACAGGTGAATCGTCCCGGAACGGGGTGCAATTCAAATTGTCGCATGATGAAACCGTCATCAATAATTGACAGCTATCAATCAGCCAGTTAGCTCATTGGGTCGGTTGTAATCATAATGCAGTGGGATATGTTTTGGAAAATAATCCTGGCATTATCAGAACTCAATCCATTGATTGTAAAGTAGTTATCCTAACAAAAGCCCTAAGCGAGAATTTGAATTGCACCCCCGGAACGACTTGATTTCAACCGCAATTTTATCGTTGCCCTGTTCGGCTGCAATAACCCGCTCGGCTCCTAAATCAATAAAAAGCCGAATGCTTCCGATTTTTATCGGGTATGGATCATGCGTGATAAGCCAGCCTTCTTTTTGCAAAGCGCGTTTCACCGCGTCGTGAAACATATCTTTAGCCATCAATCTAAGATTTTCTGAAAAAGCAAAAAGCGCGGAGGTTCTAATCTCACGCGCTGATTGGCAGGTAGTTTCAAATGGTTAGGTAAGCATAAACATATCTATCGTTAGAATCTTACTGTGGAATAGATACCCAAGCACTATAATTTCAACAACCAGAAAAGATATGAGGTAGGTGTTTGCCTTGCGCCCAGGCCATACCCGCTTAATCACTGCTATCAGAAACAAGTGTACAAAAACTCCACCCAGAATGGGGATAATCAGTATGAGATTAGTTGACATAATGAGGAATTTAGAAAGCCTGGTTTCGTGTTCAAATGTAGAAAACAAAGAAAATAGTGAGCCTATTGATATTGAGCATGAAGTTTCACGCAAAAACTTTAGAGATGAACCTTCGTATTTGTTTTACTATCTCCCTGCGTTCTTGCGCGAAACCTCATCTAAGGTTGGTTTAGCAGAAGCACAACTTATGGGCAATCCGTATACTTTTCAGCACAATCTCTTAGGTCTTTATACAAGTTGTTGTTGGCTGAGGCTGCTGTTTCAGAGTAAGACAGTATGTGTGAAGTAGCACAATCAGCATACTCGAATCCCGCTGCTATGAGACCAATAACGATGTCTGCTACCGTGCCTGCTTCGGGAATGATGTTTAGCCAAGCAAAAATTGTTGCAGCTGTATATCCCGCTGACGCTGCCCCAGCAGGACACCAAGCTGCTAGATTAGAGGCTAAGGTATATTTTGCACTAGCCATTCGAGCTGTTTTTTCTGCTCTGGCCAATCGTTGACACGTGGCACATCCTGGACGACTTGGAGCCTCCGGAGTCAGTCCACCACCACCACTACCATCACCAGGGGTATCACCGTAGTCGGGTAACTCTTGGCATGTTGTTTCGATATAAGTGCAACCACTGCTTGTACACCAATACCAGGCTGTACAGCCATAGGCATTAGTTGCTGATTGGTCGTCGAAAGCCACCTCGCCTGAATCAGATTTTCCAACGGTTATCCAGTTTCCTTGAACATCTCCTTCGTGTAAAACACGCCGTGAATCATCTTCGCTGCCAATAACCTGAACGAAACCATCTTGCTGAATCTTAACATTAACAGCTAAATTCTCCCAGTCTTTTCGAGCTGCTTTGGTCGTTTCATCGGTAACGGTGGCGAGTCGTTGACCTGTTGAATCATACACGGCAAGACCGATAAACGTTTTGGCATGATCACGTTTTTTTGAGCAACTCAACAGCACCTGGCACAGTGGCAAGACTGGCTCCGAAAGTAGCAGGATTTGCCACACGTTGATCTTCTGGCGCGGGAACCCGCTGTTTACCGAGACCACCTACAAAAAAGGCAGGAACCACCGCTTTTGCTAATCACTTCAGAAACGATGCTCTGCGGGGGCTGTTATCCAAAACCATTGCCGAAACAGTAATCGAATCGCCAGCCTTCACCGGGATTCTTCGTAGGCTCAGACTTCGGGGCGGTTCAGGCTTTGGTGCTGTTACCAGACTAACGGGCGGTGCCGTGTCGGTTGTCAGCACAAGGTCTGGTGTAACCGCTGGCATTTGGGCAAAAGCGGGGCTAACGTAAAGCCACAGGGCCAGGCCCATTAGGGCGGGCAGTATTCGTTTTTTCATTGGGGCGATAGTTTACGTTGATTAGTTTGACAAGCTGAATCGATAGACTCAAAAATCGCTTCGACGCTGCCGGCGTTGCCCGTCCCGATTTTCTTGATACAAACCTACGGCCCTGCCAAACCTGAAAACAGGGAGCAAACCCCTGAAAATCCTGGGGGTTTACCCCTCAAAAACACTCAAGTCCCCTGCGAGCTATCTGCTTATCGCAGTGTAGTAATTAAAGTCTGGGGGGGGTAACTTACCAGTTATCCGTTGATACCATTCCCGGAGTTCGAGGGTATACCGTCGGGCATAGCGGTTCAGGACATCGCGGCCCGCCATTCCTAATTTTCGGCCAATAACGGTCTTGTAATTCTCAACGCTTTTGACGGTAAGGCTTAGGCGTTCGGCCAGTTCAGCGTTAGGCAGGTCGTCGGTAAGTTCGATCAATACATCCCACTCGCGCTCTGTCAGGTCATACATGGCAGCGGTTGTAGTGGGTAATTTGGGTGTATTCGTGTGCTGGCTGTCGGTATTCATGATGTTGCGTCGGTTTGTTGTTGATGACCCAAAAATCAACGAATTGCGTCGGCCTTCACCAAAGCCGACGCAGTTCGTTGAGCAGAAAAACAACGAGACCACTTACCTCTGCCAACACGCCTAAGCCCATGAGCAGACGCGTCAGCGTGGGTGATGCGTGGCTGACGAATAAAAAACAGCCGATCAGGATAAGGGCCATGCCGGTCAGAATCGTTTTCCAGGGATTCAGATTAGTCATGATTCTGGGGAGTTTGTGAGTTACCTGCTCTGTTTGAAACAACGACGGACAGCCCGATTGCGCTGTCCGTTCGTGAAAATCACCTTTGAGGAAGATTGATGTGAATAGCGTGAAGCAGTGTGGACAGAAACGCACCACAAAAGTAGCGGGCTAAATCACCAGTCCCAAGCCCAAAAAGTGTTCATTTGTTGCATCGGACTATCCTGTTTGTTGCATTTCGTGATTCAGGGTTGCCACAAATACTGCCGGTGTCTGTCCGAAAGCCTCGCGGAAGCACCTTGTGAAATGAGCAGTGTTCTGAAAACCAACCTCGTGCCGAATTTCTGCCACCGACCCGCCCGCCCGTAATAAGCGTCTGCTTTGCTGTAGCCGTTGCTGCCGGATGAGGTCAATCGGATTGAGAGTCGTAAGCGTTGTTAGCTTACGATACAGATGAGAACGGCTCAACCCCATCAGTTCGGCCAGGCGTTCAACGCCAAACTGCGGGTCGGCTAAATGCTGCTCGATATGGCCGATTATCTGAATCAGAAACGGATTATCGGTAGCGGGGCGGGCGGGCGCATCGGCAGCCATAAACTGCTGGTAAACAAAGGCCCGGTATTGCCGCTGCCGGTCGAGCAGGTTTTGCACGCGCAGCAGTAACTCGGCCACGTTAAAAGGCTTGGCGATATAATCGTCGGCACCGGCCTGCAAACCTGCCACGCGCCCTTTTTGGCTGGTGTTGGCCGTGAGCAGCAGCACACCGATGTGATTGGTGCGGGTGTCGTCGCGGATGCGCTGGCAGAGTTCGAGGCCCGACGAAACGGGCATCATCACGTCTGAAATCACCACGTCGGGCAGTTCAGCCAGTACCCGTTGCCAGCCCGTTAAACCGTTGGAGGCCGTCAGTATGCGGTATTCGGTGGGCATGGCAGCAACTAAATACGTGGATAATTCTACATTATCTTCAACAATTAACACAACGGGTGCCTGCGAAACTGCATTTTCCGGCTCATCAATGCCGCTCGCGGTTGGCATACCGTCAATGGGTAAGTCATCCACAAAAGCCGGACTGGTTGGCGCAGTTGCCCAGTTGCCGGTAGATGCAGCATCGCTGCTGGCGGCCCGGAGCGGCCATTCTGCCCCAAAGGTGCTGCCTTTGCCCGTTTCGCTGCTGACCTGAATGGTGCCGCCCAGGATGTCAGTAAATCCTTTCACCAGCGACAGGCCGATGCCGGTGCCGAAAGTGTTCAGACCAGAGGTCGTATCCCGGAAAAAACGGTCAAAAATATGCGGAATCTTGGCCGGTACGATGCCGATTCCGGTATCGCTTACCGACAGCCGGGCCAGCAAATTAGTCGGTGAATCGGTGGGATACAGCCCAAACGCAATGGTAACGGTGCCACCAGACGGCGTGTATTTCAGTGCATTGGCAATAAGATTATGGGCAATAGTTTCAATTTTCTCTGCGTCGAACCAACAAAAGCGGTGTAGAGTGTCGGCTAAAAATTTGATAGTCAGCGATTTACGGGTAGCTTCGGCCCTAAATGAATCAATGACTGTTTCGAGAAAGGCGGGCAGGTCGCCGGGTTGTTCCTGCACCGCGTGCGCACCGGCTTCAAGCCGCGCCAGATCGAGCAGGTAATTGACAAGCCGGAGCAGATAATGGGCGTTTCGCTGAATAGTCTGGAGACTGGTCTGGCGTTGGAGATCGGTTTCGGTACGCAGTAATTCCTCTGCCGGAGCCAGAATCAGCGTCAGGGGTGTTCTGAACTCGTGCGTAATGTTGGTGACAAACTCTGATTGCAGCGCGTTGAGTTGTTGTTGGCTGTGTTGGGACTGCCGATGTACCGATACCTGGCGCACTTGTTGCCGTAACTGCCGGAGCCGTTGATAGGCAGCGCGTAGAGACATGACGTATTGGCTGTGATTACTAACGAACTTATACGTGATAATCTGTTCCGGGTCTAATTAGTTTATTTTATTGCTTAACTACCCGCAATCGGGCCGCGCCATTGTCTCCGTCGGTGATCTGCAACACATACTGACCCGCCGGGTATTGCCCCAGCGAAATCACCTCGGTTTGCCAGTTGCCGGTGCCGGTGCGTTTGCTCTGCCACACAGCCTGACCCTGGGTTGAGACGATCTCTAACCGAACCGTTTGCCGGTCTGGAGCCAGCCAAGCCACTGTTACCAGCCCGGATGTTGGGTTTGGATACGCTTTTAGTGATATAAATTCGGCTTCTAAGTTGTTGATTGCCAAGGGTGTTTGCACAATCAGGGTGTAGGGCGCAACGTCCTGACCCTTCCCGCACTCGTTGGAGACGCTGATGCTGTATGTGCTGCTGCGGGTTATAGCGGTGCCATTACCCGTAGTGTTGTTGCCGGGCAGGGTAAACGATGGCGTTACCCACCAGATATACGGATTCTGGGATGTGATAACGGTTGTGGCGGCTGCGGTGCCAACGGCGGGCAGGATGATGGTATATGGCCCGTCGCCGGAGAGCCGGATGCGGATGGCCGTGCTGTCGAATCCGATAATGGTGCCATCGCCGGTGAGGGTGGCTGCGGCCTGCGTTCTGACGCGGGCTTCGAGCGAAGCCGACCGGCTGACGCAGCCATTGCCATCGGTTTGGGTGGTGTAGTATGGAAAGTTACCCGCCACGCCGGTTGGTACGATGACGGGGTTAGCGGCAGGGCTATCGCTCAGATTGGCCGTTCGATACCAGCGAATGGTGTTGCCCGCAACTCCGGTAGCGTTCAAACTCAACGATTGGTTGATACACTTTGGGCTGATTACGGGCAGCCCCGGAACACCGGGCAAGGGGCGAATGGTATAGGTGATGCTATTGGTCTGGCTGGCACAACTGCCGATCTGTTGCCGCACGGTATATATCAGCGTGGTGGCAGTTCCTGTTGGTGGGGTTGGCCCCGTCTCGCTATCGGTTGGCACATTAGGGCCATTCCAGTAGAGTTTTGCTCCGTTCAACACGCTGGCTGTTAGGGACGTGGACGAAAGCTCCTGGCAGATAAACTGCTGGGCCGTTACGACCGGGGCGGTGGGCGTTCCGGCAATCGTGGCCGAAACGGGCCGTTGTAGGCTCTGGCAGCCGTTGCCATCGGTCTGGGTCACATAATAGGTATAAACGCCAACGGTTGCGGGGGGCGACGGAGCCGTAAGCTGGCCGGTGGCTGGATTGGGCAGTGAACTCCCCGATGCCGTGCTGTACCACCGAAGCGTACCACCGGCTGCTCCCGTTGCACTCACGGGGCGGGTCGCGTCAACCTGGCAGCGCAGCAAATCAGCCGTTGCTGGGGCTGTTGGCGGTGCCGGAGCCGCACTGATTGTCAGGTCTATCTTCGTGCGCTGGCTTTCGCAATTATTGGTGGTCTGGGTCACAAAATAACTCTGCACACCCGGCTGGTTAGTGGCGGGGGCCGACGGGGCCGCGCTGCTGGTTGGGCTGGTGGCAGTTTCGTACCATTTCGGGCTGGCCGTTCCAGTGGTAATCGCAGCTATAACTGCCTGATTGTTAGTTACAACATATTGGCAAATATCCTTCGGTGCCTGAATAGTTGGCGGGGCTGGTATGGCAAACACCGTTACATCGAGCTTGGCGCGGGTGGGGCTTTCGCAGGCACTGGCCCCGGTTCCAAAACTTTGAGTAACGTAAAACGTCTGGATACTAACTGCCGAGACAGAGGGAACAGGAGGCTGCAACTGGCCCGTACCACCATTCAGGGCCGTGTACCAGAGCAGGTAAGTCCCGGCCTCACTATTTACGTTGGCCGATAATGAATTGACTGCTGCAATGCCCTGGCACAAGCCGACGGGCGTTGCGGTGGGAGCATTTTTCGGATTCTGCACTGTTACCGTAACATCTACCTTTCGGCTTTCGCAATCCCGACTGGCTTGGGTCTGCGAAACTCTATAAAGAATGTCAGTTGCGTTATCGGTATTGGGCGTGGGGGCCGTTGGCAATAGTTTATCATTACTATCGTACCATTTCAGGGCTTCGCCGGTGGCGGCTGTCAGGGCAGTGGTTGGCTTACCCCGGCAGAGTAATACAGGCGACGAAACTGTTGGCCTGGCCGAAGCGGGTTTAACGGTTTGGGTAATTTTGGCCCGGTCGCTTTCGCAACCGTTCGACGACTGACTCACGTAATACACTTTATCGCCGGCGGCATCGGTATTGACCTGGTTAGAAACCTCACCCCCAGCCTGCTCGGCGTTGTACCACTTCAGGGATGTTCCGCCGGCGGTAAGCGTCGGGAAACCAGCTAATTGACACACCGCGCCGGGGTCAGTAACGGTTGGTTTTTCGGGTTTGCGTTTCACGATGAACGTGGTGGTGGTTTCGCCCGATGTGCAGCCGTTTTGTACCTGCCGCACTTTGTAGGTTACTGGGCCGGCATTGGTAGTCTGAATAACAGGCGCATTGGCCGATTCTATGCCGTTGCTGTCTTTCCAGGTCAGGTTGCCACCCGGAGCCGACGTAGCCGATATCGTCACGGCAGAAGCACCCTGGCAGGCTTCAGTGGGGCTGGTGATTTGCGGTGCGCCAGGCGTTGGGTTCACTGTCACATCTACCTGTTTTCGCTCGCTTTCGCAGGCTCCGTTGTTAGAAGCCACATACCACGTACTGTTCTGGGTATTTGAGGGTGTTGGTGTGCCATTCTGCCGCTCGTTATTATTGTTATACCAGACTAAGTTGGTCCCTCGTGCTGAAAGTATTGGTGCGGTTTGGCCCTGGCAAATTGGGTCAGGATTGCTGGCGGTGGGCTGAGTGGGGCGGGAGATGGTGAACGTGCCTACACTGGCGGCACTTCGGCGGATGAAACTGCCGTTGGGGGCAATAAAAGCCACCCGTAATTTGTATTGGCCTTCGGGAACGTTGATTGGGATGGTAGTCCGTAATTGGGTATTGGTAGCATTAGCACTAACATACATATTCTGGTTACCGTCGGGCGTGGGCGCACCGGACGTGGGGAATTCCTGAATCAGATTACCGCCAATTCCTACTAGTTCCAGAACAAACCGGCTTTGC
>JBBRUV010000105.1:0-13561 GCA_038247465.1 Cytophagales bacterium
AGTGGGTATGACGCTCAATATGCACGAAGATGGCAACCCGCAACCTACGGCGGTCATTGTCAGGTCTTTAACAGAAGACACCGTTGTTCTGGATGCCAATCACCCGCTGGCCGGGCAGGATCTGACGTTTGATGTAGAGTTGATCGGCATTGAGTAAAAACGGTGCCTAAAAATGGCTCAAAAGCTACCCGAAGTCTGGCTGCGCGGGCCGTTGCCAGACGTACCCGCTTTGCTTCAGCCCGTTGCCCAGGCACTGTTGCAAGCCCGCGAAGAAGTGACCGCGCTGATGACTGATTTTCCCGAAACGCTGCTTTGGGAACGATTGCCTTCTGGCACGGGCGCGTGGCTGGCTTCGGTGGGGTTTCATCTGCAACACCTGACGGGCGTGCTGAACCGGCTCCTGACCTATGCCCGCGCCGAAGCACTGACCAACGCTCAATTGGCGTATCTGAACGCCGAAGGCCAGCCTAACGGCCAGCCTTCCCCGGAACTCATTGCCAATTTTTCTGACCAGATAAACCGGGCAATGGCTCAACTGATTGCCACCGACCCGGCCACACTGACCGATGCGCGGAGTGTTGGCCGGTCGCAGCTACCAGCCACCGTGCTGGGTTTGCTGGTTCATGCCGCCGAACACACCATGCGGCACGTGGGGCAGTTGTCAGTAACGGCGCGGGTGTTGCGAGAGCGAGAGCGAGAGTAAAACGAAACCGCCCTATTACAACCCCAACACTCGTTTGTTAAACGCATCGTCGGCACCCGTTCCGGCGAAATCATCGAAGGCCCGTTCCGTAACGCGGATGATGTGGCTTTCGATGAACGGCGCACCCTCGGCGGCTCCCTGTTCGGGGTGTTTCAGGGCGCACTCCCACTCCAGAACGGCCCAACGGTGGTAGTCATATTGGGCGAGTTTGGAGAATATCCCCGAAAAATCAACCTGTCCGTCGCCCAGCGACCGGAACCGCCCGGCGCGATCTGTCCAGCCCTGAAAACCGCCGTATACGCCCTGTTTGCCGGTTGGGTTAAACTCGGCATCTTTCACGTGGTAGGCAAAAATCCGTTCGTGATAAAAATCAATAAATTGCAGGTAGTCAAGCTGTTGCAGCACGAAATGGCTGGGGTCGTAGTTGATCCCGGCGCGAGGATGGTTGCCTACTTCGGCCAGGAACATCTCAAACGTGATGCCGTCGTGGAGGTCTTCGCCGGGGTGCAACTCGTAGCCCACATCCACGCCTGCTTCATCAAATGCGTTCAGAATCGGCAGCCAGCGCGTGGCTAATTCTTTAAATCCCATCTCGACCAACCCGGCGGGGCGTTGCGGCCAGGGATACATGAACGGCCAGAGCAACGCGCCCGAAAACGTGACGTGGCCCGTCAGCCCCAGGTTTTTAGACGCTTTGGCGGCCAGCATCAGTTGGTTGGTGGCCCAGGCTTGCTGCTCTTTGGGCTTTCCGGCCAGGTCTGCCGGGCCGAAGCCGTCGAACATAGCCGAATAGGCCGGATGCACCGCCACAAGTTGGCCCTGCAAATGGGTTGAGAGTTCGGTGATTTCTACACCGATGTCTTTAAGTTTGCCCCGCAATTCGTCGCAGTAGGTTTGGCTGTCGGCAGCCTGCTGGAGGTCAATCACGCGCGGGTCCCAGGTCGGGAGTTGGATGCCTTTGTAGCCGAGGTCGGCCATGTAGCGGGCCATGCTGTCGAGGTTGTTAAATGGTTCGGCATCGCCCATAAACTGAGCGAGAAAAATGCCGGGGCCTTTCATTGTTTTCATAGAGTTTCTGGAGCTATGGTATCTGCACTATGGCTGTTATAAACTAACAAACAGCCTTTATTTTGTTGGTCAATAAACGCCTGAAACTCGCCTAATCTGTTGGCTATCAACGATACAAGTTTTAGGTTATTTGTATTTCCAGTGCGAAGCCAGATGATTTTTGGTGGGAATCCGCGCACCGAACCAATTATCGGAATGTCCCGGTCGAACGTAACGACGGTGTAGTTCTTCTGACGGGAGTATTCCCATATTTTGTAATCATCAGCATTCAACAAACCAACTTCCTGAACACCAACGATATCAGGTAAAACAGGTTTGAGTTGTTTTACGACCCGATAAGAAATGTTTTGGTCAAAGAGAAGTCGCATCAGGCAGCCATCAACATAGTAGCGTCTTCCCGGTCGGCAGCAAAAAGCAGAGCCGCCTGAATATCTTCGCGGGTTAGTTCTGGAAAACTGTCAATAATTTCATCCACTGTCCAATCCCCGCCTAACCAGCCTAAAATATCGCCAACGGTAATCCGCATACCGCGAATACAGGGCTTACCGCCCCGTTTTCCGGGTTCAATCGTGATTATCTTGCTGTAATGTGTTTGGTACTGCATCGTTCTGTCAGTTTTAGATATCCCTGCAAGTTACAGGTTTTCCTACACCATCACCCACGCCTGCGCCCGGTTGCTTTCGAGGATTTTTTCGCAAATGAGCAGTTCGCGGTAGCCGTCGGCGAAGGTCGGAAATGTCGGATTATCAGGCTGTTTGCCCGCTTCGATGGCCGCATACACCTCGCGGAACATCTGCTTAGAGGTGTCGGGGAAACCTTCGTTGTGGCCGCCCGGAAACGAAATCACCGACCGCGCTTCGGGGTAGGCCAGCGAGGGGTCGCGCAACAGGTGGGCGTTGGCTCCGTCGCGGTTGCCGATCCAGAGTTCGTTGGGCGTTTCGGAGTTAAAGGCGAAGGTCTGTTTCGAGCCGGCAATCTCCAATTTCATCTGGTTTTTGCGCCCTGCCGACACCTGCGAAACCGTAATAACGCCCCGATTGCCGTTATCGAACCGCAGCAACACGTTGGCGTGGTCTTCGGTCGTGATCGGCACGTCGGCGTAATCCTCCGGCGTGAGCATCTTGCCCGAATACGTCTCGACGGGTTTGAGCGGCTTTTTTCGGGTCTTGTGAATGGTATTGAAGTCGGCCATAACCGCAACGGTTTTCAGCCCCGTGATGTATTCGAGCGCGTCCATGAGGTGCGAGCCAATGTCGGCAATGGCCCGCGAATCGCCCGATTTATCCGGCTCTAACCGCCAGTTGTAATCCGTTTCATAAAACAGCCAATCCTGTAAGTAGGAGCCGATTACGGAATACACCTCGCCCAGATCACCTTTCTGCCGGGCCACGCGCATCTGCCGCACGAGCGGATAATACCGCAAATTGAAATGCACGGCGTTGACTAAGCCGGTTTCTGCCGCGAGTTTCACCAATTCTTCGGCTTCGTGGAGGTCTTTGGCGAGGGGTTTTTCGCAAATCACGTGCTTGCCCGCCAGCAATGCCGCTTTCGATTGGGCATAATGCAGGAAGTTGGGCGTGCAGATGTGTACCGACTCAATATCGTCCATCGCCAGCAGTTCATCAAACGTACAGGCGCGTTCGATACCGAGTTGGTCGGCTTTTTGGCAGGCGAGTTCGGGCGTGACTTCGCACAGGGCCAGAACGTTGGTGTTGGGTAGCCGACGCAGGGCTTCAATGTGGGCCGGGCCGATGAAGCCCGTGCCGACGACACCGATGTTGATTTTTGCCATAAAGAATCAGGGATTTAGTATTCCGGGGTCAAGTTTAGGGGTTATCCGGCAATAGAACAACTTTGATGAGGTGGAACGCAGACGACGCATCGGTCAAGTATAACGATACTATTTCGTTCCTTTGCGTAGTGTTTCCAATCATTGTCTATGTTTCGCGTTACCCTGCTTTTCTGTTTGTTGGTCAGTTTTTCCGGTTCTGCACTGGCACAATCCGCCAAAAAAATTCACTCTATTACGGGCTACCTCCGGGAAGCGGGTACGCAGAAACCGATTGCCGGGGCCACCGTTTTTGTGCAGGATAACCGGCGCGGCACAACAACGGATAAAGAGGGGTTTTTTGTGATTTCGCTCGAAGAAGGTAATTATTCGGTGCGGTTCTCGCACGTCGGTTTCCTGCCGCAGATTCAGTCTGTTTCGCTCAAAAAACTGACCCTGCTCAACGTCGAACTGGCCGAAGACACCCAGTATTTGCAGGAGGTGGTGGTGCAGACCGAATCCGTTGACCGCAATATCAAGAAGGTGGAAATCGGCGTAACCAACCTCAGTATCAAGAGTATCCGGCGGATTCCGGCCTTTCTGGGTGAGGTTGACGTAATCAGAAGTTTGCTGTTGCTACCCGGCGTAACTACGGTGGGCGAAGGCGCAACGGGTCTCAACATCCGGGGTGGTTCTATTGACCAGAACTTAGTGCTGCAAGACGACGCGCCGTTGTTCAATACCAGCCACCTGCTCGGCTTCTTCTCGGTTTTCAACCCCGATGTAGTTAGCAACCTGACCCTGCAACGGGGCGGCATTGCACCAACCTACGGCGGACGGGCCTCGGCGGTGTTAGACATCAAAATCAAAGAGCCCGAAACCGAACGCTGGGCCGTGAATGGCGGTATCGGTCTGATTTCGAGCCGGTTGAATGTAGAAGGGCCGGTCTCCAAGAAATTTTCGGTACTGCTGGCCGGGCGGCTGTCGGCCAACGATTTTCTATTTGCGATAGGGCCGCAGAGTCTGCGCGGCACCAAAGCCAACTTTTATGACCTGACCACCAAACTCAAGTACCAACTTAACGAAGCCCACACGCTGACCTTTACGGGCTATCTGGGTAACGATCAGTTTAAGCTCCCGTCTGATTCGCTCTCAACGGTCGAGATCAATGCGTCGTCAACCCTGATCGGCTACCGCAGCACCACCGGCACCCTGCGCTGGAACTACTTTATTAACCCCCGGCTGAACCTGACGACCAACGCTGTTTTCAGCCGCTACGAAAACCAATCCTCGTCGTCAGATTCGGCCAACGCATTTACGTTAGCCGCCGAGGTGCAGCATCGTCAGATCAAAACCGACCTGACCTTCACGCCCTCCGAGAAGCATCAGTTCATGTTCGGGTTGAGCGCGATTGATTATTTTATTCAACCCAACCGGCTCACGCCCGGCACCGGCTCCATTGTGGCCCCGGTAACGCTCCCCACTGAGCAGGCGTATGAACTGGCGGCATACATTCAGGACGAATGGAAACTCAGCGAGCAGGTCTCGCTGCTGGGCGGGCTGCGGTTCTCGGCCCTGCTGAACCGGGGGCCATTCGCGGCCAATGTGTATGGCACTGATTTTCCCCGCAGCCCCGGCACGGCCACCACCACCACCACCTACGGCACGGGTACTGTATATCATACCTCGGCGGGCATAGAACCCCGGCTATCGTTGCGCTGGAGTCTCCGCAACGGGCAATCTATAAAAGCGGGCTACAACCGGATGCGGCAGTATATCCACCTCGTTACCAACACCACTGCCGCCCTGCCTACCTCGCGCTGGAAGCTCTCGGATCAGAATATAAAACCGCAAATAGCTGACCAACTGTCGGTTGGCTATTTCAGAAACACGCCTAACAACGTCTATGAACTGAGTGGTGAGGTGTATTATAAACAACTAACCAATGCCATTGACTACCGCGACGGGGCCAATCTGCAACTCAACACCCTGCCCGAAACCGATTTGTTGCAGGGAAAAGGCCAGGCGTATGGGCTGGAACTGCTGGCCCGCAAAAATAAAGGCACCTGGACGGGCTGGGCCAGCTATACCTACGCCCGCACGTTTCTGACGATAGACAGCCGTTTTTTTAGCGAGCAGGTAAACAACGGCGACCGATATCCGGCCAATTATGACAAGCCCCACACCGTAAACGTAACAACGACCTACCGGCCCAGTCTGCGGTTTAGTCTGTCGCTGAATTTGACATACAGCACCGGACGGCCCATTACCCAACCCTACGCCCGCGCCCGCGTCAATGGCGTGGTGGTGCCAATTTTTGTGAATCGCAATCAGGAGCGCATCCCCGATTATCACCGGCTCGATTTCTCGATGAATTTCGACGAAAACCCCGAAAAGGCCAAAACCCGACGGTTTCACAGCAGTTGGGTCTTTGCGGTGTATAACGTGTATGCCCGCAAAAATGCCTATTCAGTATTTTATCGGTTCGACCCGCGCCAACGCGAAGATGCGTTTAAATTAGCCATTTTCGGCTCGGCGTTCCCGTCACTGACGTGGAATTTTCGGTTCTAGGTTTCAGTTGACTGATACGCGCTGATAAGCATGAAAGTAAAAGAACTTACCAAACAGGTTGAGAATGATGGTTGGTATTTTGTTCGGCAATCAGGCAGTCATCAAATTTATCATCATGCTGTAAAGACGGGGATTTTGGTTGTTCCCAATCACGGACTAAACAAGGATATTGGCGTTGGCCTGGCAAACACTATTCTGAGGCAGGCAGGGCTGAAATAATCACACTTAACTTCTTGAAAATCATGCAGTATGTAGCAGTAATTGAAGAGAACCCAGACGGTAGTTTCTCGGCATATGTGCCAGAATTACCCGTCTGTTTCAGCGTTGGCGATACACTCGATGAGGTAAAAACCAATATTAAAGACGCAATCAGTACATATATTGACGAAGCGCAGCGAATTGGGTTGCCTTTGCCTGAAGGACGAATGCTTACACTGGTCGAACTGTAAGGATAAACGAGAATTGGCATACCGTGCAAAAGACATTAAGCAGGATTTTGCTCAAACAGCTTGCATTTACACGGGAGAAATCGCTCAAAACCGAATTTTTTTATTGTGAAGCAACAACCGTTCAAAAGACAAACATCTGACCGTCTGATCGTTATTAATTGTCTCCTTGATAATCATAACACTGCACTTGCATTAGATACGGGAGCTTCGCACACAACCATTGATTTAGCAACGCTCCTGATTACAGGCTATGAACTACAGGACTAGATACGCAAAATTCAGATAGAAACGGCCAGCGGAGTTATAGATGCCTTTGTTTTTAAAATAGCCCGCTTAACGGCTATTGGCATTACACGCCGAAATAGCGAAGTCTGTGCGTATGATTTCTTTTCTCAGCAACTCATCACTGATTTTGATGGCGTTTCGGGATTAGACTTTTTTGATAATGCGAAACGTTGCATTGACTTCCAGGCAAGTTTGATAACCGTAGAGCAGATTGCTCAACCCAATGAATAAAAACCTGATTCCCCTTCTTTTTGCTCTCGCCGTCAGTTTCTCGGCCTGCGTTACGCCCTACCAGCCCGATGTCAAAAGCATTCCGCCCGCTCTCGTGGTTGACGGTCTGCTTACCGACCAGCCCGGCCCGCACACGGTGCAACTGACCTACACCGCCGACTACACCAACTCGTCGGTGAATCTGCTGGTGGAGAAGGCCACAGTCTGGCTGACCGACGATGCCAATACGCGGCAGAATCTGACCGAAACCAGCGCGGGGTCATACCAGACAGCCGCGAGTTTCAGGGGGCAGGTGGGCCGGAGCTACACGCTGCACATCCGGGTCAATAGCCGCGAATACGCGTCGAAACCAGAACTCATCCGGCCCATTGCCAAAATTGACCGGGCGTATTCGGAGTTTGTCGAAACGCCCATCGCCGGTACGCTGTCTTTTGACCGGGGCTTTAATGTGTATGTGGACACCAAAGACCCCGAAACCACCGGCGATTATTACCGCTGGCGATACACGAGTTTTGAACCAACCATTATTTGCGATATTCGGAGTCAAACCATTAACCGGCAGGTGGTGCAGTATAGTTATGGGTGCTGTTCTTTCTGCTGGGATATTGTGCGCTGCAACGGCACCAACTGCATCAGCATTGCCTCAGACGCACTCGTGAATGGCCGGGCGATTGTGAAGCAGTTTATTTTGAAAGCCCCCTACAATGGCCGCGACCGCTACTATACCGAGGTTGAGCAATTATCTATGACCCGCCAGGCCTACGAATTCTGGAAAGGAGCCGAAGGACTCACCAAAGCCAACGGCGGTATTTTTGATCAGGCACCGGCCAGCCTGCGCGGTAACGTAACGTGCCTGACAAATCCCGACGAAACCGTTTTTGGGTATTTTGGAGCCTCGGCCAGCTCATTAGTGCCGGTTATTATTGATCGCTCCAGCATTGCGGCCCCGCCCGCGCTGAAGTTTTACCCGCCCGTTGACCCCGCCATTCCGCCCCCGGCCTGCGCCGAATGTAAGGAGAGTTCGAGCCGCACGAAGGTGAAGCCGCGCTTTTGGTATAATTGAGTCCTATGAAGTTTTTGATTATTCGCTTCTCATCTATCGGTGACATTATTATGACTTCGCCGGTGCCGCGTTGCCTGAAAACCCAGGTGCCGGGGGCCGAGGTGCATTTCGTGACCAAGAAACAGAATCAGTTTCTGGCCCAGGCCAACCCCTATTTCGATAAGTACTTTCTGCTCGATAATAATCTCACCGCCCTTGCCGGGCAACTCCGCGCCGAACGCTACGACGCAGTAATTGACCTCCACAATAACCTCCGCACCTGGCGATTGACTGCCTTGATGGGTAATGTTCTGGTGTATCGGTTTGATAAACTCAACTGGCAAAAACTGCTGCTGACCAAATTTAAAATCAATATCCTGCCCAAAGACTTGCACGTTGTTGATCGGTTTATGGCAACGGTCTCGCGGTTTGGGGTGATAAATGACAACCGGGGTCTCGATTATTTCATCCCGCCCGCCGATGAGGTTTTACTATCGGTTTTGCCCGGAACCCACCACAACGGCTACGTCGCCTTTGCCATTGGCGGGCAGGATGCCACGCGCCGGTTGCCACTGCCCAAACTCCTCGAATTATGCGCTAAAATCAAGGAGCCGCTGCTACTCATTGGTGGTAAAGAAGATGCCGAGATGGGCCAGCGAATCACCGAAACACTCGCTAACCCGTTGATCGTGAGCGTTTGCGGGCAGTTTTCGTTCAATCAGTCGGCTTCGCTGGTTCGGCAGGCGCGGTATGTATTTGCCCACGACACGGGCATGGTTCACGTATCGGCGGCCCTCAAAAAACGGATAATTATCATCCTGGGAAACATTGTGCGGGAGTTTGGCCACCTGCCCTACCAAACCCAACAGGTGGTTTGGGAAGTGGACGGTTTAGCCTGCCGCCCGTGTTCAAAAATTGGGTACAAAAGCTGCCCGCAGGGGCATTTCCGGTGCATGAACAACCAGCCGCTCGATCTAACAACGATACCCTGGGAAACCGCTGGCCCAAGCCCGGAGCACCGGATTTTATGATCCAGAGAAAAGAAATCGGTTGCCCCTCGGCTTTAGCCAGTGGTTTTATATTATTTTTGACTCATGCCAACTCCGGTCAAATTTCTACTCCTGCGCCTTGCCACACCCGGCGATGTAGTGCTGACCTCGCCGGTGGTGCGCTGCCTGAAAAAGCAGGTGCCGGGAGCCCAAATCCACTACCTCACCAGCCGCACCTGCGAGCCGGTGGTAGCCGATAACCCGTATATTGACCGCTGTTTTTATCTCGATTCTGACCTGGCCTGGTTAGTTCAGCAACTCCGCGCCGAACGCTACGACTACATTATTGATCTCCAGAATGATGCCCGGACTGCCCTGCTGAAATTAGTTATTGCCACACAATCAGTGAGTTACGATGCTATTCGGTGGCAAACCCGGCTCATGACCCGCTGGAAAATAAATGTGCTGCCCAATCAGCACATCGTTGATCGGTTTCTGGCAACGGTTGCACCCTTTGGTGTGCAGAACGACGGCAACGGATTAGACTATTTTATTCCCTACAAAGACCAGATCGAGACCGATTGGCTCCCCCAAACGCACCGGCCCGATTATGTGGCGGTGGTGGTCGGGGCCAACCGCGCCACCCGGCGGCTACCCACGCCCCGGCTTATTGACCTGTGCCGCAAGATTAATTACCCGATTGTGTTGCTGGGCAGCAAAGCCGATGCGCCCGTTGGTAACACAATTGAAGTAGCGGTAGGAACCCGGCTGGTTTACAACGCCTGTGGTAAATACAATTCCAACCAGTTGGCCTCACTCATTGCCGGGTCTCGCCTTGTGTTCAGCCACGATGCCGACCTGATGCACGTAGCGGCTGCGTTTCGCAAGAAAATTTACTCCATTTGGGGGAGCAGCACGCCGTTGTTTGGTCGGTATCCCTACAAAACGCCGTTTCTGATTTTAGAAAACAACAGCCTGTCGTGCCGCCCCTGCTCGGCAACGGGGCATGACCGCTGCCCGCTGGGTCACTTCAAATGCCTGACCGAACTTTCGTTCGATTTTGAGGTGAAAGAACTCAAACGCGAATGGCGATAGCGGGTTACAGAAATTGATTGATGAGTGGCGTAAAATTTTAGAAGACTCGTTAACAAACTAACAACTGAACAGCCGCCAATGCACCGGGACGTTCCGCTAACTTTATTCACAATGGAAACATTTGATTTTGACCGTCATTTTAAGCGTATGGAACGCGCTGATGACCAAGAGCTTGCGCTATTTCAGCGGGAATTAGCTGACTACCTGCATGGCCCGCCACACGAGCAGGACAACCAGAAAGCAGCCGCCCGGCGGTCTGCCCGGAAACAGGCATTGGCCCGGCTCCGCGAGCGGTCACAAACAGAATTGGCGTTGATAAACGAATTAATCGGCACCCCGGCAACGGCGTAACCTGATACGACCATGAACAACCTCCTTAACGAACTCCAGCAGGCCGCCCTTCGGCGCGACACCCGGCGGCATTTTCTGCAAACGTGCTCAACGGGTCTCGGCGCGATGGCGTTTGGCTCGTTTCTGGAAAGCTGCGGATTCTCAACCACCGAAAACCAACCACTAACCACCGCCGGCCAACCACCGATAAGCACGTTTCCGCGCCCGGCGCAGTTTGCGCCCAAAGCCAAACGGGTGATCTACATCCACATGGCCGGGTCGCCGAGCCAGTTAGAGTTATTTGATTACAAGCCTGAACTGATGAAGTACGATGGCAAAGACTGCCCGTCAGAACTTCTGGAAGGCAAAAAATTCGCGTTTATCCGGGGGGTACCAAAAATGCTGGGTTCGCGGGCTACGTTCCGGCAAAACGGGCAGTCAGGCGCGTGGATTTCAGACTACCTACCTCATCTTCAGACCGTTGCCGATGAGCTGACGTTTATTAAATCAATGCACACCGACCAGTTTAACCACGCCCCGGCGCAGTTGCTGATGCACACCGGGTCGGCGCGGCTGGGTCGGCCCAGCATTGGGTCATGGGTAACGTACGGCCTCGGCACCGAGAATGATAACCTGCCCGGCTTTGTCGTTTTAGCATCGGGTGGCAAACAACCCGACGCGGGTAAGTCTATCTGGGGTAGCGGTTTTTTGCCGACGGTGTATCAGGGCGTACAGTGCCGCACCGAGGGCGACCCGGTTTTGTATGTCTCTGACCCCGGCGGTATGAGCCGCGACGTGCGAAAAAACACCATTGATGCCATCAACGAGATTAACCGGCAAGAGTATGAAACCGTGAAAGACCCCGAAATCCTGACCCGTATCAGCCAGTACGAACTGGCGTTCAAAATGCAGATGTCGGTGCCGGAAGCGATGGACATTAAGGGCGAACCGAAGTATATTTTAGACAGCTACGGCGTTGATCCGAATGTCGGTTCATTTGGTCGTAACTGCCTGTTGGCCCGCCGGTTGGTGGAGCGTGGCGTTCGGTTTGTGCAGTTGTTCGACTGGGGTTGGGATACGCACGGCACCGGAGAAAACGAATCGGTGGACGTTGGTCTCGAAAAAAAATGCCAAACCTCCGACCGGCCCGTTGCCGCACTCATCAACGACCTGAAACAGCGCGGAATGCTCGACGATACGCTGGTGGTCTGGGGCGGTGAATTTGGCCGGACACCCATGCAGGAGAACCGCGACGGGCAGGTACTGCCGTTTTATGGCCGCGATCACCACCTCGATGCCTTCACGGTCTGGATGGCGGGCGGTGGGGTAAAACGCGGCTGCAGCTATGGCGAAACCGACCCAATTGGCTACTACGGTGTGAAAGACAAAGTCCACATTCACGACCTCCAGGCTACGATGCTGCATCTGATGGGTTTCGACCATGAGCAGATGACTTACCAATTTCAGGGCCGTCCGTTTCGGCTGACCGACGTGGCGGGAAAAGTGGTGAAAGGCATTTTGGCGTAACTACCTTCTACTCTACGGTTTCTCGATCACGCCCGTCCGTTCCCAGTCAAGAAGCCAGTCTTTTTTCTTGCCCTGCACCTGCAAGAAAAATTGGTACAATGGCAGCATATCGCGCTCATAATCACCCGTCATAAACAGCGGTTCGCTAAGGATAACAAGTTTGCGGGGCCAGTCGAAACCAGTCAGAATGAGGGGGACATTGGCTTTGAGAGCCATGTAATAAAACCCGGTTTTTAACTTTTTGACATTAGACCGGGTGCCTTCGGGGGCAACGCAAATATGAAGCCGGTCAGCGCGATTGAAGGTTTCGGCCACGGCATCCACAAAATTGGTGTTACGGGTGCGCTCAACGGGGTGGCCGCCCAGCGCCCTGAAAAGCCAGCCAATGGCGGGCGTGAACAGTTCTTTTTTGGCCGTGAACTCAATCCAGATATGAACGGTGGGGCGAATGCCGAGACCAATCGGGAAATCCCAGTTGGTCGTGTGCGGGGCCACAACCCAAATTGCTTTTGGCGTAGTGTGCGGAACCGGGCCAACAATCTGCCAACCCCAAACTTTAAACAACCAACGGGTTATTGCACCTAACATAAAAATAGTGGTTAGCAGAAAGTAATTAATGGCATGAACACAATGCGAGCCACGAACTACTTACCGACCCGTCGGACTGCATCAACCACCAAGAAATTAGTACTTGCGCTCGTTGCTTTCGAGCCACCGACCGGCTATGAACGCCGAACCGAGCAGAACAGCGTAAAACAAGAGCGTGAGGGGCGTTGATAAATCTAACATGGTCTGTATTTGGTTTGATAATTTACCCCAAAATTACACTCCAAAATTAGAAAACAGCCAGTCACTGCCTTTGTTCTCTCAAAACCCACTGTCATGACCCCAACCCGTCGCCAGTTTTTGACTGTAGCCGCCACCGTTGCCGGAGCGGCAGCCGTTGCTGAATCTACGCCATTCCTGAGCCCAACTCCGCCCGGTCAAACGGCGATTTCGGCCAATCAATACAACTGGATTACATTTTATGGGCGGCAGGGCAAAACCTGGATGGCCAACCCCGATGCTTGTTTAGCCGAATATGCCCAAACCGGGCTAACTGCCTTTGAACCAGCCTTTAACACCGCAGACGAAGTAACAAATCTGGCTCCTTATCTAAAAAAATACAGCCTCTCAATGCCGTCGCTATACGTGGGCAGTGCGCTGCACCGAACCGAAGACGGGCCAAAATCCATCGAAACTATCCTGCAAATTGCCGACGTTGCCGGGTCGCTCGGCACACGCATTATCGTCTCCAATCCAAGCCCGATTAAGTGGGGCGGTGCCGAAAACAAAACCGATACCGAACTCATTATGCAGGCTCAAAACCTCGATAAGTTAGGGGCAGCACTCCGGCAGCGCGGCCTGACCCTGGCCTATCACACCCACGATGTTGAGCTGCGGGCCGGGGCGCGGGAGTTTCACCATTCGCTGCTTGCTACCGACCCAAAAAACGTGTCGCTC
>JBBRUV010000106.1:0-13233 GCA_038247465.1 Cytophagales bacterium
AGGTTGCTGTCGATGTATACAAACTGATAGTCTATGTCTTTTTTCTAAAAAGCAATCCGGTTTTTGTTGGCTACCGGAATGAGGTAATTGACCATGAAATAGGTCAGGATACCGATGAGCGTGGCCCCGATAACGTATGGCACCAGGAGCCGCATAAAACTCACGCCGGTGCTAAGAATGGCAACGATTTCGGTGCGGGCCGCGAGTTGCGAGGTCATAAAAACGGCGGCAATAAAAATCATGAGCGGGCTGATGTAGTTGGCCCAATACGGAATAAAATTCGCGTAGTACTGAAACAGAATGGCGTTGAGCGGGGCGTGGGTGCGGCTGAAGTTGTCAATCTTTTCGGTGTAGTCAATCACCACCACCACCAGCACAATAATCAGCACTACAAACAGATACGTTTGCAGAAACCGACGCAGAATATACCAATCAAGGATTTTCATTGGATAACGTCATTTATAGTTTCACGTCAGTTTTACCTGAATTGAAGCGCACTAATTTATCCCAGTTTATAGCACCATTAATATCACATAATGTTGTAGTAAATTCTCTGGTGAATTTATTCAGCATTTGAGCATATGACTGTAAAAAATCGTCGTTTCGCTCTCGCGCAACGTATCCTAAAGGTTCAATAATATCAGTGTACAGAGTTGAATTGTCAGAAATAAATTCCCAGAATTGCTGACCGCAATATTTAAAGTATTCACCTTTATCAGGTTGTTTGTCACGTCCGTAGCAACATCCATTAACGGCAACAACATTGATTTTGGAATTACTTGTCCGTAACACTCGCTTCGCTTTAGTAAAGTCAGTTTTCATTTTTCCAATCTGACTACTATTGCCCCAATTAGGGCCAGACTTAATTGCGACGATGTACCGAATATTATCTTGATCAAACTCAAGGTCAATCCCCTCAATTCCAGACTTTCTTCCGTTAAGTGCTTGTTGATTGACGAAAATTGCCAGACCTTCTAACCAATCCCCGAAGATGGTTTCCTCATTGGAAGATATATGGGCATCTACTAATGCTTTAATAATTTGTTCTGCACTTAACATATACTTTGCTTTGAACAAATACGGATTTTTTCGACGTAAAACTTTGGAAAGCTTGAGAGTGTCTAAACTTTCAATCCTCTTTTTATGAAAAGTGCCAATATTTTGCTCCACATATTGTGCGATGTCACTCAGGCTTAACTGATTCATAAACTGGGGTTGGCTCAAAAAGAAAAAGTTCTACTGGTTTAAGTTGCTTTTGCACCATGTTGAAATATTCAGGCATCAATTCAATACCTATTGAGTTCCGTTTCATTCTTTGTGCCACAAACAACGTAGTTCCAGAACCCATAAATGGGTCGAGTACAATATCACCCTGTTTTGTAAATAGTTTTATGAACCACTCCGGTAATTCTTCGGGGAAGGCAGCACTATGATTTTTATTATTGCATTCAGTAGCCAATCTCAACACATTTGTTGGATATGCTTTATCACGGTCTATCCAATTAGAAATGTTTTTGCCAAACCCACTTCCCACTTTTGAGTTGTCTCTGATCTTGTCCGTTTCAGATAGGTTTTTCAAACGTGTTTTAGCCCAATCACCCATTGGAACCATTACTTCATCCTGGTACATGGCAAATTTTTTCTGCTTGTTAAACTGAAGGAGCCGTTCCCAAGAATCACGAAAGCGATTAGGCCACTTACCGGGATAGCAGTTTTTTTTGTGCCAGATAAGTTCTTCTGTCCACAGCCAACCTTGTTTACGCATTTCAATAATTAACTCTAGCACATAGGTATGGCGCTCCGTATTCACAACTTTTTCCTTGATATTGAGTACGAAGGTTCCTGTTGGTCTTAAAACTCTTAATAACTCGGCTGAAATAGGAAGGAACCATTCAACGTATTTGTCAGGATGAATGCCACCATATGTTCCTTTGCGTTGGTCTGCGTAAGGAGGAGACGTAATAATTAAATCAACAGAATTGTCAGGCAGGGTTTTTAAAACATCTTGGCAGTCGCCAAGTAAAGCATCAGTTCTGATTTCCATAAAGCATAAGTTGCGTCATAGCGCAGTTCTACAAATATACGTTTTCTGGTGGCTTTCGTTCCTGAAGTAAACAGCCTTTTCACCCCACCAGCACATTCCGCGCCACCTCATAACTCACAAAAATGGCGGGTTGCTCGCCAATGGATAACGCTACCGAGCCGTCAAAGGCACTGATTTCACAAATTTTAACGACGCATCCCAGCGTCAGGCCCGTTTTGGCAAGGTGTTGCAAAAACGCCGGACTGTGGTGCAACACGCCCATCACCCGAACGGGTTCGCCCATCGTCGCGTCGCACAGGGGTTGGTAGCCGGTGGCGGGCAATTCGCCCGATGGCGTGGGAATGGGGTCGCCGTGCGGGTCAAATTGCGGGTTGCCCAGAAAGATGGCCAGCCGGTCGGTGAGTTTATCGGCCCGGATGTGTTCGAGTTCTTCGGCCATGTCGTGCACTTCATCCCAGCCAAAACCGAGTTTCTCCACCAGAAATACCTCCCAGAGCCGGTGCCGCCGAACAATCTGCAACGCCTGCCGGTGGCCCTCGTCGGTCAGCGTTACGCCCTGATACTTCTGGTAATGCACCAATCCTTTTTCGGCCAGTTTCCGCAGCATATCCGACACCGAAGCCGCCCGCGTGTTGGTTCGCTCGGCTAAGGCGTTGGTAGTCACGCCCGCTGGCTGCCGGGCCGAGAGCGCGTAGATAAGTTTAAGGTAGTTTTCTTCCGTGTAGCTCGCCATCAGCATTTTCAGTAAAATTCGGGAACAGTTTCAGGCGAAAAATAGTTTTCGGGAAGTAATTAACATAAATTTAGACAAATCTAAATTTCAGCATTTCCCGTTTATAGTCAATACCAGTCTGTGCTGGTGCGTCAGTTTATGAACCCATTTCGACGAGAAGTTATAACCCGGTCGCTTCCTGAAGTACACAGTTCGGTGCGGGTGCCGGTCAATGCCGGTTTCTGGAAAACCCTCGGTGCCTACGCCGGGCCGGGCCTGATGGTGGCCGTTGGTTACATGGACCCCGGCAACTGGGCCACCGACATTGCGGGCGGGGCGCAGTTTGGCTACGCGCTGCTGTCGGTCATTCTGATTTCCAACCTGTTTGCGATGCTGTTGCAGCACCTGTCGCTGAAACTCGGCATTGCCACTGGGCGTGACTTAGCCCAGGCCTGCCGCGATTCATACAGCCGTCCGGTAGCGATTACGCTGTGGGTGCTGGCCGAAATTGCCATTGCCGCCACCGATTTAGCCGAGGTTATTGGCTCGGCCATTGCCCTGAATCTGCTGTTCGGGCTGCCGTTGCCGGTTGGCATTGGTCTCACGGTGCTTGATGTACTGTTGCTACTGTACCTGCAAAATCGTGGTTTCCAGACGCTCGAACGGGTTATTGCCGGGTTTATTCTGGTGATTGTGGTGTGTTTTGGCTACGAGATGATCGTCTCGCAACCAAGTTTGTCGGGCGTTATGGGCGGGCTATTGCCGCGACTCGAAATCGTTACCAACCCGCAGATGTTGTATCTCGCCATCGGTATTTTGGGTGCAACCGTCATGCCGCATAACCTGTATCTACATTCCAGCATTGTACAAACCCGCGATTTCCCGCGCACCGAACCGGGCCGGCGCAAAGCCATCAAATTCGCCACGATAGACTCAACCGTATCGCTGCTGCTGGCGTTTTTTATCAATGCGGCCATCCTGATTCTATCAGCGGCTGCGTTTCATGGCTCTGGCAATCAGAACGTAGCCGATATCACCGACGCGCACCGGCTCTTAGACCCGCTTTTGGGCGTACAGTTAGCGAGCGTGCTGTTTGCGGTGGCGTTACTGGCTTCGGGCCAAAATTCAACCGTGACCGGCACCTTAGCCGGGCAGATCGTGATGGAAGGTTTTTTGAATCTGAGGCTCAAACCCTGGGTGCGTCGGCTCATTACGCGGTTAGTGGCAATCGTTCCGGCCCTCGTTGTAGCACTCATTTACGGCGAACGCGGCACTACACAACTGCTGGTCTTGAGTCAGGTGGTATTGTCTATCCAGTTAAGTTTTGCGGTGGTTCCGTTGGTCAGTTTCACGGCTAACGGCCTGAAAATGGGGCCGTTCGTGAATCCGGCATGGCTGTCGGCAACGGCCTGGGTGGTAGCGGCCATTATCATCGGCCTGAACGGTTATCTGCTCTGGACGTTCGTGAGCGCGTAATGGGTTGGGCTGGCGCAGCAACAAATTTGTTACAGAATTATGCTTGATTTTAAGTAGGAAACAAAACGATTCAACGTTTAATTTGTAATTCGTCAAGCATTGACTTTACCCCGCTCCCCAATGAAACACAATCCCTTTCGACCTTCGGCTGGCCTGTGGCTGGCGTTCGTCGCGTTGTTGGCTGTTGTCATGCCACAATCGGGCCATTCGCAAACCAAAGCGTCGGCCAAAATTGCCGCCAAATCATCGGCTGCTGGTGCCACCACCACCCTCACCCTGAACCGGATTTTGGTTTTTTCGCGCACCAAAGGATTCCGGCACTCGTCAATCCCTGCCGGCAAACGCGCCCTGATGCTCATGGGAGCCGAAAATGGATTTGCTGTGGACACTACCGAAAATGCCGCCAAATTCACCGAAGCCAACCTGAAACAATACGGTGCGGTGGTCTGGCTCTCCACTACCGGCGACGTGCTGGACAACGCTCAACAGGCTGCTTTTGAGCGGTACATACAGGCTGGCGGTGGTTACGTGGGCATTCACGCGGCTGCCGATACCGAATATGACTGGGCCTGGTATAACAAACTCGCGGGGGGGCAGTTTGCCTCGCACCCCGGCAATCCCAACGTGCAGACGGGCGAGGCCGTGGCCATCAATAAAAACCATACGTCTATGTTTGGTTTCCCCGACCGATGGACAATCAAAGACGAGTTTTATGACTTCAAAAACGTCAATAAAGCCGTGAATGTGCTGGTTAAGATTGACGAAAAAACGTATAAAGATGGCAAAATGGGCGACGACCACCCCATGTCCTGGTATCACGACTACGATGGCGGAAAGGCGTTCTACACCAATTTCGGCCACCCCGATGAAACATTTGTGAACCCCGTTTTTGTGAAACACCTCCTCGGTGGCCTGAAATCGGTGATGGCGACTAAACTCAAATTTGGTCAGGCCAAAACGCAACCCTATCCCGAAGAAAACCGATTCACTAAAACCATCCTGACCGAAAAACTGGATGAGCCAACCGAATTAGCCGTTCTCGATAATGGCAAAGTGCTATTCGGGCAGCGTAAAGGCGAACTTAAACTATATGACCCGAAGAAGAAATCGGTGAAAATCGTGGCCCGTGTGCCGGTCTACAGCAAGTTTGAGTACGGCCTGATGGGCCTGAACATTGACCCCGATTTCAAGACCAACCACCGGGTTTATATGTACTATGCGCCCCCGTCCGGCTCTGCCGATACCGCCCAGCATTTGTCTCGGTTTGTGTATGACGATGTGCGCGATACGCTGCTGTTGAGTACCGAAGAACTGCTGCTGACGGTGCCGGTGAAACGCACCGACTGCTGCCACACCGGAGGCTCAATTGCTTGGGACAAAAAAGGGAACCTGTACCTCTCGACCGGCGACGATGTGAACCCGTTTAACTCAAACGGCTACGGCCCGATTGACGAACGCGCCGGGCGTAAAGGCTGGGACGGGCAGGCATCGTCGGCCAACACCAACGACCTGCGCGGTAAAATCCTTCGTATCAAACCCCGCTCTGACAAAGGCTACGACATTCCGGCTGACAACCTTTTTAAGCCCGGCAGTGCCAAAGCACGGGCCGAAATCTACGTGATGGGTAACCGCAATCCGTACCGGATTGCCGTTGACCAGCGCACCGGGTTTTTGTATTGGGGCGAGGTTGGCCCTGACGCGGGCGAAAACAACGAAAAATACGGCCCACGCGGGCATGACGAGGTGAATCAGGCGCGGCAGGCGGGCTTCTTCGGCTGGCCGTTGTTTGTGGCCGATAACCGCGCCTACCGTGATTTTAATTTTGCCGACAGCACATCGAGCGCGGCTTTTGACCCGGCCCACCCCGTCAACAACTCGCCCAATAACACGGGTTTGACGGATTTGCCCCCGGCTCAGAAAGCATTCATTTATTATCCGTATGCCGATTCGCCGGAATTTGGCAGTGTTGTGGGCAAAGGTGGCCGCAACGCCATGGGTGGTCCGGTGTATTACTATGATGATTATCCCGAAACTGCCGTGAAATTCCCGCGTCATTACGACGGTAAATTCTTCGCCTACGACTGGATGCGAAACTGGATTAACCCCGTGACGATGAACGCAGCCGGTGATTTTGTGAGCATGGAATCGTTCATGCCCGGCACCAAATTCTCGCACCCCATTGATATGCAGTTCGATAAAGACGGCTCGCTGTATGTGTTGGAATACGGTAACAACTGGTTTGCCCAAAACGACGATGCCGTGCTGGCCCACGTTACCTACAACGCGGGCAACCGCGCGCCCGTAGCGATGGCCTCGGCCAGCAAAACCGTTGGCGCGGCCCCGCTCACGGTAAAATTCGATGCCAACCGCTCAATGGATTACGATGGTGACGCACTGACGTATAACTGGAATTTCGGCAAAGGGCTTCCCCAAAGTACAGCCGTTAACCCGGCCATGACGTTTGCTAAAGCGGGCGTGTATCGGCCCGTGCTGACCGTGCGCGATGCCGCCGGGAACACCACGACCAAAACGCTGGAAATCAAAGTGGGCAACGACGCGCCGAAGGTGGACGTGGCGGTGAAAGGCAACCGCTCGTTTTATTTCCCGAACAAAGCCGTTGATTATGAAGTGAGCGTGTCTGACAAGGAGGACGGAACGCTGTCGGGCGGTAAAATTCCCGCCGAAGACGTAGCCGTGACGGTTGATTACCTCGAAGGGTTCGACAAAACGATGCTCGCCCAGGGCCATCAGGCCAATATGGGCTTCTCGTCGGGCAAACGCCTGATTGAGTTGAGCGATTGCAAAGCCTGCCATGGTATTAACCAGAAATCAATCGGCCCGGCCTATCTCGATGTAGCGAAAAAATACAAAGGTGCGTTTGAGATTGAAGGTAAATTAGCCGACAAGATCATCAAAGGCGGGGGCGGTGTCTGGGGTGAGCAGGCCATGAGCGCGCACCCACAAATCACAAAAGACGATGCCAAAGACATGGTACGGTATATTCTGAGCCTTGCCGACGAGAAAGCTACGAATCGTCAACCTGTTAAAGGTCAATATGTTACAACGGTGAAGCCTAAAGGCGGTTCGTATATTATCTCGGCCAGCTATACCGATAAAGGCAACGGAGCTATTGGGCCACTTACGGGGTCAGGGTCGGTGGCGTTGCGGAGCGCGACGCTGAAAGCGACCAATAACGACGGGCAGGATAAAATCATGAAATACAAAACCCCGACCGGCAGCGAGATCGCTATCGGTCTGGCCGATAAAAGCTACGTGCAGTTCAACGACCTTGACCTGACCGGCATCGGTGGGGTGTCAACGATGCTCATCTCGTCGGACGAACGCACGGCGGGTGGCAAGCTCGAAATCAGGGCCGACAGCCCGACGGGGCCACTGCTGGGCGAAGCCGCCGTGAAATCGGCGGGTGGTATGAGTCCGGTAAAAATTCCGTTTGGGCAGCCAGTCAGCGGGATGCACAAACTGTACCTGGTGTTTGTGAATCCAGAAGCCAAAGGAAAACCGTTGTTCGCCCTCGATACGGTGCAGTTTGAAGCGGGCGGGATGTAGGAAAAAATAGATAATGGATAATGTAAAATGGATAATGACTATCTATACATTGTTCATTATCCATTTTGCATTATCCATTATTGATGGACATCGAAAACCCGCACGACAAATTTTTTAAGGAAACCTTTTCCCGGCTCGACATCCTGACCGATTTCCTTCGGGCCTATCTACCGTCAGACGTTTTGCAGGCACTCGACCTGACGACATTAGTTCGGGAAGCGGACTCGTTTACGGATGGCGATCTGGGCGAACATTTCGCCGATCTGGTTTTTACGGTGTTGTCGGGCCGTAAGTCAGTCACGATCACGGTGTTACTCGAACATAAGAGCTACTACGAAGAGTATCCTCATTTTCAGATCAATCAGTATTTGCTGAACCTGTGGGCGCATCAGGTAAAAGGCAAAAAACCGCTCACGACCATCTTGCCAATTGTTGTTTATCACGGACACCGACGTTGGAAAAAACGGCCGTTGGCGGCCTATTTGGGATCAACACCAGCATTTATGCTGCCGTTTACGCCGACGTTTGATTATGTGCTGATTGACCTATCGACCGCACCGGAGACGGTGTTGCCGAAACTTCAGACTGATTTTGCCCGGCTAACGGCGTTGCTGCT
This sequence comes from Cytophagales bacterium, assembly GCA_038247465.1. Taxonomy (GTDB): domain Bacteria; phylum Bacteroidota; class Bacteroidia; order Cytophagales; family Spirosomataceae; genus JBBRNH01. The sequence goes on from JBBRUV010000106.1 coordinate 8,416, forward strand.
CCAAAACAGTCGCCGGAAAAAACTGTTGGCGCAACGAATGGAGCAACATGCTGATGTGGTGCGAAATATAGCCGAAACCGTGTTGGGGCAACAGTTTATCGGCACGGCGTTTATCTATTTGTCCGTTACATCGGGCATAGAAAAAACGGAACTTCTCGCTATTTTTCGTCGTATTTCAACCAGAGCAGACAACTCAGCCATGACAGCTTACGAACAAATTCTTCAGGAAGGCATTGAGCGCGGCATTGAGCGCGGCATCGAGCGCGGCATCGAGCGCGGCATTGAGCGCGGCATCAAACAGGGTATCGAGTTAGAAAAACGGAACGCGGCTATTCGCATGGTTCGGGGTGCGCTCACAATTGGGATGGATGCCAAAACCATTGCCGATACCTTTGACTTGCCCCTAACGGATGTGATAACGATTATTGACCAGATTCGGCAGAAAACAGCCTGACCGGACACCTTCATACAACACAAGGGCAGGCCGGTTGGTCTGCCCTTTTCTGTTTCGCCGTACTTTTGTGACTTGAAAAGTTCGAGGTTTGATGTCTGACATTGACCAATTAACATCAAACGTCAGACATCAAACCTCGAACATCAAACGTAACTATATGAATTTCAACCAATATACGTCCGCCAATTACCCGCAAATCGCCAACGAGGTGCTGCAACACTGGCAGGCTACCGATGCCTTTGCCCAATCAGTGGCGGTGCGGGCGGGGAAGCCCCGGTTCACGTTTTACGAAGGCCCGCCGTCGGCAAACGGTACGCCCGGTATTCACCATGTGATGGCCCGGACGATTAAAGACATTTTTTGCCGCTACAAAACCCTGCGCGGTTTTCAGGTCGAGCGCAAAGGTGGCTGGGATACACACGGCCTGCCGATTGAGTTACAGGTCGAGAAAGAACTCGGCATCACCAAAGACGACATCGGCAAAACCATCAGTATCGAGGACTATAACCGCCGGTGCCGCGAAACGGTGATGCGCTTTACCGACCAATGGAATACCCTTACCGAACGCATGGGCTATTGGGTTGACCTCGATAACCCCTACATTACCTACAAAAACGAGTACATCGAGTCGGTGTGGTGGTTGCTCAAACAACTCTACGACAAGGGGTTGCTGTATAAAGGCTACACCATTCAGCCCTATTCGCCGAAGGCCGGCACCGGGCTAAGTTCGCACGAACTGAACCAACCCGGCACCTACCGCGACGTGCGCGACACAACCGTTGTAGCCCAGTTCCGGGCTAAACTCACCGGCAAATCGGGCTACCTCTTCGACGCGGCCAACTCTGACAATGTCTATCTGCTGGCCTGGACAACTACCCCCTGGACGCTCCCGGCAAACTCGGCCCTGACCGTTGGTGCCACCATTGACTACGTTCTGGTGAAAACCCGGAACCCCTACACGTTCGAACCCGTGAATGTGGTGCTGGCGAAGGCGTTGGTCGGGCGGTGGCTGAACCCGGCGGGTCAGGTAGTAGCAACCGATGACCCGGCGTTCAGCAAATACCAGGATGGCGACAAGCTAATTCCCTGGGCGGTTGTGATGGAAATGCCGGGCAAGTTTCTGGAAGGCATCGAGTACGAACAACTCATGCCGTATGTTACCCCACCCCAACCCTCCGACCCGTCGGACCGCCCGCTGAGGGAGGGAGCAAAAGGGGCGTTTCGGGTAATTCTCGGCGATTTTGTGACTACCGAAGACGGAACGGGTATTGTGCATACGTCGCCTACGTTTGGTGCCGACGATTTCCGGGTGGCGCAGGCCAACGGCGTTCCGGCCATCATGGTCAAAGACGAAACCGGCAAAGACGTGCCGATTGTGGATAAGCAGGGGCGGTTTGTGGCCGAAATCACCGACTACGCCGGGCGGTATGTGAAGGAAGAATATTATACCGACGAAGAACGCGCTGACCCCGATTTCAAGCCGACCGACGTATTAATCGCCATCAAACTCAAAGAAGAAAACAAGGCGTTTCGGGTCGAGAAATACGAACACCCGTACCCGCACTGCTGGCGAACCGACAAACCGATTCTGTATTACCCGCTCGACAGTTGGTTTATTAAAACCACAGCCGCCAAAGACCGATTGGTCGAACTCAACAAAACCATCAACTGGCAACCCGAAAGCACCGGCACCGGACGCTTTGGCAACTGGCTCGAAAATCTCGTGGACTGGAACTTGTCGCGCTCGCGGTTCTGGGGAACACCGTTGCCAATCTGGCGGACCGAAACCGGACAGGAAGAAATCTGCGTCGGGTCGGTGGCCGAATTAGTGGCGCATTGCCAACGTGCGAATGAGCAGTTCAGCACCTGGATTGCCGACGGACAAACTGATTATCAGGCGTATCGAGACAAAAACCAGGCGTTTTTGGCGAACTACACCGACGGCAGTTTCGATCTGCACCGGCCTTATTCCGATGCTATTTATTTCGTATCAAAATCGGGCGAGCTTATGACCCGCGAACCCGACCTGATTGATGTCTGGTTCGATTCCGGGGCCATGCCCTACGCCCAGTGGCATTACCCGTTTGAGAATAAAGACAAGTTCAAAGCAGCTTTTCCGGCAGATTTTATTTCGGAAGGCGTTGACCAAACGCGGGGCTGGTTTTTTACGCTCCACGCCATTGCTGGTATGTTGGGCGATCTGGATGGTGTTGAGTCGTCGGTGGCGTTTAAAAACGTGGTTTCGACGGGGCTGGTGCTGGACGTGAAGGGCGAAAAAATGTCGAAAAGCAAGGGCAATGCCGTTGACCCGATCAAAACCCTTGACCAATATGGGGCCGACGTGACGCGCTGGTACATGATTACCAACGCCGAACCCTGGGATAACCTCAAATTTAACCCCGACGGGCTGGGCGAGGTGCAACGCCGGTTTTTCGGAACGTTGTTCAACACCTACAATTTCTTCGCACTCTACGCCAACGTTGACGGCTACGCGGTGGAGCAATCCGTCCGGATTGCCCGCGAAGACCTGCCCGAACTCGACCGCTGGATTCTGTCGAAACTCAACACGCTGGTTCAGGAAGTGGGGGAGGAGTTTGACGATTACAACCCCACCAAAGCCGGGCGGCTGATTCAGGATTTCGTGACCGACCAACTCTCCAACTGGTACGTCCGGCTGTCGCGTCGGCGGTTTTGGAACACAAACCCCTCCCCTGTTTTAGGGATAGGGGCGGGCCGGGCCGACGCTTCGGTGGGGTCTGACAAACGGGCGGCTTATCAAACTTTGCAGCACTGCCTGGTAGCCGTGGCGCAGTTGATGTCGCCGATTGCGCCGTTTTTTGCCGATTGGCTGTATCACAACCTCACCGATTCTGTTCGAGAGGAAAGCATTGCAAAAAACATCGAAGCGTCGAACCGTCCCTTCAAGCATGATTCGGTGCATTTTACGGACTGGTATCCGGTGCAAACAGACTGGATTGATGTTGATTTAGAGCAGTCTATGGCCCTGGCGCAGCAGATCAGTTCATTGGTTCACTCGCTCCGAAAGGCGCACAAAATCAAGGTTCGTCAGCCCCTGAGCCGGGTGCTGGTTGCGGTTGGTTCGACATCTCGACTGAACGCCGATACCCGGCGGCAGATCGAACACGTGGCCGGGTTGATTGCGGCAGAAACTAATATCCGCGCCGTTGAGCTGATTGACGATACGAGTGGCATCCTCAAGAAACGGGTAAAACCGAACTTCAAAGCCCTCGGCCCGCGATTCGGTAAAGACATGAAAGCCGTGGCCGCGCTCATCACGGCCATCACCGACGAGGAAATCGCTGATCTAGAACGTACGGGCCACTTGCCACTTGCCACTTACGACTTATCACGATCTGACGTTGAGATTCTGACCGAAGACGTTCCGGGCTGGGTGGTTGCTACCGAAGGCGGAATTACTGTTGCGCTTGATGTGACGATTACCGAGGAACTTCGGCGCGAAGGCATTGCCCGCGACGTGGTGAACCGGATTCAGAACCTCCGCAAAGACCGCAACTTCGATATTACCGATAAAATCAGGCTTGTGGTGGCCCGCAACAACGACGAACTGACCGGGGCCGTCGAAGCCAACCGCGACTACATTGCCGGGGAAGTTCAAGCCGTTTCGCTCGAATTAGCTGACGTACTGAATGGCGAAGCCGTTGATATTGAGATGGATGAGTTTGTGCTGCGGGTAAGCGTAACGCTGGTCTGATTCTTGTTAAGCATTGTCCACGCCTTTCTCCAACGCTACTTAGCGCGGGGGAAAGGCGTTTTGCGTTACGGCCTATTTCCGCCCAAAGTTTATTCTATGGGTGTTGTGTAAAAGGTAAGATTTGACTGTTTTACCCAAAACGCAATTTAATACGTTCATGTGATGAAGCTGTCAGTCTTGGTAATATAACTGGCACTGGTTTTGCAGTAAGCCATAGCATAACAATCTCGATCATCTCTCCCTCGAATTCGCTATGGTACATCATTACTGTTTTCGGCCATTTGGTAGTACGCGCTCCGTCTGTTTTATAGCCCTGATGCTATGGTTCGGAACCATCATCACCGCCCAGGCGCAGGTATCCGGCACCGTCTTCCGCGACTACAATGCCAACGGCACCAAAGAGGGCCCCAATGAACCCGGCGTTTCCAGCCTGACGGTCACGGCCTACTACAACGCCACATCGAGCAGCGTAGTCAGCACCACTACGGGCGCGTATAGCTTCTCAGCCGCCACGATTCCATCGGGAACAAGAGTCAGGCTGGAGTTTACGGGTATTCCCACCGGCGACTTCAGCGGTCCCTTTGCAGCGACAGCGGCTGGTAACGGCACCTCGGTGCAGTTTGTAACGGCG
>JBBRUV010000107.1:0-13212 GCA_038247465.1 Cytophagales bacterium
ACCGCCAGTTGGGTTGGTTGGCTGCGGCCTGTATGAGCCTCCCGAAAAAACGGGTTGTGTGCCTTAACTTTAGGTGCGTCTTCACGGTACCAAGCGAAACATATATCAGTTTCAGGGCCGGGTTTTGTGCTTTTTCGGCAACAAATCCGGCTATCAACTTCTTGTATGCCGGGGGCAGGTCTTCGGCCCGGTCCAGGTTAAGCTGACTACCGGCATACTGCTGAAATGGCAGCAACGGGCGTTGCGGCCAGTCGAGGGCTTTTGGGGCCAGAATCCATTCGGGCAGGTTGTCAATGCCAACCTGAAACGTTTTGTCATACCGCAATTTATACTGTGTGGGCAGGTTGTTTTTTTGCCACGCCCGCGTCACTAATCGGCGGTTGCTATGGCCCAAATACTTGATTTCGTGCCAAAGCCGTTGCCAAAACCGCTGTTGATAATACCGGCTCCATGCCCGGCTGATAGCCGTTGGTGTGGCTTCGCCCGGTACACGCGCGCTGGTCAGGGGCGGGGTTTGTTCATCGTTGTAGGTCGAGAGCATGGTTTGCAGGATCACCACCCGCGCCGGTTGGCGGTGTAGCATCGGGTAAAGCAGGATAAAATCGGTACTGAAAAAGGCATCAATCAAAATCAGCGTAGGCCGAACTTCGGTCAGCAGCCGTTGCAGGTCGGCGGTGCGGGTGCGGTGGCTTTGGCCCGTCAGTCGGTCAAGCAGCGTTTCGAGGTATGACTCGGCGCGGTCGGTATTCAGGGCTTCATCTATCCCTACGCCAAACGGATGGCTTTGCAGCGGGTTTATGGCAAAGCCCTGCTTGGCAACCTGTTGGATTAGTTCGGGCGGGCCGCTTACCCCATACACAATTCGGTAGCCATCGGCTTTAAGCCGGTGAGCTACCGCAAACGAAGGAATCAGGTGGCCGTAGGCGGGGGCCAGTAGCAACAGAGCGGTTGGGGTAGTTGGTGGTTTCATGGGCGCAACCTACCCCGGCTCACTGCACTCTCAGTACAGTGAGCAATGCACAGTCCAGCCGCCATTGAGCTTCTCCAAACTGTCGTCGTCAAGTTTGTGCTGAAACTGAAACAGCAACTCGCCGGGCTGCGCGTAGCAATACGTCTGTCGTTCGGGCGAGTAACGGAGCGGTATGCCCGAGTCATGCACCAACTCGTCGCGGAGTTTATACCAGGCCCGTTCGCTCAGGCCAAGTTTTTCGGCAAGTTGTTTGGGGCAGCCGGTGTTGCCCGCCCCGACGAGGGCATTGAGGTACTCAAATCGGTTGCGGATTGACTGGATCACGGTGGTTTGGTTTTGTGGCCGGTAAACTGCAAAACCGATACACCAAAGTCAAGCGATGCAACAAAATTGATGCTCAAATGCAACATTTGAGCACTTTTTATCTTAAAAATACCAACTTGGGGGTTGGGAGTCATACCGACGCAAACCGGTAAAATACGCCCAATGGCAGCCGCTTCTGGTATCGGTCGTCCAGATAGAGTTCACCCAATTCGGCATTGGGCAGTTTGGTCAGGGCCGCGCTGCCCGCCGTGCTGCCGAAGGTCTGCCGGATGAGGTTGTCCAAAATCAGCGACGAGAAACCGATGGAATACAGGTTGATGATGAAGAAAAACCGCTCTCCGTCAAGCAGTTCGGCGCAGGTTTTCAGGAGGTCGTTGATCTGGTCTTCCAGCACCCATTTTTCGCCTTCGGGGCCGCGCCCGTAGGCCGGTGGGTCCAGAATAATGCCGTTGTAGCGATTGCCGCGCCTGACTTCGCGCCGGGCATATTTCACCGCGTCTTCGACCAGCCACCGGATTCCGTCTAACTCACTGGCATCGGCGTTATCCCGCGCCCAGTTCACAACGGGTTTCACCGCATCAACGTGGGTCACGTCGGCCCCGGCCTGGCAGGCGGCCAACGTTGCCGCGCCGGTGTAGGCAAATAGGTTCAGGACACGGGGCCGCTCCTGATTGTTGGCGGTCATGGCGGCTACTTTTTCGGCGATATACGTCCAGTTGGTAGCTTGTTCGGGAAAAATACCGACGTGTTTGAAGGTCGTCAGCGACAGCCGGAAGCGCATATTCAGCCCCTCCTGCCTGAACGCCACGTACCAGGGGTCGCGCATATCGGGGCTGGTTTGCCACTCGCCTTTATCGGGCGAATTACGGTCGCGCCGGAAGGTAGCATCGGCGCGTTTTTGCCACTCAAAGTCCGACAGCGATTTGTCCCAGATGGCCTGTGGTTCGGGCCGGGCGATGATCTGCGTGCCAAAACGTTCGAGTTTTTCGCCCCCCCCGCAGTCAATCAGTTCATAATCAGACCAAAGGGCGGGCGTAAGGAGTTGGAGAGTATTTGTCATTCTGCTGGTTGACTCATGGTTAAAATTAATTCAAATTCATCCGCTTTCACGGGCATTACCGACAGCCTCGACTGCCGGATGAGGGCCATGTTTGCCAGCATTGGCTCGGCTTTGATCTGCGCCAGCGAAACGGACTGGGCTAACGGCATCATCGGTTCCAGCTCAATCACGACCCAGGGCGTTGGCTTGCTCGATGGGTCGGGCGGGGCGGTCGGGTCGGGGCGGGCCGTGCGGCTAACGCGGGCCAAACCCACTACCGCCGGTTTGGTAACGCTGTGGTAAAACAACACCTGATCGCCCAACTGCATGGCATTCAGGTTGTTGCGGGCTTGGTAGTTCCGAACGCCGTCCCAGACGGCCCGGCCCGCCGACGTGAAATCGTGCCAGGAATAGGCATCGGGTTCTGATTTAATTAACCAATAATTCATTTCTGTTAATGTTGACTATATTGCCCGTCAAACCATTTTACATCTAAACCCATGAATAAGTCTATTTTTTTGTTAATCGTTGCATTGCACGTTGCCGTAACGGTGTCGGCGCAGCAGTTTTTGCCGCCCATCCAACGCTTTTCGAGCAGCAAACCCGGCTACCTCATCACCCGGTCGGGGCAGCGGGTTGAGTTTACGCTGGATGATCTTGACCGGAAGCGTGGCCTGATTATCCGCGTCGAAGGTAAAACGCTGGACGGAAAAAAATTTAAATACGAAGCCGATGAGGTGCAGGAACTGGGTTTGGCCCCGTCTGATTACGCCAAACTGTCGTTGTTCTCGAACAGCACCCGCTCGGTTGCCAAAATGCACGGCGGGCGTTGGCGTGATGGGTATGCAACTGACGGGCGGCATGGATAAGTCATTCTGCGTCAGAACGAAACAGGGTAACGTGATCCGGCTCAAGAAGAAAAACTACGACGAACCCTTCCGCCCGATGTTTGACAGTTGCCCGGCTGTGATGGAGAAATACGGCAAGAACTTTGCCTGGCGCGATTTCTGTTCGCACATGTTTCTGTTTGATCAGGAGTGCGGTGGGTTATCTACGAATTAAAACTACCCGGTGAACCGCATTTGTTTTACCGGCAAAAAGCCCTTTTCGCGAACCGGAAGGGCTTTTTTGTGAACATCCGGGCCGGGTGTGGTGAGTGTCAACCAACGGGTAACCGCAAAAAATTCGTTATTTTGTGGCCTTAATTTCGCTTTGCTGATGCCTGTATTCGATTTGGCCGCGCTCATCCGGCCCCACCTGCTTACCCTTACGCCCTACTCGTCGGCCCGCGATGACTATACGGGTCACGAGGGTGTTTTTTTGGATGCCAATGAAAATCCACTCGGTTCGGTGGGTTTGGCCGAAGCCTATAACCGCTATCCCGACCCGCACCAAACCGCGCTCAAATACCGATTGGCCGCCCTCAAAGGCGTGCTACCCGAACAGGTTTTTCTCGGCAACGGCTCCGACGAACCCATTGATCTGCTCATCCGGGCCACCTGCCAGCCGGGGCAGGATGCCATTCTGATTGTGCCGCCTACTTACGGAATGTATGAAGTGTCGGCCAATATCAATTTCGTAGCGGTTCATAAAGTGCCGCTGACGGCTGATTTTCAGCTTCATACCGATGCTGTTTTAGCCGCGCTCACTCCGCAAACGAAAATTGTCTGGCTCTGCTCGCCCAATAATCCGAGCGGCAACCTGCTATCCCGCGAGGCCATTCGGCGCGTGATCGAGGGCGTAGAAAACCGGGCGTTGGTCGTGATTGATGAAGCCTACATTGACTTTGCTGATACACCATCCTGGACAACCGAACTGGCCCATTACCCGAATTTAGTGGTCCTGCAAACGCTGTCTAAGGCGTGGGGACTGGCGGGGTTGCGGCTCGGTATGTGCTTCGCGTCGAAGGCGTTGGTAGCGGTGTTAGACAAAATAAAACCGCCTTACAACATTGCCGCCCCCACCCAGCAGCTCGCCCTGGAAGCCCTGAGCCATGCCGACCGTAAAGACGCGCTGGCAACCGAAATCCTGCAACAGCGCACTGCGTTGGCCGACCAGCTGCGGGCTTTGCCAATTGTGGAAACGGTATATCCGTCAGATGCTAACTTCTTGTTGGTCAAGTTTGTAGAGGCCGATGCCGTGTTTCAGTACCTGATTTCGCGTCAGGTTATCGTTCGGGATCGGTCGCGGATGACGCGCTGCGCCGGTTGTCTCCGAATTTCGGTTGGCACCGCGCCCGAAAACGCGCAATTGATTGCCGTACTGACAGATTTAATAAATTACTAATACTCGCACAGACGTAAAAACCACCGTTTTAAGTTGTCTTTATATCAACTGACTTTTACCCCTTCATGAAAAAACAGCTTGTTGCTTTTGGCTTTTTTATGGCCCTGTTGGGCGTTTCGCAATCCGCGCTGGCACAATATAACAACTGGGCGGTGGGTTTCCGACTGGGCGAACCGTCGGGCATCAACGTTCGCAAATATTTTGGCGATAACCGCGCCTTCGATCTCAACATCGGCACGTATGGGGGCCTATATGGTGGCAACCGCAGCTACCGGCAGGGTATTTATAAAACCGTTGGCCTGAGTATTCAGGGCCATTATTTGTGGCACACGCGGTTATTTGGCAAAGAAAGTTTGCGCGGCTACTACGGCTTCGGCGGGCAGATAAACACGCGCCGATATTACCCCGATAATCAGATTATCTTCAACGGCTCCGACCGCACAACGTCGCTGGGTGGTTCGGCAATGGCGGGATTAGAATACTTTCCCGACGGCAAACCGTTTTCGGTGTTTTTAGAATCCGGTCTGTACGTCGAGGTGATTCCCGCGCCGTTGTTCATGGGTGTACAGTCGGGGCTGGGCTTGCGCTATAATTTCTGACCATGATTACGCTCAACGACCTCCGGCAGGCCCACGCCCGCATCAGGCCTTATGTTCACCATACGCCGGTACTGACTAATCAGACAATCAATGATTTAGCCGGGGCCGAGGTGTTTTTTAAGTGCGAAAATTTCCAGAAAATCGGGGCCTTCAAAGCACGGGGTGGCATGAATGCCGTGCTACAACTCACGCCCGACGAACGGCAAAACGGCGTAACAACCCATTCGTCAGGTAATCACGCGCAGGCCATCGCCTACGCAGCCCGGCAGGTCGGAATCAAGGCCATGATTGTGATGCCGCGCACGGCTCCGCAGGTCAAAAAAGATGCCGTCCGCAGCTACGGAGCCACCGTAATCGAGTGTGAGCCGACGCTGGAAGCCCGCGAAACCGGCGTTCTTGACATCATGACCCGCACCGGCGCGGCTCTTGTGCATCCCTTTGACGACGACCGCGTGATTGCCGGGCAAGCCACCGCTGCTATTGAACTCATTGAAGACTATGGCGAAATCTGGCCCAGTACGGATATTCGCCCGTTCGATGTTGTTATGGCTCCGGTGGGTGGGGGCGGGCTGTTGAGCGGCACAGCGTTGGCCACGCATTATCTCAGCCCCCAAACGCGGGTGGTAGCCGGCGAACCCGCCGGTGCTGCCGATGCCGTGCTGTCGTTTCGGTCGGGTAGGGTAGAGGCTGCCCCATTTATAAACACCATTGCCGACGGTTTATTAACGAATCTCAGCGAGCGAACGCTGGCTATTATCCGGCAGTATGTAGCTGACATTCTGGTGGTTGACGATGCCGAAATTATTGCCGCCATGCGCTTAATTTGGGAGCGGATGAAGATTATCATTGAGCCATCGTGCGCGGTTCCGTTGGCCGCTTTACTCAAACACCGCGAGCAGTTTGCCGGGCAAAAAATCGGAATTATCCTCACCGGCGGCAACGTTGACCTTGGTAAACTGCCGTTCTGAGTCGTTTCGTTCAGTGCCGCAAATCCACTATCTTTAGTTCAACTAAACGCAAAATGCTCATGCGGGCCGACGTAGAATTTCCCCTCACAAACGATGATTTGGCTCCGCTTCTCGATGCCGATGGCTTTTATCGGTTCGGTGCGTCCTTAGAGGAATACTGGCAACTGCTGGCCGAGGCCACGTATAACGCCCATTATTATGACCATCAGATTATAACCACCATGAGTTACGAGAGTGATATTCACAGCCGGATTGCATCCCAGTTCAGTATGTTGTTGGGGCTTATTTACCAGAATAATCGCCAATTCTGGGTTTATAACAGCAACCGTCCGGTTTATATCGAAGACTGTGGCAATAATAAAACGGGTATCTTCAATGCCGATGGCATGGTGGTATCTATGCCGCGTCAGCCTTACGAGTATCGCAAAGGGTTAAGTGCCGAAACAACACCGACGCTGCTCATCGAAATTCTGTCTAACAGCACCCGCACCTACGATTTTGGCGCGAAACTGCCCTGCTACAAACAGATTCCAACAGTGCAACAAATTTTATTTGTAGAGCAAGACAAGCCCGAAGTGATTGTATTTGAGCGGCAGGCACCCAACCGATGGGCCGAAACCACGCTTCGAACTGCCGACGAAACCGTCACCATAGCCGGACAAACTGTTTCGCTCCGGCAGATTTATCAGGATGTATTTTTTGGCGATGCCTGACTAACCGTTTCATCGAATCAATAGCCGCAGACTAAACGTAAAACCGGGCAGGATAGCCTCGCCCGAAACCGCCTGGTCAAAATCGGCATGTTTGCTGATGGTGTCGTCGGCGCGGTAGATAAGAATTTCCTGTTGTTTGGTATTGACTAACCACCCCAGCAATACGCCGTTGGTGATGTACTCCCGCATTTTTTCTTTCGAGTCGGTTACCGAGTCGGATTTAGACATGAGTTCGACCACAAAATCGGGCGCGAGGGGCGGAAATTTTTCCTGCTCTTCATCAGTGAGTTGTTGCCAACGATCCGTACTAACCCAAGCGGCATCGGGCGAACGAGTGGCTCCATTGGGGAGTTTAAACGTCATTGATGAATCAAACACAAGATCGCCGATGGTTTCGGCCCAAAGGTCAAGCTGGGAGACGATTTTTGTGTTTCGGTTGCCGCTTCTACCGCCTGTGTTGGGCATGGCCACGATGGTTCTGTGGGGGTTGCGTTCAAATTTAAGAGGCTCATTCTGACGACAAAACGCATAAAATTCGTCGTCATTCATCCGGTAGTTGACAAACTCAACGGTTGTGCGCTGCTCGGCTGGTATGCTGGCAATGCTGAGGGTCATATCTCGTGCGGGTCAATGGGCGAAGATCACTAAATCGGGGCGGGTTTTCGGGTTCTGTCAGCCGCTAATGTGTTTTATTCCCCCAGGTGTTATCCTGCGCCGAACCCCACCCCCGGTAAAATCGTTATCTGCTGACCCGCTTTAAACTGACCATTGGTCACTCATAACCGACCACTGACTAAATGCTTTATCCCCAATCGCTCGAACAAAAACTCGGTTTCGATAAAATCCGTGATCTCCTCCGCCAAGCCTGTGTCAGCCCAATGGGGCAGGATTACGTGGAGCGCATTCGGTTTTCGGACAACCACAGCCTGATTGATAAACTACTTCGGCAGACGTATGAATTCAAACAGATTGTTCAGTACGAACCCGATTTTCCGCAGGCCAACTACCTTGACGTGCGCGAAGCCCTCACCAAAGCCCGCATAGAAGGACTGGCGCTGCCCGAAGAAGATTTTTACGCCCTCAAACTGACCCTCCGCACGATTCAGGACTGTTTGAAATTCCTCGAAAAACGCGAAGAAGGGGCCTTTCCCTACCTGAAAGAACTCGCCGGGCCGGTGGGCATAGACAAAAACCTGCTCGCCAACCTCGACCGCGTCATTGACGACCGGGGCCACGTGCGTGACAATGCCTCGCCCGAACTTGCCCGCGTCCGGCGGCAAATCATTGCCGAACAAAATAACCTCCGTCGGCAGCTTGACAGCATCCTGCGAACGGCCCGGCAAAATGGCTGGATTCCCGAAGACCTCGGCCTGACCGTTCGCGGGGGGCGGCTGGTGATTCCGGTTGCCGCCGAACACAAGCGCAAAATCAAGGGATTCGTGCATGACGAATCCCAGACGGGCCAAACCGTGTTTCTCGAACCCGCCGAGGTCTTTGATGCCAACAACGAAATCCGTGAACTCGAATACGCCGAACGGCGCGAGATTTACCGCATCCTGCTCGAACTCACCAACACGCTCCGCCCCGCGCTCGACGACCTGAAACGGGCCGTGAGTTTTTTGGGGCAGATTGACTTTATCCGGGCCAAAGCGCGGCTCGCCGTGACGCTCGATGCCGGTATGCCGCTCGTGCTGAACCGCCCGGTGGTGAACTGGACCGATGCCCGGCATCCACTGCTGTATCTATCGCTCAAAAAACAGGGTAAGCCGTTGGTGTCGCTTAACCTGCAACTCGTTGAGGATAAGCGAATTCTGATAATTTCCGGCCCCAATGCCGGGGGTAAATCCATCGCCCTGAAAACCATTGGCCTGGTGCAATACATGGTGCAGTGCGGCTTGTTGGCCCCCCTTGCCGAACATTCTGACGTGGGTATTTTTCAGAACCTGTTTATTGACATCGGCGACGAACAATCACTGGAAAATGACCTCAGCACGTATTCGTCGCACCTGACGGCCATGAAGCAGTTCGTGGTTGGAGCCAATAAAAAGACGCTGTTTTTGATTGACGAATTTGGCACCGGCACCGAACCCGGCCTCGGCGGGGCCATTGCCGAAGCCATTCTGGAAGAACTCAACGGGTCGGGGGCTTATGGCGTGATTAATACCCACTATACCAACCTGAAAGTCTTTGCCGACAAAACGCCGGGCCTCGTCAACGGGGCGATGCGGTTTGATGGCGAACATCTGGAGCCGTTATACGAACTCGAAATGGGACGGCCCGGCAGTTCGTTTGCCTTTGAGATTGCTCAGAAAATCGGCTTGCCTAAGGCTGTGATCAACCGGGCCAAAGAAAAATTGGGATCGCAGCAGGTCAGTTTCGAGAAATTGCTGAAAGAGCTTGACATCGAGAAGCGCGTTTTCTCGGAGAAAAACCTCGAAATCAGCATCAATCAGCGCAAAGTAGCGCAGCAACTCGCTGAATATACCGCCCTGAAAACCAAACTCGATACCGAGCAGAAGCAACTCCTGAACGCAGCCAAGCTGAAAGCCAAAACCTTGGTTCAGGAAGCCAATCAGCGCATCGAAAACACGATTCGGGAGATAAAAGAGCAGAAAGCCGAGCGCGAACCCACCCGTGAAATTCGCGCCGAACTGCAACGCTTTGATCAGCAAGAACTTAAACCAGAAGTGATCCCCGAAGAAAAACCGATCAAACCGCTTGTTGACGCCGATGCCCCCGACGAAGCCGAAGACAGCGAAATCAGGGTTGGGAGTTACGTCAGAATTGAGGGGCAAACGGCCGTTGGGCAGGTGTTGGCATTGCGGGGCAAAGATGCCGAAATCAGCATTGGCGTCTTGAAATCAACCATCAAACTCAACCGGCTCGAAAAAGTCAGCCGACGTGCTTACCGCGAAGCAACCGGCGAAACCACCGCCAGCAAACCCCGCAGCCGGGGCATGGACATCAACGAAAAGGCGATGAATTTTAGCTTCAACCTCGACATTCGGGGCAGCCGGGGCGAAGAAGCCATTGGGCAGGTTGACCGATTTATTGACGACGCGGTGATGCTCGGCTATCCCGAACTCCGCATCGTGCACGGCAAAGGCGACGGTATCCTGCGGAACCTCGTCAGAAACCACTTGCGGGGCTACAAGCAGGTGGGCAAGATGGAAGACGAACACGCCGACCGGGGAGGGGCGGGCGTTACCATTGTAAAGATGCGGTGATTAGTGCGTTGGTTCGCTTAACTTTATCGTTGCTAAAGACACTGACTCGTTCACCGTCAACTACCCAATTGTGCAGTTGGTTGAGGCCAAAAAGCAGGATATTGAGCGTGAAGTGCCGCAGTGCGCGGCCCAAATGGTAGGTGCGAAACTATTTAATGAGCGTAGGGGCCATCCAATTGACGTAATTTATGGTTGTGTAACAACGGGCGACGACTGGCTGTTTTTGCGGTTGGGCTCCGATGAGTTTGTTATTGACACCCGTACGTTTTATTTGGGTCACCTCGGCCAATTGCTGGGCGCGTTCCAGATTGTATTTGATTTTTACCGAAAAATCCTGGCCTGATTACCCGCAGCTTCATCACTGCTGTATCAATAAACAGGAATTTATTTTCTACCCCAATGGCAAAACGAGCGCGGCCTTTTGTGGCCGAAGAAGTCTTGCTGGATAAACTCCGGCAACGAGATCAACAGGCGTTTCAGTGGCTATACGATCAGTATTCAGCCGCTCTCTTTGGGGTGATTCTGAAGGTGGTGCGCGAAGAAGAACAGGCCCGCGACGTGTTGCAGGATTCGTTCGTCAAGATCTGGCGTAACCTCGATAGTTACGATGCCACAAAAGGGCGATTGTTTACGTGGCTGCTCAATGTAGCCCGCAACACCGCTATTGACGCGCTACGGTCGAGCCAGGCCAACAATAAACCCAGCGCGGCCAAAACAATCCATCCTGATGCCGACACCGTACATATCGTTGACCGGCAACAGTCAACCCCACCGATTAACCCGGCGCACATCGGGCTGAAAGACGTAGTTGAAAAACTCCGCCCGGAGCGAAAGCAACTCATTGACCTGGTGTATTTTGGGGGTTATACTCACGAAGAAGCTGCCGACGAATTAGGCCTGCCGCTCGGTACGGTAAAGACCCGGATTCGGGCGGCCTTGCAGGAATTAAAGCAACTGTTTACCTGAGATAAATAGGGTAAGAAAAGCCAGAGCCGCAGGCTCTGATCTTTATGACGCATCCCAACCGCTAGATAACTAAAATGAACATTCAGGAATATATAGAATCAGGCATCCTCGACACGTATGTTCTCGGTGCAACCAGCGATCAGGAACGCCGGGAAGTGGATTGCTTATCGTCCATCTACCCCGAAATTCAGCAGGAAATTGACCGACTGACCGGCACGATGGAAGAGTACGCGCTGCTACACAGTGTAGAACCGCCGGCTGATTTGAAAGCGCGGATTATGGCGCAGTTAGCATTTGGCGAAGCCCCCGTGAAGCCACTGTTGGGTAGTAATAGCTCGTCGGCGGCACCCCCGGCTCCGGCGGGCGGCACGTTTACCGTGTCGCGGCCCGTTTTCACGATGTCGTGGGTAGCGGCTGCGTCGGTGGCCGTTGTGATGCTGGTGTTTTCTTATTTTCTGATCTCGCAACTGCGGCAAAACCAGCAGACAACGGCTTCGTTGCAGTCAGGTAACGGAAAGTTACAGACCCAATTAACGGACCTCCGCGCCCGGCAACAAAGCCAGAATGACGCCCTTGCCTTATTGAAACTACCCGGCACCACGATTCTCTGGGTGCGGGGTAACGAAAAAGCGCCCGGTGGCGGAATGCAGGTTTATTGGAACGAAAAAACGCAGCAGATAGCCGTTGCCATTGACAAAATGCCGCCCCTCCCTGCCGACCAACAGTACCAACTTTGGGGGTTGGTGATTGGTGCCGATGGCAAACCACAACCCACCGATGCCGGTGTACTTAACCTGACCGGCGACGTACAGAAACAGACCCGTGCCATTGCCCGCGCCAATGCTTTTGCCGTAACCATCGAGAAAAAAGGAGGTAGCCCAACGCCGACGCTGAGCAATCTGGTGGCGATTGGAAACGTGTAACTACAAAGAAACGCCCGCATCTTCATGCTGGCGTTTCTTGTTATTGTTGGTTGACAATCAAAAAACTACCGATTTTTTAGCCCCGAAAAAAACTAAATCGTTAAACACGGCGTAAGTGTGTGTGTAATCCGGTTGCAACACTGCTTCAACTTACACAAACCAATACATCACTAATTAATAGTCCGGTAATGAAAAACACAATCAAATCAATTGCTTTCGGCCTGTTCGCTTTCGTAGCCCTGAACGCCAACGCACAATCAGTAATGGTAGGCGGTGCGGCCATGTCCCCAACCAAAAACATTATCGAGAACGCAGTGAACTCGAAAGAACACACCACGCTGGTAGCCGCTGTGAAAGCTGCCGGTTTGGTTGAAACATTGTCTGGCCCGGGCCCATTTACGCTGTTTGCGCCAACCGATAAGGCATTCGGTAAGTTGCCAGCCGGTACGGTTGAGACCTTGGTGAAGCCAGAAAGCAAAGCCACGTTGACCTCGATCCTGACCTACCACGTGGTGGCGGGCAAAGTAGCTGCCGCTGACCTGATCAAGATGATCAAAGAGGGTAACGGTTCAACCTCATTCAAAACCGTGCAGGGTGGTATGTTGACAGCTAAGCTGAAAGGCAAAAAAGTACAAATTACGGACGAAAAAGGTGGTAGTGCTATCGTAACCATCGCCGATGTAAACCAGTCGAACGGCGTAATTCACGTGGTTGATACGGTATTGATGCCTAAGTAAGCAAACCTACGTTCGTAGTTCGGGGTTATTGGTTCATAGTTACCGTGTCAATGCTTGTCATGTTTAAGACAGCAAAGCCACTAACTACAAACCAATAACCCCGAATTTTTTATACTATGAACCGAACCACATTTTTTCAAACGCTGGGCGGGCTGTTGCTCACGGCTCCGCTGGCGCAGGCCGCTGTCCGCTTTAGCATACCAACAATGACCGAACCAACCGACAATAAACCGCCACGCCGGGTGGTGAAAACCAACGCCGAATGGAAGAAAATTCTGACCCCAGATCAGTACGCTGTGGCTCGCGAAGCTGGCACAGAACGCGCCGGAACCTGGCCCCTGCTGCACAACAAACAAGCCGGTGTGTATACATGTATTTGTTGCAAAGAGCCGCTGTTTAGCTCCGACACCAAATTTGAATCAGGTACGGGCTGGCCGAGTTTTTACGCCCCGTTGAGCAA
>JBBRUV010000108.1:0-13169 GCA_038247465.1 Cytophagales bacterium
ACTGCACCCCAGATTATCGTGTTTTTCGGGTCAATTGACTCACCGATGTAACCAGCCACGAGCATGAACACCGAGTAGCCGATCAATTTCCAAAGTACGTTGGTTTTGCCACCGTACGGCTTGATGAGCAAGTAGAACTCCACGCACATCAGGGGCACGGTCAACGTCCAGTCAATGTAGCGGAACTCGGTTGGCGATGTGTGCGTATCGAGCCAGATATCCCGCATGTAGAAATAGTGAACGGCGGCAATCATGGTAATAAGTCCCGAAATGAGCATCGACGTTTTCCACTTACCGTCAACCTGACCGCGCTCAAAAAAGAAGAACACAGAGGCTGCGAACATGGACATGTAGCCCGTGAAGAACGTGAATCCGATCACGTCGCCCGGCTGGAGCGTTTCCAGCAAAATGGTTAAAAATTGGTTCAGCATAGTAGTAAACACGTAAAAATTTGAATTAAGTTAGGAGATGGTACAATCAATTAACGGAATCATAACACGACAAATATCTGGATTGTTTAAGAATAATGAAAATAAACTAAACAATTTTTTTAGGCAACGGGAATGACCAGCAAAATAGCATCCTGACAAAATAACACTTACTGCTCTCCGGAGAGAAATCTTCTCTCCTAGTAGACTACTAACCAGAAGATTGCGTTTTGTTCACAGTGTGCATTACGCTAATGTGCGGTAAGGTAATAAGCGAAAGCAGAATAAACAAAATTGGTAGCGGATCAAGAGTGGGGGCCGCGTAGTACCAGCCTACAGCACAAACACCCAAAAAACCGAACGCTATACCCGTCAATGGCAACGACTGCAACCAGACCTGCCAAACTGCTTCAGCCGGGTTTTTAGTATTAAGAGGCAAATAGTCGCGCAGGGTATTGAACGAACTCAGCGCGTGCCAGCCGCCAAAATACAGCATGAATGCGGGCAAAAGGGGCAGATAATACGTTATGCTAACGAGGGCTACCAACCGCGCCATACGCCAGCCATCAACCAAGGCCGGGCGTTGGCTATAGGCCAGCATGACCAGCACCAGCGTCAGCGTAGCCCAGCCGCGCAACATTGCCCTAGACTCTGCCACAAGGGCCCGCCAGATAACTGTGGCTAAAGTATCCTCCTGCACAATGCGCGCCAGAATAGGAGTGGTTTCGGCAGCGTGAGTGAGCAAAATAAACGCCAGCACAAACCCTCCTGACAACAGCCGGGCCAACGACCAATACGCCGTTTGGGGTACGTTATTGAGATCAGTTTCGCCAAAGTGCCAAGCCGAAATCAACAGGAACACCAGTAAACACGGCACCGGAGCCAGTATCCAGGCTCCGGCATATACGCCCATCGTGAAAAGGTATTTTACCAGAAAACGAAACAGCGAAAATGATTTACCCAACCGAGTCGCCCGTTCGCGCTCTACCAGGTGATCGAGCGCACCGTGCGGAATGCCCGCAATTACCAGCAAAAAACCGCAAAAAGTGACCTGAACAACCATCGGGAGCGGGCCGACCAACCGCTGGTAAGCAATGAATGCCAGCCCAACGGCAATTGTCAACAGCGTCGGGGTCCGTACCACAATACGGCGTAAATCAGGGAGAGAGAAAACCGTCATCTGGTAAGTGTCTATTCAATGGATTAAAAACCGGCACAACTAATGGACCCACAAAAGGCGTATTCGTAGTTCTTAGGTATCAACAAAGTGGTACCAGACCTCATTCCCATTAGTACGCCCGTGCAAATACCACGCGCCCCGATGACGGTTTGCCGGAGAAAATACAGACCCCCGCTTCGGCTTCCTGGTCTAACGGAATACAACGAATGGTGGCTTTGGTGGATTCTTTGATGGCTTCTTCGGTTTCGGACGTGCCGTCCCAGTGCGCCAGCAGAAAGCCCCCCGTTTCGAGCCGCTCCTGAAACTCAGCAAACGTATCAACCCGAAACGTGTTGGCGGTGCGGAATCGGTCGGCGCGTTCATAAATCGTCTGCTGAATATCGGCCAGCAGCGTTTCGATGCGGTGAGCCAGGCCGTCGAACGGTACGGTTTCTTTGGTTTTGAGATCACGCCGGGCAATCTCAACGGTGCCGTTTTCGATGTCGCGTGCGCCCATTGCCAGCCGGACAGGAACCCCCCGCAGTTCGTACTCGGCAAATTTCCAGCCGGGTTTGTTGGCATCCGAATCATCAAATTTGACGGAAATACCCAGTTTTTTCAATTCCTGCATCATCGGTTTCACTTTTTCGGTGATGGCGGCAAGGTGTTCGTCGGTGCGAAAAATCGGAACGATAACCACCTGAATCGGGGCCAGTTTGGGCGGCAGCACCAGCCCGTTGTCGTCAGAATGAGCCATGATGAGTGCGCCCATGAGCCGGGTTGACACGCCCCAAGATGTTCCCCAGACGTGCTCTAATTGATTTTGTTTATTCAGAAACTGCACCTCAAACGCTTTGGCGAAGTTCTGCCCCAAAAAGTGCGACGTGCCGGCCTGCAACGCTTTGCCGTCCTGCATCATAGCCTCGATACACATCGTGTCATCGGCTCCGGCGAAGCGTTCATTAGCTGTTTTGTGGCCTTTCACTACTGGCATTGCCATCCATTCTTCGGCAAATGTGGCATATACATCCAGCATCTGCCGGGTTTCGGCGCGGGCTTCGGCTTCGGTGGCGTGGGCGGTGTGGCCTTCCTGCCAGAGAAACTCAGTAGTACGCAAAAAAATCCGGGTTCGCATTTCCCACCGCACCACGTTGGCCCACTGGTTAATGAGCAGCGGTAGGTCGCGGTACGACTGAATCCAGTTTTTGTAGGTACTCCAGATCACGGTTTCTGAGGTGGGGCGCACAATCAGTTCTTCCTCGAGTTTGGCATCGGGGTCAACAATCACGCCGGAACCATCTTCGGCATTTTTGAGCCGGTAGTGCGTCACAACGGCACATTCTTTGGCAAAACCCTCGACGTGGCTCGCTTCTTTACTCAGGTACGACTTGGGAATAAACAACGGGAAATAAGCATTTTGATGTCCGGTTTCTTTAAACATATCGTCTAAGGCCCGTTGCATTTTTTCCCAAATGGCAAAGCCGTAGGGTTTGATCACCATGCAACCGCGCACGGCAGAGTTTTCGGCCAAGTCGGTGCGTTTAATCAGTTCGTTATACCACTCGGAATAATTCTCGGCACGGGTAGGGAGTGCGTTCGCCATAAATAAATTAAACTTTTATTAGAAATAAGGGTCTAAGCCCTGTGATGACTTGCAAAGATAGGTTTTTGTGCTATGTTTGTAATCAAAGAAACCGCAAATGCGTTATACCCTCAAAGGGTATTACGGATACAGATTTAAGGCTTATAAACCCTCATTACTAACTAATTAACCAGATGAAGACGCAACAACCCACGTGGCAGTACCTGACGCTAATCGCTGTGGTGGCGGTCGGGTTTTCGTGCAACACCAGCAAGCAGACAGCGCAGACCGGCGAAGTTGACGACCTATACGGCAACTCAGGCAGTGCGGTGGTTTATGCCGATAACAGCCGCGACTATACCGAAAAAAGGCCCACAACCGCCCCTACAGAAAGCACTCGTAACACCGGGTCTTTGCGCCGAAACAACCGCAACGCTAACCCCGATTACGCAGATAATCAGCAGCCCTATTCGGCTAACGAGGATGAATATTACTCAGAACTCAGCACCCGCAATCTAAACCGGGGTATTTCTTCCGACCCGGGCTGGGGAACAGACAATGGCAACGGCTCGTATAACGACGGGTTTACCAACGGCTACTACGCCGGTTTAGACAATCCCGCTTATAACTCGTCTCGCTGGAATCAGTGGGGCTTTAACAACGGGTTTGGCAACGGCTTTAACAACGGGTTTGGCAACGGCTTTAACGTAGGTCTGGGCTTAGGAGGTGGCTTTGGCGGGTTTAATCGCTGGGGCGGTGGTTTTAATCGTTGGGGTGGTGGATTCAATGACCCGTTTTGGGGTAATAGTTTTGCATACAATCCCTGGGGATTCAATAATGGCTGGGGCGGTGGATTTAATGACCCGTTCTTCTCGCCATATGCTTTCGGTGGCTTTAACAACTGGAACTCTCCCTTCGGATTTGGTGGCGGCTGGGGTGGTGGTTTCAACCGGCCTGTGTATGTAAACAACAATGTGATTGTGAGTGGTGCCGATCCTTACCGTAATACCCGCACCTATGGCGCACGTCCGGGTGGAACGTCGGCCCGCTACAACGACAGCTTTACCAACACGCCCCGCCCTGCCAACGGCAACACAGGCGGGCGGTCAGCAGCGACAGGCACATACAACCCGGCTAACAATGGCGGCAACGCCATGGGTAATAATAATACCAACCGTGACAGTTACTACGCTAGCCCGCGCCAAAATAGCCGGGGCAGCTACTACTACAACGATGGTAACAGCAACGGACGTGGTTCGGCAACGGGTAATGCAAATACGCCGTCAACGTATTCACCACCGGCCAACAGCAACAGCGGCAGTGGTGAGTATTATGCCCGGCCACGGCAGAACAGCCAGGGGAGTTATACGCCTTCAAACAGCGGCAACGGTAACAGCCGGGGCAGCTACCAGCAGTCAGAATCCAGCCGAAGCCAACCTTCGTATCAGCAACAAAACCGGAGCTATCAACAGTCACGGCCAACACAAAGCCAGCCAAGCTACTCGGCTCCGTCGTATAACAGCGGGGGCAGCCGGGGCAGTTCATCAGGTGGTGGTGGCTCGTCGTCAGGTGGCGGTGGTTCATCGTCGGGTGGTGGTGGCGGTCGAGGCCCCCGGTAATTCAGGGTCATTGGCTTAGATTTTACTTAAAAAAACCCCACCGGTACTGACAACCGGCGGGGTTTTTCGTTACAGATATGTCGGGATTAAACCGTTTGTTTGCCCGGCGTTCTAAGGAGTAGTTTCACGGACGCACAGCCGAATCATGAACCTGAACCGACCATACAAATCGTTTACACAAATGACACCCATACGGATCATAGCAACCGCCGGCTTCTTATCACTCGCGTTCGGCGCACAGGCTCAGTACGATGGCGAAGCCTTCCGGTTTTCGCAACAGACCACCAACGGCACGGCCCGTTTTCAGGGAATAGGCGGCAACCACGCGGCCCTCGGTGGCGATGCCAGCAACAACTGGGGTAATGCCGCCGGATTGGGGTTTTATAATCGTTCAGAGTTGAGTATCAGCCCGTCGGCACGGCTCTCCGGGGTAGATGCCAACTTTATCGGCGGCACCACCACAACCAACCGCACGTTTGTGCCAATCAGCAATGCATCGCTGGTGTTTGCCGGGCAGCCCCAGAACGAAAACCGGAGTATGCGTCGAAGCACTTTTGCCATCAGCTATTCGCAACAGGCCAATTTCGGGTCAGAATCGGTATTTTCGGGGCGCAACAATCGTTCTTCGATTGTAGATTCTTACGTGAATAACCTCAACACGGGCCAGCCAATCTCGTCAACGGCCCTTGATCAGCAGTATAATTTTGATGACAATCAGGCCAATTTTATCGAAGCGGCTGCCTATCAGTTGTATTTGTTTGACCCGCGCCCGACCAACAGTAGCCAGTATTTCCGGGCCTTCGATGCTACGGTGCCGGTGAATCAGCAGAGCAGTTTTTCGTCGTCGGGGCGACAATCGCAGTGGAACATCGGTTACGCGGCCAATTTCAACGATAAACTCTACATCGGTAGCTCGTTTGCCTTCACCCAAAGCCGATACACCTTCACCGAAAACTACGACGAGACATTCGTTGGCGGGCGCGTCTACCGGGGTCTGCGGCAAACCACGTCAAACGAAGTGCGGGGTAGCGGGGTAAACCTGTCGCTGGGAGCCATGTATCGGGCCACGCCGTTTTTGCAGGTAGGCGTCAACGTTATCACGCCAACCGTCAGCAACCTGCGCGAGACCTTTAATCAATCGTTGCGAGCCGATATTATCGGTATTCCCAGTGCTGACGCGCAGGGCCGGCCCACTACGTTTGTGCCAGACAACCCAACCGTAGCGGTCTATCCAAACGATTTTACGTACCGGGTTACGGGGCCGTTACGGGCATCGGGTGGGGCCACAATTTTCTTCGGGCGAAGTGGTTTTATCACCGCTACCGCCGAATATGTGGGCTATACCGGGATGCGAATTTCTACCACTGGATACAGCTCAACGGTTGACAATCAGGCATTTCGAGACGACCAGAAACGAGCCGTACTCGCCAATTACCAAAACGTGGTGAATTTCAGGGCTGGGGGTGAGTTTCGGGCCGGAACCTTCCGGGCGCGGGCGGGCGTGGCTTATTTGCCAGGGGCTTACAAACCAACCTTTGACGAACTGGCCCGCAACGGCGACCGTAATTCACTGACTATTTCTGGCGGTGTCGGCTACCGCAGCGACCGCTTCTTTGCAGACCTGACCGGCTCGGCCTACTCGTTCAAAACGGCCAGTACGCCATACAGCTTACCAAACCCGGCAGACTACGCCAGTGCCACGCTCACCAATCGGGTTACAAGTGTGGTGTTGTCGGCGGGAGTATTTTTCTGATCAAGATCACAACCACCCACCCACAGCCTTTATCGCGTCCTGAACTGAAACATCGGTTCCGGTTAGCACAATATCCGCCTGCCGATAAAACGGCAGGCGGATATTGTATTTCAGGCGGAGGTTGTCCATAAACTGCGGGTCGTTTTGCTGAAACAGAGGCCGGTCGGCAATGGCATGGGCCAACATCCTCTGGGCGAGGGTTTCGGGTGGCACATCAAGAAAAATAGATACGCCCGTTTGCCGGATGTAGGCCATGTTATCAAAAAAACACGGCATCCCGCCCCCGGTCGAGACCACCAGACTTTGGCCGGGTTTGATACGTCGCAACACGCGTTGTTCGGCCCGCCGAAAGTAGTCTTCGCCCGGCCCGGCAAAAATCCGGGCGATAGGCTGCCCTTCGAGCCAGATAACCTGCCGGTCGGTATCGAAAAAATGATAATGCAGGGCCTTGGCTAATTTCTTACCCAGCGTACTCTTGCCCGACGATGGCATGCCGATGAGGAAGATGTTTTTCAGTTTGTAGTTTGTGGTTTGTAGTTGGCTGACGCGGAGAAACGGAACAGGCCGCCCTGCACAAACTACAAACCACTTGAATCACTTGATTAAACTTAACACGTTTGCTGCTGTTGGCGTGGTGTTGTGGTGCCACTTGCCGCGCACGGTTCCGTTGCTCAACAGCCACGTGCCGGGGTTGGCCCGCATGATGGTTTTCAGCACGGTGGCATCGGCTTTATAAACCGGCAAGTCAAGCTGATACTCGCGTTTGAAAGCGTTGATCTCATCATCGCTGACCGAGGAGAGAATGTACGGCGTAACGGCTGACCCTTTCAGGCCCTGCACTAATTCGCGGATGGCCGGAATGCTGCCTGCATCAATGCCTTTGGTGTTTTTGATGATCACAAACAACTTATTGCCGGCGAAGGTCTCTTGCGTGAAATCACCGTCTGTATCGCTCCAAACGCGGTAATCGGTGATTTTTGGCTTGGCGGCTTCGTTCAGCAGCACCATTTCCTTGAACTTATAGGTGGTATCGGTCGGGTATGTAGAGAAAGTTTTGGTATCGCCGTTTTTCTCCATCACATATTCGTACTGGAGCGGGGCCGAGGCTTTCATCAGGGTCGGAATATTCTTGCCAACGGCGTAGGGCAGCAAATCTAAAGGCGGCAAAAACGCAATAGCGTACACCCCCAGGCCTACCGACAATACGATTGCCAACGCCACCAGCCAGCCCGTTGTGCGGGAGACCATCCGGTTGCGATGGCCCATGATGAACAAAATCAAGACCATCAGCACAATGTCTTTAGAGAACGAAGTCCAGGGTTTGAGTTTGATGGCATCGCCGAAGCAGCCGCAGTCGGTCACTTTGTTGAAATAGGCCGAATAGAACGTCAGGAACGTGAAGAAAACAACCAGTAAAAACAGCAATGATGTAATCAGTTTAGGCCGCCAGGAGACCAGCAACGCCACGCCCAGCACGACCTCAGCCGCACAAACAAACACCGAAGAGGCCAGCATCGCCGGGATCAGGGCCATGAAAAAATCGTGCAGAAACGGCAAATCCTGCGCGAAGACCTCAAAATATTCTTCGAGTTTGATTTGCGTCCCGACGGGGTCGTTGAGTTTAATGAGTCCCGAAAAGATAAAAATCACGCCCACCAGTGTGCGGGCAATTCGGGCGGCAATGGTCATACCGGGGGTTCCGGTTTTGATTCGGGGCTGCGGAGCAGTGGCTGTGTTCATCGGAGTTGAATAAGGCAAAAAACGGCGTAATTAATCATGTCCATATAATTGGCTTCTACACCTTCAGAAACCAGTGTTTGACCCTGTTTGTCTTCGATTTGTTTGGTTCGAAGCAATTTCATTAAAATAATATCGGTCATCGAACTCACCCGCATCTCGCGCCAGGCCTCGCCGTAATCATGGTTTTTGGCGAAGAGCAGCGTCATCACCTGATTCACCTGTTCATCATACAGCGTTTCGAGTTCGTCGGTTGGGATATCCATCCGCGAATCACCAGCTAACTGTATCTGAATCAGGGCCATAACGCAGTAATTAATGATGCCGACAAACTCTGGCTCGATCCCCTCTCCGACCCGGCTTACGCCAGTTTCCTGCAATGTGCGGATGCGTTTGGCCTTGATAAATAGTTGATCGGTGATGCTCGGCAAGCGCAAAATGCGCCAGGCCGTGCCGTAGTCGTGGTTTTTTTTCAGGAACAAATCCCGGCAACGGTCAATTATTTGGCGATATTCGGCTTCGGTTTGATTCATAGTGGTTGGCGGTTGGGGGCCGGTGGCTGGTTGGCTGACGCGTCAATACGCTTGCGTAAGCAAACCACCCACTATCCCTTAACCACTTACTACTAAAATAATGCCGAAAATTACGAAAAAAACGCTGAACTGCCGGGGCCGACTCGTTGATTTGACTACCCCCGCCGTAATGGGCATCCTGAATGTTACTCCCGATTCGTTTTTTGTCGGCAGCCGCGTCAGCACCGAACAAGCCGTCAACACTGCCGAAAAAATGCTGGCCGATGGAGCCACGTTTCTCGACATCGGCGGCTACTCGACCCGGCCTGGCGCGGCTCCCGTTAGCCCGCCCGAAGAAGCTGACCGGGTGTTGCCCGTGATTGAGGCCATTCTAAACCGATTTCCTGATGCACTGCTGTCGGTCGACACCTTCCGGGCATCCGTGGCGCGGCAGGCGGTGGAAGCCGGGGCAGTGTTGGTCAACGACGTATCGGGCGGCACCCTCGACGACACCATGTTTGCCACCGTTGCCGCGCTGAGTGTGCCTTATGTACTGATGCATCTGCGCGGCAACCCCCAAACGATGATGGCGCAGGCACAATACGAAAACGTAACCACCGAAGTAATTGATGAGTTGGCCCGGCGGCTCACCCAACTCGAAGCCCTGCATACCCACGATGTGATTCTCGATCCTGGTTTTGGTTTTGCCAAAACACCGGCCCATAACTTTCAGTTATTGAACGAGTTAGACATATTTCAGCTTTTTGATCAACCGTTGCTGGTGGGCATTTCGCGCAAGACAACCATCTGGAAAACCCTCGGCATCACCCCCGACGAATCGCTGAACGGCACAACCGTTCTGAATACGGTTGCCCTGATGAAGGGCGCGGCAATTTTGCGGGTGCACGACGTGCGCGAGGCCGTAGAAGCGGTCAAGCTGGTAGAAGCACTAAAAAAATCGGAGCGGGTTCTTGTATTTTCGTAGCAAAAACCCGACTTTTGCAGTCCCAAATCAGAAACACGCGCTGTTTAGGGGCGTTTCGATCTGGTAGCTCAGCTGGTAGAGCAATACACTTTTAATGTATGGGTCCTGGGTTCGAATCCCAGCCGGATCACAAAATCATAGCCTGTTGCCTTGCAACGGGCTTTTTTGTGGTCGTTCAGGTCAGTTTCAGCCCGCGCTTCACCTCGTCCCAGGTCAGGGCTTTCACATCGCCGGGGCGCATTCCGTCGGCAGTTAGGTTCTCGATGGCCCAGCGAACAAGCCGCAGCGTCGGAAAACCAGCGGCAGCCGTCATCTTCCGCACCTGCCGGTTTTTGCCTTCGTACAGCGTCAGTGATACCCACGTGGTCGGGATGTTGGCTCGGAACCGGATCGGCGGGTTTCGGGCGGGCAACGTCGGTTCGTCGGGCAACCGTTCGGCCTGGGCAGGCAGCGTTTGGTAGGGTTTACCGTCGACTGAAATCGTTACGCCCTCCGCGAGTTGATGCAGGGCTTCGTTGGTTATTTCCCCCTCGAGCTGCGCCCAGTAGGTTCTCAGATGGCGAAACTTTGGGTTCAGTAGTCTGTTATTCAGCCGTTTATCATTCGTGAACAGCAGCAGCCCCTCGCTGTCGGCATCAAGCCGCCCAACGGGATAGACGTCTGGTGGCAGCGTAACGGGCAAATCGGCCAGTACGGGCTTGTTGCCCTCCGGCGAAAACTGCGATAACATCCCAAACGGTTTGTAGATAAGGTAGTACATTGTTAGGAGAGTGTAAGCCACACCCCGGCATGGTCAGAATGAACAGCGTCGGCGAAATGGCCCGCGTCGAGGATTCGGGATTGGAGCGTGTCAGCCACCGAAATATAATCAATTCGCCAGCCTTTGTTGTTGGCCCGCGCCCCGGCCCGGTAACTCCACCAACTATATTCGGTTTTGTCGGGATGCGTAAACCGAAACGCATCGGTAAAGCCATTGGTAAACCAGACATCAAGCCAGGCGCGTTCTTCGGGCAAAAAACCAGTCGTGTTTTTGTTACGGATTGGATCGTGAATGTCAATTGGGTTGTGGGCAATGTTGTAATCGCCGACCACAATCAGGTTAGGCCGTTGCTGCCGGAGAGCCTGGGCAAAGTCATTGAACTCGGCCAGAAACTGCATCTTCACCGATTGCCTCGTATCGCCCGACGTACCAGACGGGAAATAACAGTTTAGCACCGTGAGGTTGTCAAAATCAGTACGGAGAACACGGCCTTCACAATCGTAGTGCGCTAACCCACAGCCCGTTACGACGTGGGTAGGTGGTATTTTAGAGAACGTCGCTACGCCCGAATAGCCTTTCTTGTCGGCAGTATGCCAGGCATGATACCGATAGCCGAGGGCTTCGAGGGCCGACAGATCAACCACATCGGGCGTGGCTTTGACTTCCTGAAAACACAGCACGTCGAAATCGTGTCCGGCCAGCCACTCGGCCAGGCCATTGCGGAGCGCGGCCCGAATACCGTTGAGGTTATAGGAGAGAAGACGCATTTAAGAGGGCGGATTGTTTAGCTTGTTGCGTTCTTCCATCTCCTTCAGAAAGTCGTCAATTTGAATAATATCGCGTAAATCCTGTTCGCGTCTGGCCCAGACTTTGGTTTCGCGTAAATCGTTCAAGTGTAGAAAATGGACTTCAACTCCGCGCGGGTCACGATAGGTTCGGGAGCGTCCGTAGCAAGGATCGAAATCTAACTTTTCGTGTACGCGGGTCAATACATCAATGGTTCCTAATAAGCCAAACACCTGAGGTTTAGAGAAATCCATTTGTCTCGCCCGACGCAAGTCGTCATCGTCAAAACCCATACACGCTAACGTTTGAATAAGTCGCTGTCCATTTTCCTGTGTGGGTTGAATCCACACATCGAAGTCTTCGGTATTCCGCCTAATGCCATTCAGATACATCGCAAACCCGCCGATAACCATATATGTTACTTGGTTGTCAGCCGCGCATTGCGTGAAATCAAGAAAATCCTGATTGTCTAAATCCACGACGGTTTTGAGATAGTGAGTTTTTCGGTGGTTTTTCGCTTACTACCAAACATGGCCCGGTGGCTGGCCCGCATTTTCATAAAACTGACAAATAATTCATCAGGAGTCATATCCATCCCATCCCGCAAAAACTGCCGGTAAGGATCATTGGGGTGGTCATAAAATTGAATCCGGGGTCGTGGTTTTGTGCTCATATCTTGCAAACGTAAACAGAGCCGACTTACCCCGGCTCTTATTCTAAAATCCTTATACCGGCCCTGCCACTGACTCACCAACTTCTGCCGGAACAACCCGTTTTTCATCCCGAAAAAACAACAAAAACAGCACCAGTACCACAGCCGCAATGCCCGCCGGCACGAGCCAAACCGATGTCCAGTCTTTCACGCCATCTTTGGTGTAGTAATCCAGCACAATGCCCGACAGTTTGGAGCCGATGCCCATACCAATGCCGTAGGTAGCGAGCGTAATGAGACCCTGCGCCGACGATTTTATTTTAGCCCCGGCTTTGTTGTCGGTATAAATCTGCCCCGTGACAAAGAAAAAATCGTAGCAAACGCCGTGCAAAAGAATCGCTATATAAAACATCCACTCGCCTGAACCCGCCGGTCCGTCGATACGGTTGCCGTAACCGAAAAACAGGAACCGGGCAATCCAGGCCAGCAAGCCAATAATCAGGATTTTTTTAACACCCAACTTACTGAATGCCAATGGAATGAGTAGCATAAAAACTACCTCTGATACCTGCCCCAGCGACATTTTGTTTTCGACATTCAGCATCCCCGAATCGGTCAGGGCGGGGTTTGCCATCGCATAATAAAACGATAGCGGAATACAAATAAGCACCGACGACACGAAGAAAATAGCGAACGAACGGTCTTTAAACAGCTTAAACGCATCGAGACCCAGAATCTGCCCGAACGAAGCCCCCGCACTTGGATTGGGCGGGGTATTGGGCAGAAAAAACGAGAACACGCCCAGCACGACCGAGCTGTACATCGCTAATTGATAAATCGAAACCTTGTCGCCGAAACCGTAATACCCCACGATGTTCGTCACCACAATCCAGGCGATTGTTCCCATTACCCGGATACCGGGAAACTCTTTTTCGGGGTTGCTCATCTGCTGCATTGCAATAGACGACGTGAGGGCCAGCGTGGGTGCAAACGTCAGGCAATACGCCAGGATGAGCATAAAAAATGAATCGGGATTGGTGTTTTGAGTGATGACATACAGCACCCCGGCCCCAAGCAAACATAACACGCCGAGAACTTTCTGGGCGGCAAAGTAGCGGTCAGCAATCATGCCCACAAAAAACGGCGCGATAATCATCGCCAGCGAGAACGCTGCGTAGGCATTACCCACCTGATCG
>JBBRUV010000109.1:0-13100 GCA_038247465.1 Cytophagales bacterium
AATGGTATTGGCGAAGGTCAGCCCGGTTCGCCCGGCATCGAGCGAGGCAAACAGCGGAGCTTGTTTTGGCCCGGTCTGGCATGTATTACCCAACAGCAACACCGCTCCCCAAATGCATAACCGTATCAGCCACCAATGTTTACGCATGGTGGCCAGCAGGCAGACGGGGAACGGTGTTGACTTCATCGGCGGGGCGGTTAATAGCCCGGATTCTGTTTCATTTTGGGATTTGTATTAACATCGTTCTGCGGTATGGGCAGGTACTCGTTTTTGTTGGCCTGAAACTGCCCGCCACTGTTTGAGCGCAACGCCCGGTTTTTGGTGAACACGTCGGCAACCGTACCCCAGCGCAGCAAATCCAGAAAGCGGTCGCCCTCAGCGGTCAGTTCCAGTACCCGCTCGGTTCGTACCGCTTCCCGAAAGGCATCTTTACTCAGGCCCGGCGCGATGTTGGGCATCGTGGCCCGCGCCCGCACCCGGTTCATAGCTGCATAGGCGGCTGGTGTCGGGCCGCTGGCTTCGTTTTCGGCTTCGGCATACATCAGCAGCACATCGCCCAGCCGAATGAGTCGGCGGTTGTTGGTGGCGTAGGCCCAGCTACCGGGCGTGAGCGAACTGGTGCGGTCGAAGTTGAGGTACTTACGCACCCAGACGTTGTTTTGATCGGTACCGTTAAACGCCTTCGTAAAATCGTCCTGGTACACTTTCGCACCGGGATAATTCCAGATCATGGTGGCGAAGGCGCGGGGGTCAATGGCTCCGGTAGTAGTTTTCTCCTTGATAAACAGGTCAAAGACCCAGCGATTAATGGTGGTGCCGGCCTGGCTTGTGTAGCCTTTGGGCGCAATATCCGGTTCCCAGGCCTGCCCGCGCCAGGGGTTCGGTGTGCCGCTTGGCCCCCAGTTGCCAGTGGACGAGTTCTGGTATTGCAGTTCAAAAATAGACTCGGCGTTGTTGTTGGTCGTGGCCGAAAAGTTGTCCTGATAATTTGGCACGAGTTTATACGCGCTGCCATCCACAATTTTTTTGAACTCGGCGGTTGCTGCTGCCCAGTCTTTAGTGTACAGAAATGCCTTGCCGAGCAGGGCCGTGGCCGCGCCCGACGTGGCCCGGCCCACATCTTTGGGTTGAGCCGGGAGGTTGGTTTGCGCCAGTTTCAGGTCTGATTTAATACTGGCCCAGACCTCGGCGGGCGCGGCCTGTGGCACCAAAATATCCTCCAGTGCATTCACGGGCTTTCTAATCAACGGAATAGTACCCCACATGTTGAGCAGGTAAAAGTGCGCCAGTGCCCGCAGAAAATAGGCTTCGCCCAAAATCTGTTTCTTGCGGGTTTCGTCCATTTGAATAGTTGGTACGTTGGCCAGCACCTGATTGGCCCGCGCCACAATCGCGTTCAATTCGCCCCAGCCTTCGGCCACCCGTGCGTCAGTAGCGGCTACGGCAAACGTACCCACGTCGTTCACTTCCTGCGCCGGGAAGGGGTTCACATCGTCGCCCCGCAGCGTGGTCAGGATAGCTCCCAGCATCCGGCCCCAGCCCTGAATGGTGGTCAGGGGTCCGTATGTAGCTACCAGGCCCTTTTCGGCATCGTCGGCGGTGCGCCAGAATATGCTGGGGCTAAGCTGATTGGGGTTCGGCACGTCGAGTGCTTTCTCGCTGCAATCGGTCAGCACGGATGACATCAGCAGCAGGGCCGACAGCATGATTGCCCGGTAAGCAAATCGGGGCATTTTGGTTGGTTTCATCGAAATCATGATCGTATCGGTTGTTAAAAAGCAATGTCAATACCAGCAAAAACACTCCGGGCCTGGGGGTAAATCCCCACGTCAACCCCAGCCCCAAACAGGCCCGCTGCCTGCGACGGGCTGCCCCCACGCCCAATTTCGGGGTCGTAGCCGGTGTAGCGCGTGGCCGTCAGCAGGTTTTGGCCCTGCACATACACCCGCGCGCCCGACAGTTGCATTTTTTTGACGAAGGCAACGGGCAGCGTATAACCAAACTGCATACTTTTCAGCCGCAGGTACGAACCATTTTCCACGTAAAAAGACGACGCCCGCCGGTTATTGGCCGGGTCAGAAAGCGTGGCGCGGGGAATGTCGGTATTGGTGTTGGCGGGTGTCCAGGCCCGCGTACCGGCAATCAGTTTATCCCCGCCAAAATCCAACAAGTGCTTGAATTTGTTGGCGTTCCAGATTTTGTTACCCTGAACGCCCTGCACAAACAGACTCAGGTCGAACCCGCGATAGGTGGCATTGAAAATGGCTCCGTATTCAAACTTCGGAATCGGACTACCGAGGTAGGTGCGGTCATCGTTATTGAGTTTACCGTCGTTGTTGAGGTCTTTGTACCGAAAATCACCGGGGCGCACGTTGGTGCGTCCGTCAGCGGTAATCTGATCCTGGGTGTTGTACACGCCATCTACCACGAAGCCGTAGAAACTGCCCACCGGCTGCCCCACATCGGTGCGGGTGGCCTGCAAACTTTCCTGCGTAAACCCGCCACCGTTGATCGGGCTAACGCCTTCGCCCAGGGCCAGCACCCGGTTACGGATGGAGCTAAGGTTTCCGGTAACGCTGTATTTCAGGCCGTTGCTGCCGGGGCGGTGGTTGTAGGTTCCGGCAAATTCAAACCCTTGATTGCGGATGGTAGCCGCGTTTTTGACAATACTGCTCCCCACGCCCCCAAACGTCGGGATGGGCAGGTTGGTCAGGATGCCCTCCGACCGGCGGTCGTAATAATCCATGACCACCGTAAACGTGCCGTTCAGAAAACTCAGGTCAGTGCCGATGTCGGTGGTTTTGCTGGTTTCCCAAACCACATTCGGGTTGGCGAAATTGGTCAGGGCGGTGCCGGGCTGCACGCCCCCGGCAAAAAAGTAGCTGGCGTTGATGTTCAGTACGCTGGTGGTGACGTAGTTACCGATGTTCTGCGACCCCAGCACACCGTAGCTGCCGCGCAGTTTGGCATCGCTCAGAATACTGTTTTTTGGGAAGAACGATTCTTCGCTGATGCGCCACCCCGCTGATACCGACGGAAACGTGCCAAACCGATTTTGCGGAGCAAACCGCGACGAACCATCGCGCCGGACGGTGGCCGAGAGCAGGTATTTTCCGGCGTAGTTATAGTTGATCCGGCCCAGAATAGACTGCAATACATTCCGCTGAATGTCGCCGGTAGCGTTTACCCGCACCGTCGAGGCATCAATCACCCGCAGCGAGTTAGTCGGGAAATCGGCCCCGGTAGCTCCCAATGACCGAAATTCATTGACCTGTTGGGTGTATCCGGCCAGCACATCAACCGTATGTTTACCAACCGTTTTGCCATAGTTCAGGGTGTGTTCAACCAGCGTACCCAGCCCCCGGACGTTCACTTCGTCTAACCGCGAGATATTGTTAAACGCTTCCTGCGAGGTGCTGAAAAAGAACGTTGGCAGGTAGCTGAAGGCATTGCCCACGGTGTAGTCAAGGCCGAGGTTGAGTTTGTAGCGCAGCCCGTCAATGATCTCGTATTCGGCCCCGACACTGCCCAGCATCTGATCGTTGGTCTGGCGATTTTCGTTTAGAAACGAGAGTCCGTACCAGTTGATACCACGCGGCAACCCGTTGAAAACGGGGTCAATACCGGCAAAACCACCGTCGTTTTTGGGGTTAAAGACCGGAATCGTCGGGATTTCGCCCCGCTCGCGGCCCCACCACACGTTCGGCGTATTCACCGCCCGCGACAGTGCCAGGGCCTCCGAGAGCCGGAACCGGCCTTTGGTAAACGTCGAGTTAGCGCGGAGGTTGTAGCGTTTGAAGCCGGAGTTGACCACGATGCCTTTCTGATCGAAGTACTGCCCTGATATGTAAAACTTCGCGTTGTCGTTACCGCCGGAGAGGTTCAGGCTGTAATCCTGCACGGGGGCCGCACTGCCGATAGCCAGTTTCTGCCAGTCGGTGTCTACGTTGGGGTCAAAGGCAGTGGTGTTGGCCAGGGCGCGGGGTTGCTTGTCGTTGTCGGCGGCCTGGTTAATGTAGTCGGCGTATTGGCGGGCGTTCATGAATTTGAGCCGGTCCGTTGGCCCCTGAATCCCGACTTTGGTGCTGAAATTTATTTTGGTAGCCCCCGTGCCCCCCTGTTTGGTGGTTACCAGCACTACGCCGTTGGCCGCCCGGTTGCCGTAGATAGCCGCTGCCGAGGCATCTTTCAGGATTTCGATACCGGCAATATCGTTCGGATTCAGAAAATCCATTGACGTGGTGATGTTTCCGTCAATCACGTACAGCGGCTGATCGTTGCCAAAGGTGCCGGTGCCGCGCACAATCACGTTAACTCCGGCCCCCGGCGCACCACCCGCGTTCTCGACCCGCACCCCGGCTACTTTACCCTGAATCAGGGCCGAGGCATTGGCCGTTGTGATATTGTTGATGTCGGAGGTTTTGATGGAGCCAATGGCTCCCGTTACGTTGGCCCGGCGTTGGGTTCCGTAGCCCACCACCACCACTTCTTCCAGAATTTTATCGTTGGGCGCGAGGGTGATATTCACCGTTGACTGACTGCCCACCCTCACCTCCTGCGGGAGATAGCCCACGAAACTAAACACGAGCGTTGCGTCCGGCCCCGGCACTGAGAGGGTGTATTTTCCCTGCGGGTCGGTGACGGTTCCCTGCGAGGTGCCTTTTACCAGCACCGTCACGCCCGGCAATCCCCCGCCTTTTTCGTCCAGCACCGTACCCGATACGGTAACGGCGCGGTTAGCGGGGTCAGGTAAGACCTGACTCCCGGTTTCCGGCGTGGGTATTGCCGAGCCAGCAGTAGTACGAATCAGCACAATCTCTTGATCAGTAGCCTGATACGAGAGCGAAAGTGGTTTCAGGAGTTGATCCAGTACGGTGCTTAACGGCTGATTGACAACCACGAGCGACACCGGGCGGTCGGCCCGGATAACGGTTGAACTATACGTGAAGCGGGCGGTAGTGAGTCGGCTTAGTTGCGACAGCACCGTTTTTATGGGCTTGTGGGTCACGCTTAGGCTCACCCGCCGGGCGAGCAGTTCCTGAGCGTTGGCTTTGCCGGGCCGCGCCAGTGCCGCGCTCATCAGCGCGATTAGCAGAGTTATTTGAACGAGTGAGACGGTCATAACCCAGCGCAGTTGCCTGCGGGATGGCGTAAAACTTTTCATACTTTTGGGTTGGTTTTTGTGATTTCTGATTCAGGAAACAGCAAATAATCCCTACAGACGGGGCAACTAAACGGGCTTATCTGTGGTGTTCAGGGCGGGCCGGTGATGCAGGAACATCACCGGCTTTGTCGTGTTTTCGGGTAATGGCAGCGGGGTTTACAGCATAGTGTATCAGGTAGAGTTTAGGGATGAGATTAAGGGGTACAGCCGGTACTGTGAATGATAATCTGCCCAGCGTCAACGGTGTAGTTCGCCCCGATTGCCTGGCAAATCAGCGTCAGGCGGCTAAACAGGTTTCCAGCGCCGAGGGTGGTGGTAATGGTGCAATCGGCCAAAACAACTTTGTCATACCGGATTTCAAGCCCATACATAGCTTCCAGACGGGCCAGTACGTCGGTCACGGGCCGCTCGTCGAAGGTCTCCTCCGCAACGGGCGCAGGCGTTGGCAACGGAACCGGCACAGCCACCAAATCTTTCCGAAGTCGGTTGGTACCAGTCTCAAAAACAGCGCGTTGATTCGGAGTCAGCATTACCCCGGCCCGTGATTCCTGCCGCAATTGATCGGGCCAGTTTGTGCCAATATGCGCCGATACTGACACCCGCCCGGTTCTGACATCAACGCTGACGGTGGGGTTGTTGGCGAAAGCCCGCACCCGGAAACTCGTTCCTAACACGCGGGTGACGGTTGGGCCTGCATACACGATGAACGGTTGAGCCGACTTACGAACGACTGTAAAAAAGCCATCGCCCGACAACAATACAATACGCTGATTATCAGCAAACTGACGCGGATACCGGAGTTGGCTACCCGGTTGCAGCACCACCGTACTGCCGTCGGCCAGGGTAATGGTTTCGGGCTTGTTGCTTCGGTTAATCTGGTTGATGAGGCCGGTTTTTGCGTCGGCCACCGTTGTCTGATTCGCCGAGCGTGGCGGGGTGGTAATCCGGCCCGGCAACCACCAGCCGATACCCGCCATCACCACCACGGATGCCACAGCCAGGATTTGCTGCCAGCGTGGGCGTAGGGGTGTCCACAATGGCACGATGCGCCCGCCCGGTTGTCCGTCGTTGCCGATGCGTTGCCGGAGTTGCTGCCAAACAACCTCTTCCTCATCCTCGGTTACGGATGGTGACAGGGCTTCGGTAGCCATCGCCAGTTGCCGAACCACCCGCCGGGCCTGCCGAACGGTTTCGGTCTGTTGCGGATACCGGGTCAAAAACTCCGTCCAGAATTGGGTTGAGTCATTCGTTGGCCGCAAAACCCATTCCCGAAAGGCGGAGTCAGCCGCCAATTGATTCCAGGTAAAATAGTGATAATCCATGACCAGCTTGTGTTCTGCCCACAAGAGACGAACGCAACTGGTTTTAACTCAATTTTTTCTGAAAATTTTTATTCTCCGGTTAACCGGCCTGCATCAAACCGCAAGAGCAACAGTAACAGGCCCAAAATGCCGGTCATCAAGCCCCGGAGGGTGAGCAAAGCCCGGCTGATGTGGTTGGTAACTGACTGCGTATTGATGCTCATAATCTGAGCAATTTCGGGGTTGCTCAACTGATGATAAAACGCCAGTATCAGGGCTTCGCGCTGACGGTGTGGCAAACCCTCGATACAATACCGCAACTGCTGCTGAACGCGCTCGGTGGTTTCCTGCTCGGCCAGAAAAAAATCAACAGACGGAATGCTGAACAGGTCGGTCTCATCGTCGAGGAGTTGCGGACGCAGCAATGGGTCGGCATGGTTGTTCATCTGTTTCACCAGCCGGTTTCGTAGCACCCGAAACAAATAAAACCGGATCGTACTCAAGTCGCAGAGGGTGGCCCGGCGTTTCCAGATTTCGACAAATACGTCCTGAACCGCATCTTGCACCTGATCATAATCGGGGCAAAGTCGTTTTCCGTACGACAACAAGTGTCGGCTGTGCATCCGGTAAATCTGTTCAAAAGCGGCTGCGTCACCCGTTTTGAAGGCGTTCCACAGGGCGGTGTCGGTCAGGAACTGAGAGGGGCTTTCCATAATCGCGCATCGGTTAACAGCAGTTTGTTAAGCCTACTATCCTGTTTATGAATCGGTTAGTACATACACCGTCAGTCCCCGTGCGCCGTGTGCGCCAATCACTAAGCTCTGTTCGATGTCGGCGGTTTTAGACGGCCCGGCCACGAACGTGCCGAAGCCGGTAGCGTTCACTGTTAGCCGGTCGTAGGCATCGTGCATCGTTGCCACCAGCGTTGACTGCCGGATAACAATGGCGAGGTATTGCGTAATCATCGGCAACGCCCGATGGGGTAAGTGGCGTTCGTCCACCCAAATCGCGCCGTTTTCGGCCACGCCCAGTTCCCCGCCGATAATTGCCAGATTCAGCCGGGCCAGGTCGTGCGGGTCGGTGATGGTGGTCAGGTCAACATCGGCCAGGTGCGCCAGTTCGGGCAGGGTGGTGGCCCAGTTGTCCGTCACACCATAATAAGCCCGAACGTGATCGGCAATGGCTTCGTAATCAGCTACTTCGATCACTTGTCCGCCGATGCCGGTTAGTATTTCGGCAAACGTCGTTAGTAAATCAGGATAGTTCACGCCGAACTGGAACGTGTTGGGCAATGGCATTAAGTCCGGCTGATTGGCCCGGATTGAAGCAAGCATTTGGTTTCGGGCTGTCATAAATAAGTACCAATTAGCAACGAACAAGTATCAATGGCTCTGCTGAGGTTCGGTTTTTTCTTCACTATTTATTGGCAATTGCTCATTGTCAACATACCAATCCCGGAAACTCTGCGTCGGTGGTGCGGGCATTTCGCGGTGGATAGCCCAGGGATTCAGCCGGTTGTCGGCCAGCACCGGCGCAAACCGAAGCACTCCGCGCCCGGCCCGGCCCGCCAGTCTATACAACTTGGGAGAGGCCAGCACCGAAGCCATTGCCTGCATGGCTGCGGTTTTGGCCGGTGGGCCGTAGCCTTCCTGCATCAGCACCTGCCGCCATTTGTAGAGTTGCTCGTGAATGTCAATTTTTACCGGGCAAACATTGGTGCATGAGCCGCACAATGTGGACGCAAACGGCAAATCGGCGTTTTGCTTCATGTCGAGGTTTGGAGCCAGAATAGACCCGATTGGTCCCGAAATCGCGCTGTGGTAGCTAAACCCGCCCGACCGCCGATATACCGGACACGTATTCAGGCAAGCCGCGCACCGGATGCACTTTAGAGAGTTCCGAAAATCGGGCCGACCGAGTTGACGGCTCCGGCCATTGTCCACGATAATCACGTGCATCTGCTGCCCATTGCGTGGCCGGTGAAAATGGCTCGAAAACGTAGTAATCGGCTGTCCGGTGGCAGAGCGGGCGAGGAGCCGCAAAAACACGCCGAGGTGTTCGGGACGAGGTATGATCTTCTCGAAACCCATGCTCGCGATATGTACATCGGCCAGGTGAACGCCCATATCAGCGTTGCCCTCGTTGGTGCAGACCACAAACCCGCCTGTTTCGGCAATGGCGAAGTTTACGCCCGTCAGCGCGGCCTTTCGGGTCAGAAACGTATCGCGGAGGTGTTGCCGGGCGGCTTCGGTGAGGTACTGCGGGTCGGTGGCTCCTGCGTCGGTGCCGAGGTGTTTGTGGAACGTTTCGCCCACGTCGGCGCGGGTGAGGTGAATGGCGGGCAGCACGATATGGCTCGGCGGCTCACCCCGAAACTGTACAATTCGTTCGCCCAAATCGCTGTCAATCACCTCAATACCTTGTTCGGCAAGGTAATCGTTAAGATGACATTCTTCGGTCAGCATAGATTTTGACTTCACCATCTGACGAATACTATTGTCCTGCAAAATCCGGTGAACGGTGGCGTTGTGTTCGGCAGCGTCGGCGGCCCAGT
Organism: Cytophagales bacterium; assembly: GCA_038247465.1. Taxonomy (GTDB): domain Bacteria; phylum Bacteroidota; class Bacteroidia; order Cytophagales; family Spirosomataceae; genus JBBRNH01. The sequence goes on from JBBRUV010000109.1 coordinate 9,020, forward strand.
GCACCGTGATGCCGTTGGCAATGGCATTCTGCTCAAACTGCACCAGCAGATCGTGCATATTCGACAGGACGTGATTTTTGATTTGGGAAGCGGCCTCGCGGAGGTCTTCCCACTGCGGCACGGTGGCGGCAGCGCGGTCTCGTTTGGTGCGGACAAACCACAACGTTTCGTCGTGCCAGTCCACGCGGGGTTCGTCGCGGTTAAAGACCGTTGCGGCTTTCGCGTGCGGGAGTTTGGTTAATGCAGTCATTGGGTTATCCGTTCAAAATTTCGGCAATGTGTTTTACTTGAACCGGCGACCCGGCCCGTTTCAGAATGCCTTCGAGGTGCATCAGGCAGGAGACATCAACGCCCGTTATCACCTCCGCGCCGTGCCGTTCGTGGTCAGCCACGCGGTCTTTGCCCATCTTGGCCGACACCGCTTCCTCGACCACGCAAAACGTACCGCCGAAACCACAACATTCGTCGGGTCGGTCGAGTGGCACGAGTTCAAGTCCTTCGACCATGTTCAGCAACTGCACCGGCTTTGAGAAACCGGGCAACATCTGTTCCGACATCCCCGACAGATGCAACCCGCGCTGCCCGTGACAGCTTTGGTGCAACCCAACCCGCATCGGGTAGCGCAACCGGGTTGGCAGCGATTCGACTTTCAGCACATCGGTCAGAAACTCGGTCAGTTCATAAACTCGTTCCCGAATCTGCCGGGCTTGACTGTCAACCGATTGTGCCGAATTTTGTTCGGTATTATCGGCTTCGTGCAGGTGCTGTTTGATGTGCAGCGTACAACTCCCCGATGGCGAAACGATGTAATCAAACCCGGCAAAATTGCGGATAAAATTATCGTTGCATCCGCCCGACAGGTGCTCATAACCGGAGTTTGCCATCGGTTGCCCGCAGCAGGTTTGGTTGAGCGGAAACACCACAGTACAGCCCAGCGACTCCAGCAGCCGGAGCGTGGCAACGGCCACCTGCGGGTAAAACTGATCCACGTAACACGGTATAAACAGGCCAACTTTCATGAAATAGAGCGATCTAAGTGTACATAACCACCATCTACGTGAATCAATTGCCCGGTGGTATGGCTTGATTGGTCGGAGAGCAGAAACACGACCATTGCGGCAATTTCGGCGGTGGTGGTCGTGCGGTTTTCCAACGGAATTTTCGAGACGATTTGCCGGAGTTTCCCGTCCGGGTCGGGCAGGGTGTTCAGCCATTCGTCGTACATCGGCGTTCGGCACTCGGCCACAATCACGGCGTTGACCCGGATACTGAACGGCAGCAGTTCAACGGCCCATTCGCGGGTTAGGGCGTTGCGGCCCCCGTTGGCGGCCGCATAGGCCGAGGTGCCGCCCTGCCCGGTTTCGGCGGTTTTCGAGACGATATTCACGATGCTGCCCCGGTTGCTTTTCAGGGCGGGCAGGGCATGGTGGGCCATCAGGTAGTAATGAATCAGGTTGCGGTGCAGCGAGGCCATAAAACCGGCATAACTACCATCGGCGAGGTTCACACCGTCATTTACGCCCGCATTGTTCACTAAACCATCCAACCGGCCAAACTGCGCCAGTGCGTCCCGAACGGCCCGCTCACAGGCTTCCGGTTGGGTTAGTTCGGCCACAAACTGCGCGGCCCGGCCCCCGGCGGCTTCAACGGCGGCCACCACGCGGAGGTTATCGGCTTCGTCGCGCCCGACGACAACGGGAACGGCTCCTTCGGCGGCCAACGCCCGCACGATGCCTTCGCCAATGCCGCGCCCCCCACCCGTGACGAGAATGATTTTATCGGTCAGATTCAGGTTCATTTGTTTCAGTTTGTGGGTTTTGGTTCGTGGTTACTTATGCCCCAGCCAACCAAAAACGACTCACTCTGTTACGTATTCAATTTCACAAAACCGCCATCCACAGCGTAGTCGTTGCCGGTGATGAAACCGGCCTGATCACAACACAAAAACAACGCCACTGCTGCTATCTCGGCGGGCTGGGCCATTCGGCCAATCGGCTGACTTTTAGAGAGTTTCTCAAACACTTCGGCTTCCTGACCGGGGTAATTTTTGGCGATAAACCCATCAACAAACGGCGTATGCACCCGCGCCGGCGAGATGCAGTTGCACCGGATATTGTGGTGCAGGTAATCCCGTGCCACGGAAAGCGTCATGGTCATGGCCGCGCCTTTGCTCATCGAATAGGCGAATCGGTCGGGCAGGCCAACGATGGCCGCGACAGACGACATATTCAGGATTACGCCCCCGCCGTTGGTCCGCATCACCGGCACCACCGCGTGCAGACAGTTATACATTCCTTTGATATTGACCCGTACAATCCGGTCAAAATCAGCTTCGGTCGTGGTTTCGACAGTGCCGACGTGGGCAATCCCGGCGTTGTTAACCAGAATATCAACCCGGCCAACATCAGCCACGCGAGCGATGACCTGTGCCTGATCGCCAACGTCGCAGGTGTGGGCAAACGCCGTTCCGCCGTCGTCGGCAATCATCGCCAGCGTGTTTTGGGCATGATCGGCAGTAAGTTCAAAAATATGAACGGTGGCTCCCTGCCGGGCAAACAGCCGGGCAATGGCCTGCCCGATGCCGCTGCCCCCGCCGGTGACGATAGCCGTTTTGTTGTCGAGTCTAAACATAGTCGTTAGAGTGATACCCCGAATTGCCAGGGAATAAAGTCGTCCTGCCCTAATTGCTGGGCTTTGGTCTGCACGTCGCCACTGGCCAGTCCGATCACGTATTCCAGCAGCGCGTCGCCCGATTGCTCAATGGTTTGCTCGCCACTGATGACCGGGCCACAGTCGAAATCAATAATATCGGCCATGCGCTGCGCCAGTTTTGTGTTGGTCGAAACCTTTACCACCGGGCAAATCGGGTTGCCGGTTGGTGTACCGAGGCCGGTCGTAAACAGAATTATCGTGGCACCGGCAGCAGTCTGCCCGGTTGTGGCCAACACGTCATTGCCGGGTGTACATACTAAGTTCAGGCCCGGTTCAGTGGCTAACTCGGTGTAGTTCAGCACGTCAACAACGGGTGAGGTGCCACCTTTGCGGGCTGCCCCGGCAGATTTGATGGCATCCGTAATCAGTCCGTCTTTGATGTTGCCAACGGATGGATTCATGTCGAACCCCGACCCGTCGGCTTCGGCTTTGGCGGCATAAATCCGCATAAGGTGTTCAAACTTGCGGGCTTTTTGGTCGGTTACGCAACGGTCAATCAGTTCCTGCTCTACTCCGCAGAGTTCGGGAAATTCGGCTAAGAGCGTGGTTCCGCCCAGAGCCACCAGCACGTCTGACAAATGCCCCAAGGCGGGGTTAGCCGACAAGCCCGAAAATCCATCCGACCCGCCACATTTCAGACCGATACTGAGTTTTGAGAGGGGCGCGGGTTGCCGGGTGAGTTTGTTGGCCTCGACCAATCCGGCGAAGGTTTGCCCGATGGCATCCGACAGCATGGCGAACTCGGTGCCGTATTGTTGCTGCTCAAAAAACAGGAGCGGCTTGCTGAATGGCTTACCCATGCGGTTCCGGGCCTGAATTTCGGCCAGCAGATCGTCGTATTGCGTTTTTTGGCAACCCAGACTCAGCACCGTCAGCCCGGCCACGTTGGGGTGGTTGGCGTAGGCGGCAAAGAGCGCGGCCAATAGTCGCGAATCCTGATTGGTACCGCCACAGCCCATGTCGTGCGTCAAAAACTTGATTCCATCTACATTCGGGAAATAGGGCGTTTGGGTTGAGACAATTGCCTGTTTATCAGCCGTGTTCAACGTCAACGTGCCGGTTTCGTATTGCTGCCGCCACGCCCGAACCTGCTGTTGGTAGGTATTGGGCTGGGCATAGCCAAGTTCACGCTCGAAGGCATCTTTGAGTTTTTCGATATTGCGATTTTCGCAGAATACCAGCGGCAGCACCAGCCAGTAATTGGCCGTTCCGACCCGCCCGTCTGCCCGGTGATACCCCCGAAACGTCCGATTTTGCCAACGCGAAACATCGGACGCAGTCCAGGTTTTGGGCTGGCGCTTAGTCGCTGAGTAGGGTTCGGCTTCGTGGCGCAGGTTAAACGTCGTGATTTGCTCGCCCTGCCGGATGG
>JBBRUV010000110.1:0-13030 GCA_038247465.1 Cytophagales bacterium
GGGGGGGGGGGGGGCATATTTGCATCATCAAAACGACAAAAGCAAACCATACTCCACTTAATTATGCCAGCCAATACACCTGCATGGGCGCAGAATTTGCAACTCGCTTACGCGTATGACCCCAATTCGCACGGCTTTTCGTTGTTTGCGACCAACCCCGGCAACGTGTCGCTGGAGGTTGCCGTTAGTCAGTCAAACGCATCTGGAAACGGCTGGACATCCGGCACGTTTTACGGATTTATGACCGATGCGTCGAAATCACCTTACGTGCTGCGCCGGGATTTTTACCCCAATGCAGCCGGGCAAGGTGGCATTGGGGCCTCATCGCTGACCGCAACGGTTCGGCGGATTGGCACCAGCGAGACCATTACGGCCACGTTTACGCCCGCCAACACCCCGTATGGAACTCCGGTATCGGTTTCGACTACTGGCGGAACGACGACCACTACGCCTACTACACCGTCGAACACAAACACAACTTACGGTTCGCCCATTGGCTATTTAGACTACCCGAACACGAGCGAAGCGGCAGGTTCGCCAAAGCCAACGGCCTTGTGGGGCTGGGCCGCCGACCGCAATCAGTTGAACACCCCGATTAGTTTAGATTTTTACGTTGATGGTGTAAAGGCCGATACTAAACTTGCCAATGGGGATCGCTCTTCGGATGTAGGCCCATCCATTGGCGACAACGGGCTGCATGGCTATCGGTGGGACATTCCGGCGCAATACCAAAACGGCACCCGACAATTTGCGGTGTATTTTGCGGGGAGTAACATTGCCCTGACGGGTAGCCCCAAGACGATTGCCTATGATACTACCACTACTACTACTTCTGTTCCTCAACCACCAACTCCCCCAACGGTAGGAGAACAAACGGCGGCTGTCGGCCAGGCATTTAGCTTTACGGTTCCAGCATTTACAAGTCGGCAGCCTTTAACCTACACAGCATCAAATTTACCTGCATGGCTTACATTTAATCCGGGAACCCGTGTTATCAGCGGTGTACCAACGACTAACATCCGGTACAGTATCGTAATAACTGCCACTGACGACTTAGGGAAGTCTTCGTCAACAACTATTGTAATTGCCGTTTATGAACCGACAGGACAAGGAACCGTCATCATTCGTCAAGCAAACTCTTCTATCATGAAACTTAAAACAGACTGGATTACCCTGCCGAGTGGTGAGTCACGTGTGAGCGTCTCTAAAGTATCGACGACTTATCAACCAGGAGCACCTTACCATCTGTATTTCTACGAATCAGGAAATCTGATCGGCATTGATTCGTTTCCTGTTCATGATTACCCGCGTGGCTCCCGGTTGCTGTTTCATTGCAAACAGGCATCAAAAGAGGCAGTTGAACCTGATACAGTTGTTTCGTATTCTGCCCAAACCGAGATTTATATCTCTTAATCCTCACACTTAACAAACATGGCAAAGCAACAACTTCCGGGCTGGGTCGATTTCTCAGGCTGGCTGAACCGAGGCACTAAATATGCCCCGACCAACGTAACATTACCTGATAATAAACTGCTGGCCGTTTACAAAAAACGGGCCGATGTTTCAAATCCTGTTGGCACAGGCGGCATTCAGTATTCTGCTGACGAAAATGTATCAAACCCTCAACGCTGGCAACTGCGGAGTGCCATCGATGTCTTTGGCTTTAAGCAATCAGGCAAAGGCCACAACGGTGATGGCGGCTATGGCGCACAAAACCTTACTATCGCCGATGCGGAACGCTGTGCTACATTAGTGGAAAACATCGGGCTGGAAGGCGACCAGTTTGGCGAAGGATTTTACGCCATGCCCGACTATGGCGCAGATTCAAATCCACCTGACCCCACACGCAACTCGTCGGTTCTTTACAAGGCGTATTACCGGAAACGGCGGCAGATGTATCAACAGGCTGGCATCAGTCCGCGCATTTATGGCTCATACGGTTCATCAACTCATTACGATAAGAACAAAATCAAGTGGGATTTTAATGGCCCTGTCTTACCTACTGACTCAAGTTTCCGGCAATGGTACGAGTCGTCGGCCAAAGCCCAGCAGTCCTGCGATTATTTCCAAAAAATAGAGCTTGATCTTGTCAATCTGATGGGTGCTTCGGTGAAGCACTACATGGTTGACTTCAACTATGCCATTAATTATTACATGGCGGCTCACTCTATGGAAATCATGCGGTTGGGTATGGGCGTGCCGGTTGGTGGTTTTCCAGATGGTAATTCCATTCAGGGCGGGCTTTGCCCTTTGTTTATCTGGGGCAATATTGAAACGCTGGTTAAAGGGAAGGATGATCTGCACAATGGTCTGTTCTACGAAAGACCACTCGATAACCCGAAGGGAACAGTGAGAACAAGTGAACACCCGCTTATTGACTTCGACCACACATTAGCAATGTGTTTTGCAGTCGGTTTCGTGCGGGGTTCAGGCGTAATTGCCTGGGACAACGGCACGTTGTATGGAAATGACCCCAACCGGTTTTTACCCTTAAATAGTGGCGAAGGTGACAATAAAACCATTGTAGAATGGGTATCTGACGGCGGTGAGTATAAGCCCGTTGCCGGCCAGACAGGAACAGATTATGGCTATCCTGACCACCCGCTGTTTTGGCACGACGCGGTTTTAGTGGCCTCTGAATGGTATGCGGCCTGTAGCCACACGGCAGGAGAACAATGGAAATATGTTCGATACCGATACGCAGACAGTTCGACCTGGATTGAACCGGCTGCCGATGGAGCCACAATTCTGCAACACGCAGCCGCCAATGATGGCCCCTATCCAACAGGGATTGTAAACGCCCGCCGGGGCCGGGGCGATTGCATGGCCCGCTTTAAAGGCGATTATTTTGATTGGTTTTACTACGACCCCTCGCTACCTAAGTACAAGTCAGAAACGATAATCGTGCAAATTGGTGGGCGGACGTTTCAGCAAACCGTTCAGGGCTCAACGTTGTGCGTTTGTAACGAAGTCATTGATAACCGTTATTCCTGATAATCCGTTGTACATCCGGTTTGTGCTTCTAAAAGAAAGCAGACACAAACCGGATGGTTTCTTTTAATTCAATAACATTATGAGATTCCTGTGGTGGTTTATCGGACTCAGTATCTGTTGTTTTAGCTGTACCAAACATCCAGCAGAACCAGCGGCTGTAATCACAAAGCGAAGTACTGTCTTTGTTGCAGACGATTCGACCCTGTATGCCCTCGATGCTGTAACCGGGTTGAAGCGATGGGAGACCAAAACGGGTGCCAGTAATACGGTTTCAGTGCCGGCAGTTGATACGGGTATGGTCTTCGTGAGTTATAATGACAGCAATCTATACGCCTTTGATGCGAAGACGGGCGTAAAGAAATGGGTTTTTAGAGCAGGCGGGCGCATTGATGCAAGCCCGACTATTGCCAATGGAATCGTGTATGTTGGCAGTAGTGATTTAAATATCTACGCGCTTGACGCATTTACCGGAGCCAAAAAATGGCAGTACTATACATATTGCGAGAAAATACTGTCTGGCCCTGTTGTGACTGTTTCAAATGGAGTTCTATACTTTGGTACACCACTTTGCGGAGTAGGTATAGATCATTTAATGGCGAGAGATGCACAAACCGGGGCCAAAATTTGGAGCGTAGCTTTCACATATAATAGTGGCGTAATCACAAAACCTAAAGTGGCCGACGGTATCTTGTTTGTAAGTCCCCAAAGAGGTGCATTTTACGCATTGGATGCACAAACAGGGAAGCAGAAATGGGCTTTTAGCCCTGAACGCAGTGACGGGGGCTATGACTTATCAGTTCCTGCAATTGGGCAAAACATGGTGTATGTGTCAAAGTATAGGTCTTTATATGCCCTCGATGAAACTACGGGTGAACAAAAGTGGCAGTTCACCGTAAAAGAAAACTATTACGCACGGTCACCTTCGTTTAGTGCAGGGGTTGTCTATGTGCATGATGGCATGGCACTTTATGCCCTTGATGCAATTACCGGAACCGTGAAGTGGACAACAACAATTGACGGGTCTTTTTTGTCTAACCCCGCAGTTGCCAACGGCTTTGTGTATGTAAGCGGCACTGATAAAAACTTTTATGCGTTCGATGCTGCAACCGGCGAAAAGAAATGGACATTCAAAACGAGTGGCCTTGTTTATCCAAGTCCAACTGTACTTGACGCAACCGGAAAAGTGCATGGTGTCTATGCAGATTAAAGGCCCTTCTCATTCTACCGAAACCGTTTTTTAAGTTCATTAATCGGCTTCTCGAAGAAGAACCACGAGGCCGAAGCCAGTACCAATAACACGGTCAAACTGATAATCCGATGCGCCCAGTAGCCGGGTTCGGAGAGGTGGGCAAAGTGGTTGACGGTGCGGAGGAGCAACGGCATGAAAACGCCCGGCACCAGCATATGGAACACGTAAATGCCGTAGCTGATGCGACCCACAAACTGCATCGCGCTGTTGTTCAACACCGCACCCAGCGGCCCGCCGAAGCCCCGGCTCGCGCCCACCACAAACCACAACGCCAAAATGGAGATGATAAGCCGCTGAAACAGCACCACCGCCAGCGAGTCGCCGGGCTGAAGCAGCAGAAAGCCGAATAAAAACAGGCTCACCAATGCCCGGCGGTTTAGCTGACTAACGAACCGGGGAATCTCGTCGGGGTCTTCGGTAACGGTGTAGGCCCAGAGTGCGCCCAGCCCAAAGGCATCTACGTTGGCCGGGGTCAGCACACCATCAAGGTCGCCGGTGAAATAGCCGTACAGCCGCGCCGTTACGCCAATGGCAATCAGCCCGGCAATGGCCCATTTCAGGGAAGGCCGGGGCGTGAGAAAAAGCACCCAGGGCCAAACTAAATACAGTTGTTCTTCAACGGCAAGCGTCCAGAACGGCGACAGCAAATCGGCCCAGTTGCCGGTTTGGTGCAACAGCATATTATACCCGTACAGGTAGTAATACGCCGGAAACTCACGGATGTCAGATTGCAGCGTGGGGCTGATACTCTGCATCTGCGGCAAAAACACCAGCACGGCAGTGATAACGAGGTAATAGAGGGGGAAAATCCGCAAGGCCCGGCGCACAAAAAAGTTGCGGTAGGTGCCGCCCATCGTGGCCTTGTCTTCGTCAATGCGGTTACGGTTTTCGAGCAGAATCCGGGAAATCAAAAAGCCGCTAATCACAAAGAACACCATCACGCCGATGGTGCCGTTGGGCAGCCAGTTGATGCCTTCGCCGGTCGGAAACCAGTGGTAAATCACGACCAGCAGCACGGCAACTGTGCGGAGCGAATCGAGTTGGGGCATGAAGCCGGTGGGCGGAGCGGGGTCGGTTTTCACGATAACAAATTCATCAACACGCCCACACTTTGCTCGGCGGGGTGGCGGGTCAGTACTTTTTGGCGGAGCCGCTGGCCGAGGGTTTCGCGCCGGGTGGGGTCAGCGGCAAGGGTAAGAATGGCACCGGTCATGGCAGCCAACTCTAAATACGGCACTACCACGCCCCCGTCAGTTTCAACCAATTCGGGCGAGCCACCCGCCCCGGCAAAACACACCACCGGCACCGCGCTCAGGCCTGCTTCCAGCACCACCAGCGGATAGGGGTCTTCGCGGGAGGTGAGGGCAAAGACAGAAAACCGGGTCGAGTAGCGCAACACATCGGGCGTAGGTTCCACAAAATGAACCCGGTTGGTCAGGCCCGCCTTTTGCACATCGAGCCACAGATCGTCGCGATACGGGCCGGGCGGCATCCCAACCCAAACAAAATGAATCGGTATATGTAGAGCCGCAAAATTTTGCGGCTCACCGCCGGCCGGTATTGTTGTATTTCGCGCCGTTACCAGCGTTGCCAGCGTCACAAACAAATCATTGCCTTTGCGCCATTCGGCATTGCCGCAACCACCGATAATCACGGCGTTTTCGGGGATTCCAAGCGCGGGAAACGGGCTGGGTTGCTGCTGGGCGAGGGCGATGTTTTGCTGCAACGCCGGCGTGTCAATCAGCGTAAACAGCGTGATTTTATCGCGGCCAACACCATGATTGTCAACGTAATAAGTGGCGGTAGCTTCTGAAACCGCCAGTACGTGATCGGTGCGCCGAAACAGGTTTGCCAGCGCGTCGGCATCGGCATACATCTTCACCGACATTGCCAGTTCATGCACGAACGTAATCACGCGCACCCCATCGGGCAGTGCTAACTGCCCAAACCAGTAGCTGCTGCTCACGGTGTTCACCAGCACCACATCCACCTCATTTACCGCCAGTGCCTGATTAATGGCCTGTTGCCGTCGGTCGGCTTTGTGCTGCCGGGCCTGTTCCCACCGGCCCAATTTTGCCAGCACTTTATCTGCTACCGGATTGATGATGTGCGGGTCATCGGCGGGCCAGATCGTGACGGGTGCAAGTGCTTCATAATCAGCCAGCAACGGCCCACCCGCGCCCAACAGCAACCGCATCTGCACCGTTGACTGCTGCTTTAGCAAGCGCATCAGTTGTAGTAGCACAAGTTGCGCCCCGGCGCGGTTGGCATCATGGCCGATCAGTAGCAGATTCATTTAATACATTTCGTAACTCACCTTAGGCAGCTTTTTGGCGGGGTTGCCCACATAAACGCCCCACTCTTCGGTGTCTTTGGTGATGGCGGCAGCCATGCCCACGAGCGTTCCCTGGGCCAGGGTCATGTAATCGCGGATGGTGGCATTGACCCCAAAAAAACAATACGGCTCCACCACGCAATGCCCCGACAGCACCACATGCGACGTAAAAAATACGTGGTCTTTAATTTGGCCGTGATGCCCGATGTGGTTGCCGCTCCACATCACCACGTTATTACCGATGGTGGTGAAAGGTTGTAACGTATTGTCTTCCAGGATGAAGCAATTATCGCCAATCGGGTTGTTAAACATGGTCAGTTTAGAACTCACATACGAGATCAGGGTGTAGCCTTTGGCTCTGGCCTCGTTGTAAATTCGCTCGCGGTTGCGGTTCATATTCCGGCCCGTCATAGGCGCGAAAAACTGAAAGTCGGCGGGTGGAAACAGTGTTTCGACATCCTCGAAGGCAACCACCGGCAGCCCCCAAAATTCGGTGGCGGTCAGGTATTCACGGCTGACAGTGAAGGCCACAACGTCGTGGTCAGAGTCATGCGTGAGGTAGAAATGGGCGAGTTCGGCGGTGTCGAGAACGCCAAAAATGACGATTTTAGCCATAGAAAAAAGTTTATATCAACTCAAAATCATTCAGCATCAGCCGCACGGTTGGCAAGTCGTTATTCATCAGCACATCAAGAATCGAGAGCCACGAGACAAACTCCCCCTTGTTGCCCGCCTGCGGGTATTCGCGCTTCCGGGACTGGATAAAACTCAGTTTCATCCCTAAATCCGTAAACGTCTGTTTATCATACAGTTCCTGCCCGCCAACGGGATTGATGTAGTGCGTGGCTCCCTCCCACCGGCAAATGTCAATGATTCGTTCCTGCGCCTTCAACTGCTCGTTTTCATACAGGGTTGACGATGGCACCAACGCGGTGGTGATACCGAGATACGCCGTCAGCTCGGTAAAACTGTGGAAAATGTAATCGGCAACGTTCGGTGCGTCAAAACTCACGATTTTCTCCGTCATCGGCATAACCGTTTCATAAAACGGGGCTTTTCGGTAACTCTGCCCAATGGTTTGCAGGAGTTTACCGCGCCATTTCGGGTCGTCGGCCAGGGAAATATCACAGATGCGCTTGTTCTGACTCGCGTCTTTGAGCGGCACAGTAAACATAAAATCCTTACCGCCGACCAGAATCCGGTTGCGGTTCACCCAGCCGCGATTGATAAAGGCCACATCGTCATAAAAGACAAACTTGTCCACCGTGTTCATCAACTGCACATAACCAATGTACGGCAGGAAATAGGGCTGCATGATGGCGAGCGTCATTTCAGTTTTCGTAAGTAATAATCTTCTCCGCGCACCACAACACCTTCGGTCATGGTGGTATCGGTGCCAAGCCGGAGGTCGCCGGGTTTTGGTTTGATCACGTTTTTCGAGAAAAACAGGTAATCCGCTTCGTCCGGAATCGGCTGCACTCCGCGCTCAAACGGGTTAATGGCAATGAGCCGACGCGACAATTTGGGGCCATACAACGGGTATTCATAATCGTCGTTGATGGTACCGAGGGCCACGGTTGCCGTTTCTGGCACGAGTTGGTCGAACCGCAAATACGCCTGGTAGGTATCGGGCCGTCCGATAGTCATCATCCTGATTCGGTCGGCTTCAAACGCCGACGGGTACGCCGTGCCATTTGGCCCGCGCCAGGCAAACGGCAACGCCCGCGTATTCAGAAACACCGTCGTCAGGGCCGATGTACAACCGACAATCACGACCAAGCCAACGTAAGTTTTCCAGACGAATCGGCCCGGCAAGGTTACGCTAACCCACTGGTTACTGAATAACAACGCCAGCAACGGCGCACCAAACAACCCCGTTTCGATGAAATAACGACCTTTAAACGGATCGTAAGGGGCTGAAAATGAGAGCGCGGCAAAATGCAACACCAATGCCAACGCCAGTATCAGCAGCGGCCCCGACCGGAACACAAACACCAGCAACAGCACGGCAAACGGCAGAATCAGCCCGAAACCAAAAATGCCCCAATACGGATTGGCGTTGTAGAAAATGAACCGCCGGTCGAACGAAAACGGCTGAATCGAGAACTCAGTCACTTCATCGAGCCGCAGATGCAGCTTGTCTTCCAGCACCACCAACGGCGTTCGCATGGCTTTGTTAATAGCAACGCCGGTTGGCGTACTGCGGATACCGTCGAGGTTGGCGTGGTCGTAGCCATAGCGAATGAAGTTACGGCTTCCCTGCACGAGCAGGTTTTTGAACGAACCGGCCCGCTCCACTGATTGATGTTTGAGGGCAGTGGGTGGCCCAATCGGGTGGCCGAACGCTTCGATGTTTTTCAGGTAGCCCGCCGGAAACGTCCACAAACACATTGCCACCACAATGGCCGCGCCGAGTTTCCACGTCCGGGTAACCGTCGTTTTCAGGCTATCTGACCAGAAAACAGTATAAACCATCACCACAAAAACGGACGGCAACAGCAACGCGAACGTGATTTTATGCCCAAAGGCCAGCCCAAAGGCCATGCCGGCCAGCCAGAGATAGCGGTTGTTTTTGGTTTCGTGAAACCAAAACAGCATATACAGCAATACGCTCAGGTAGGCCGTCAGCACAATATCGGTTTCGGTGGTGATTGCCTGCATCAGAAAATCAGGCAGCAATGCATACACTAACGCGCAGAAAACAGCCGCCGACGATACCCCCTTCGTGATGCGCTGCACGATTCCGAAAACGGCCACAATCGCCGTCCAGTAACTCAGGTGATGAATCAGTTTGAAGGCATTCTCGAAGCGGCCTGTTAGTAAATAACTGTAAATCTGTATGGTACAGACGCTTTTGGGGTAGGTGTCTATGTTCCAGTTGGTGCCGCCGAAGTGCCGCATCGAACCGCGCTGAATGTATTGCACCACCCGGTTTAGGTGGCCCGTCATGCTGTCCCACTCGTTCGGCACCGTAAACAACACCAGCAGCAGATTGGTAACGGCGGTGACGGTGAGCGTGATGAACATCGTGCCAAACACGAATTTCAGAAACGGGGTAAGGCCGGAAAACCACCGCCGGGCATCCTGCCAACGGTCAAAAATCAACGGCCCGATAGCAAACGAATCCGTTTTGCTCAACAGCCGCAATACCCAACCCAGCACCGCACTCGTCAGAAACACCGCTATTGCCCAGGCCCAGACGTTGGCCGTCAGAAACAACGCCGACAGCACGAAGCCGGTAAAAATAACGCTGCCCGTAAAAAGCAAAAAGCAAATCAGCAGCCAATCCGTCAGCGACCGCCGGGCAATGTGCCGGGCCAGGTGGCCGATGTAAAAGCAGTGAAGAATGAAAAGGGAAACGCGAAAAACACTAAAGAATCCGTCAAAGAAACTTGACCAAATTAGGCCAATCATACCCGGCACGAGCGTCATCATACCGTCTGATTTACGATGGCACAAATCCGTTCCACGTCGCTTTCGGGCAGGGCCGGGTGCAATGGCAGACTCAGCACCCGCAACGCAATATCTTCAGAAACAGGGCATTGCTGGGTTTTAGGTTGCGCTTTTTGCACAAAATCAAGCGTATTGAGCGACGGGTAAAAATACCGGCGCGGCACAATTCCGTCGACCTTCAGTGCATCAGTCACGGCAAAAAGCGCGGCTTCGGTCTGCAGCACCACCGGGTAGTAGGCGTAGTTATAGGCCATGCCGGGCGACAGCGCTGGGCGGGCGAGTTTAGAGAAATCGAGTCGGGCATCATACCAGCCAAACACCTGCTTACGGGCGTCAATAATGGCTGGCACTTTTGGCAGCACACACAGGCCCATTGCCGCATGAAACTCAGAGTTTTTGGCGTTGATACCGACGCTGAAATAATCGTCGTTGCGGTGGCCGAACGACCGATAATTCCGCAATTGTGCTGCCATCGCGTCGTTGTCGGTGACGATGCAGCCGCCTTCAACGGTATGAAAAACTTTGGTGGCGTGGAAACTGCACGTACTCACGTTGCCGTAACTCAGCACTGACTTACCGTTGTAGGTCGCGCCAAAGGTGTGCGCTCCGTCGTAAATTACCTTCAGCTTGTGCCGGTCGGCAATTTCCTGAATCTGCTCAATCTGGCAGGCGTTGCCATACACGTGTGTGGCTAAAATTGCTTCGGTATTCTCGGTGATGAGCCGTTCTATTTTGTCGGCATCAATGCAAAAATCGGCGGGTCTGATATCGGCGAAAACGGGGGTGCAGCCTTCCCAGAGCAAAACGTTGGTGGTGGCAACGTAAGAAAACGGGGTGGTAATCACCTCGTTGGTGATGTTCAGGGCTTTGAGAGCCATCTGCAATACAATTGTACCATTGGTGGTAAAGAGCAGGTGTTTTACGCCCAGAAAATCACGGAGTTGGCCTTCGAGTTCGCGGAGGAGCGGGCCATCGTTGGTAAGCCACGCCCGATCCCAGATGCCTTCGAGGTAACGGGTGTAGTCGACTAAGTCAGGCAGATATGATTTGGTTACGTTAATCATGGCTTCAGTTATCAGTTATTAATGAACAGTTATCAATGCTCACTGTTCATTGATAACTGATAACTGTTCATTGGTAACGGATGAAAGTGTGAACGGAAACTGCGGGCGCACATAGCCAGGCCACTTGCCGTACCAGGCCACCCCGTCGCGGTAATCTTCGACTTCAAACGTCAGGGAATCTTCCAATTGAAACAAGGGCGTGGCCGTGTCTTTCACAATCATCATCGAGATCGTATAGGAGCCATCGTTCAGGAAATAACCCGGAATCACGCACTCGCCCGAAAACACCCCTTTATCGCAGGATTGCGACGCGGTGCCGACGTTAAAAATACATTCGCCAGTCAGTGAATTGAGGTGCATAGACAGGTTCAGGTTGGCCCGGTCCATCTGATTCCAGAACTCAAACCGCACCGTCATCGGCGTTCTCACGTCAATATGGGTGATACCGTCGGGGTATTCAGGAATCAGTTCGATGCGTTTTACCCGAACGAGGTCGTTGCCAGGGGCCGTTTTGGGATCGTTCCACTCGCGGAGGAGCCGGGTTTTCGAGACCTTGCTCAGATACGACTGAATAACCTGATTGGTTTCGCCCTGCTCGATAAGCCGTCCGCGCTCGAAATACAACGCCCGGTTGCAGAGCGACTGCACGGCGGTCAGGTTGTGGCTCACAAAAATAATGGTGCGCCCGCTCGCCGAATTATCCCGCATTTTGCCCAGACTTTTCTTCTGAAATTCGGCATCACCAACGGCCAGCACTTCGTCCACAATCATAATTTCGGGATCGAGGTGAGCGGAGATGGCAAACCCCAGCCGGACGTACATGCCTGACGAATAGCGCTTTACGGGTGTGTCTAAGAATTTTTCGACCCCCGCAAAAGCGACAATCTCATCAAACTGCCGTTTAATTTCGGTGCGGGTCATGCCCAACAGCGAGCCGTTGAGAAAAATGTTTTCGCGGCCCGTTAGTTCGGGGTGAAACCCGGTGCCGACTTCAAGCAAACTGGCAACGCGGCCCTTGATACGAACCGACCCGGTGGTGGGTTCAATAATTTTACTCAGGATTTTGAGCAGCGTTGATTTACCCGCTCCGTTGTGACCCACAATACCCACGCGGTCGCCCTGTTCGATGCTGAAATCAACATCGCGCAAAGCCCAGAACTCCTCGCGGCTCAAACCGTCAGAGGAACTGCTTTTTTTGCCACCAAAGAGCATCCGGGCGTTTTCGGCCAGCATATCGCGCAGCGTCGTACCGCCCTTTCCTTTTTGGTGGTCAATGATGTATTGCTTAGAAATATTTTCGGCAGTGATTACGGACATGGTTCATTAAATATCATCCACAAAGGTATTCTCTCGTTTGCGGAAAAAATATACGGACAGCAGTAGCGTCACCAGCACAATCACAACGGAATAGACGACGCTGCGCGGGTCAAAAAATGACTTGCCGCCCAGCAACGACCACCGAAAACCTTCGATGATACCGACCAACGGATTAAAAATATAGCCGTCGTAGAGCGATATGCCCCGCCATTGTTGCCCAACTACATTGCCACTGCTGTAGGCGATGGGACAAATATAGAACCCGACCTGCACGATGAAGGGAATGAGTTGAGCGATGTCGCGGAAACGCACGTTGACCACCGCAAAGAACAACCCGAACGCAAACGCGGCCAGCAACGCCAGGAGCATGAACAGCGGCAAAAACAGCAAATGCCAGTCAGGAATAAACTGATACCAGAGCGCAACGGCCACAAACAGCCCCAACGAAATCAGAAAATCAATGAAACTCACCGCCACCGCACTCAGGGGCATAATGAGCCGGGGGAAATAGACCTTCGTAACGAGGTTGGTATTGGCCGTAATGCTCGAACTGATTTGGGTGAAGGCATTGGCAAAAAACGTCCAGACTGTCAGGCCCGACACAATCGTCAGCGCGTA
>JBBRUV010000111.1:0-12999 GCA_038247465.1 Cytophagales bacterium
AGCCCGCCGTGATCACGATCCAGCCCCCGCCGTTGCCTTTTGTTTGTTTGAGAACGACATTGGCAACCACGCCATCGCCCAAAAGTAGTAGCACCATCGTGCCAATGAGTTCGCCAAGAAACGGAGATGTTTGCATTTTGTTTTGTTTTGGGGCCATAGAGATACACAGAGCAACACGGAGATTCACAGAGAAAAGAATATGAGTCCCACTAAATTATCTCTGTGTATCTCCGTGCTGCTCTGTGTATCTCTGTGGCACATTAGTTTAGGAATAATTTTCACGAAATAAGCCATATTTTTACCGAATGAAAACTGTTCAGTTTACCCAATATGGCAAACCTGCCGAGATCCTAACCGCCGTTGAGGCTTCATTGCCCGAACCGGGGCCGGGCGAAGCTCGGGTAAAGGTCATCGCCAGCCCCATTAATCCGTCTGATATTATGTTCGTGCAGAATCTCTACGGTATCCGGCCTCAGTTGCCGTCTGCTGCGGGCTTTGAGGGCATGGGCGTGGTTGATGCCGTTGGCGAAGGGGTACAGATTCAGCCCGGTACGCGGGTCAGCTTCACCGGCCTGGGCAGTTGGGGCGAATATGCCATCGCCCACCAGAAAGCGATGATTCCGGTGCCGGATAGCATGACCGACGAGATTGCGGCTCAACTGTTTGTGAATCCATTTACGGCGTACGCAATGGTCAAAAATTCGGGCGTGAAAGCCGGTGAATGGCTCATGCTCACGGCGGCAGCGTCGGCGTTTGGCAAATTAGTGATTCAGTTTTGTCAGCGCGAAGGCATCAAAACCATCGGCACTGTCCGGCGAGACGACCTCAACGACGAACTCCGCGCCCTGGGCCTGACCGAAATTGTCAATACCGAAACCGACGATATGAGCAAGCGCGTTCGGGAAATTACCGACAAACAGGGCGTTCCGGCCGTTTTGGATGCCGTTGGCGGCCATACGGCTTCCGAGGCCCTGAAATGCCTGGCAAAAGGCGGTACGCTTTATGTGTATGGCTTACTGAGTTTACAAGACCCGGCTATTAATATCGGCATGATGATTTTTAAGGAACTGACCATTAAGGGATTCTGGCTGACCGACTGGATGAAAACCGTTGATGCTAAAACCCGCGCCGAAGTTGCCCAGAATGTAGTTATGATGCTGGCTTCGGGCGATATTCAGTTGCCCGTCGAAGCCACGTATAATCTCGATCAGATTGCCGAAGCCGTTGACCACGCCGATAGGCAGGGCCGGTGGGGTAAGATCTTGATAAAACCCTAACCGCGTTTCGCTGCTGGATGATACCCAGAAACCCGTATCTTTAACTCAACTAACAACAAGCTGTCATGGTAGCCGAACGAGTGTATATCAGTCCCGAAGCCTATCTCCGGCAGGAGCGCGATGCGGTCTTTAAAAGTGAATATATTGACGGAGAAATTATTGACATGGCCGGTGCATCCACAAACCACAATATAATTAAAGAAAACGTTGCTATTCAGATTGGAATGCACGTCAGGACAAACGGGAAAGGCTGCCGCAGTATGTCCAGCGACCAACGCGTAAATGTGCCGACGAACTCGCTGTATGCTTACCCGGACGTGGTGGTGGTTTGCGGCCCAAACGAATATCTCGACGAGCAGCGCGATACATTGACTAATCCGTTGCTGATTGTGGAGGTCTTATCACCGGGAACGGCAGCTTTCGACCGGGGCGATAAATTTACGCTCTATCGGCACTCAGCTACGTTGCGGGAATATGTACTGATTGATTCTGAAAAGATACGCGCCGAGGTCTTTCGGAAACATGCCGAAGGTTATTGGTTTCTGGCTGATGAAACCAGTGCCGAAACTGATACCATTACCTTAGCCAGTATTGATTTTAACTTGTCAATGGCGGCTATATACGCCGAAACAGAAAACATAGTTCGCCGGTAAAACCATGAACCCACTCAAAAAACTCGCCTTTCTCTGGTCATACAGCCTGCTGGCCGTTATCATCGGCAGCTACTACATCGGCGGCCCGGCCTATACCTGGCTGGGCGGTTTTTATGTCTATGCCATTATCCCCGTGCTGGACGCGCTGACGGGCAAAGACCGCCAGAACGTCGGCCACGATGCCTATGACAACGTGCTGAACGACCGTTATTTCGATATTCTGGTCTATTCGTTTGTTTACCTGCAATACGCGCTCCTGCTTTGGGGTTGTTACGTGCTGACGTTCAACGAGTTCACCGTTGGGCAAAGCATCCGGCTGATGATTTCAATTGGGTTGTTTGGCGGCACGATTATCAATATTGCCCACGAACTCGGCCACCGGAGCAGCAAAACGGCGCAGGTTCACGCTAAAGCCGCGCTGTTGTCGGTGAGTTATATGCACTTTTTTATCGAACACAACCGGGGCCACCACGTTCACGTTGCCACCCTGAACGACCCGGCCACGTCGCGCCGGGGGCAGTCGGTGTATGCGTTTTGGGGGCAGTCCATTGTGGGCAGTTATCGGTCGGCGTGGCGAATTGAGGCCAAACTGCTGGCAAAAGCCGGATACAGTTTCTGGAGTCGTCACAACAACATGATCTGGTTTACGGCCCTGCCCGTTGTGCTGCTGCTGGCCCTCACGGCCGGATTCAGCCTGTGGGCAGGCGGTTTTGTGTGGCAGATTCCGGTGTTTTTTGTGGTGCAGAGCCTGATGGCAATTCTGCTGTTAGAGTCCGTAAACTACATTGAACATTACGGCATCCTGCGCCGGGAGGTGTCGCCGGGCCGGTTTGAGCGCGTCAATCCATTACACTCCTGGAACGCGAGCCATTTAGTGAGTAATCTGGTGCTGTTTCAGCTGCAACGCCATTCTGACCACCACGCCTACGCCAGCCGACCGTATCAGGTCTTGCGCCATTTCGAGGAAAGCCCACAGTTGCCCTTTGGCTATCCGTTGATGATTCTCATTAGCCTTGTGCCGCCGTTGTGGTTTCGGCTAATGGATAATCGGTTGGATACCTGGAAAGCCCGCGCCCTGCAACCCGACGAGATTTCGGCGGTGGTACGGCAGTTTGCCTGACCCGGTTTACAATACACACCGAAAGCAGTGCGTTAAGACTACGTTTATATCCCGTTGCCGATTTTATTCGCAAACTATGATTTTACTGCAAGTTCCGACTGCCATTGACTCAACGGCTCTTTCTGCCTCGGCTGCGGCTGCCGCTTCGGTCGCCCAAAGTATTTCGCCCATCGAATTTGTCCTGAAAGGTGGTTTCATCATGGTTCCGATTGGCATTCTGCTGTTGGCGACTATCTACCTGATTCTGGAACGTTTTTTTGTGATTCGCTCACAAACCAAAGCCGATGCCGGGTTTATTGATAATGTCCGCGATATGGTGATGCAGGGAAATGTCAAATCGGCGGAATCGTTCTGCAAAAATCAGCGGACCAGCATAGGCCGCGTTTTTGAGAAAGCCATCGGACGCATCGGCTCACCCATCCGCGACATTGAAAGCACCATCGAAACCGTTGGGCAGATCGAAATCGGTCGCTTAGAACGTAATATGGGCTACCTCGGTATCATTGCTGGTATTGCGCCGATGCTTGGTTTTATCGGAACAATCTCTGGTATTATCCGTATTTTTTATGACATCTCGCTCACCGACAATATCAGCGTCGGTATTATTGCTGGTGGTCTATACGAAAAAATGATTACCTCCGGTGCGGGTCTTGTGGTGGGTGTAATTGCCTACACCGGCTACCACTTGCTGAATATAATGGTCGAACGCTTCACGCTGACCCTCGAAATGAACGCTTTTGAGTTCCTCGAAGTCCTGCAAAAACCAACCGCCGAACGGGTTAGATAGTGGTTAGTGGCAAGTGAGTAGTGCGGGGTGGCCCGTGCTGCTGGCGTTTCGCCTGTTGCTATTCGCCCCGGAGGAACTAACCACTTGCCACCAACTGCTGAACACCAATTATGAAACTTCGCCGAAAAAATAAGTTTGCTGCCGAGGTAGCCACGTCGTCGCTGAACGACATTATGTTCTTCCTGCTGCTGTTTTTCCTGATTATATCGACGGTGGCTAACCCGAATGTAATCAAACTGATGCTGCCCAAAGCGTCGGCATCGCAGCAGTTGAGCAAGAAACAGGTCACGCTCTCGGTTGATGCCGATAAGCAGTATTTTATTGACAAACGCCCGGTTGATGCCCAAAACCTCGAAGCCGAACTGAAAGCGATTATGGACGGCATCGCTGAGCCAACGGTGGTTGTGCGGTTCGATAAAACGCTGACCGTTCAGGATTTAGTAAGCGTACTGGAAACCGGCGCAAAGCTGAATATCAAGATGGTGATGGCAACCTCAAAATAGGCATTGGTCATTACGCTTTGCGGTCATTGGTCATTGAAAAATCGCAGTCTCGTCTGTGGCAAACTCTCCGGGTGTTCTGCTTTCAGGAACGTAACGAGTGCCTCGCGGATGTGGCAACGCAAATCAAATGCCGAACTTGCATCTGGGGCCGACACCAACACCCGCACCACAATTCCCGTAGGCGTGGTATCCGTAACCTGCACGGCAAACACCTGACCGTCCCAAAGCGCATCAGCCTCAACCAACTCACGCGCCTTTTGCCGGACGATTTCTACCGGAACGTTATAATCAAGATACAACAGCACGATTCCCGTAATAGACGATTCGGTGCGGGTCCAGTTCTGAAATGGATTCTCCACGAAATACGTGATGGGCAAAATCAGCCGCCGTTTGTCCCAAATCCTGACCACGACCGTTGTCAGGTTAATTTCTTCGATGCGGCCCCATTCGTTTTCAACCACAACGGCATCGTCGAGCCGAATTTGCTGCGAAAACGCAATCTGAATCCCGGCCAGCAAACTCGCCAATGATTTTTGGGCGGCAAAACCAATCACCACCGATACAATCCCCGCCGAAGTCAACACGCTTAATCCTACTTTGCGGCTTCCCTGAAACGACAGTAACAGCAACGAAACGCCAATCACGATGACGCTCAGCGCAATAGCCCGCCGGATAAATTTCACCTGCGTCACAAACTTGCGCTGATTCAGGTTACTATCCTGGCTGGGGTCATATTCACGGACTGCAATAATCTCACCGGCTTTGAGCAACTGCACCAGCAGCCACGTGCTAATCACCAGAAACAGCACCTCAGCGGCTTTGTCGGTAATGGGGTGCCGACGCAAAAACCGTTCGTTTTGAAGATTGGTAGCAATCAGGAAAAATAGTGATGGTACAAACGCAACAAACGCCCAATGGCAATGCTGGCGGAGGATTTGGAGCCAGAAAAAAGGTCGTCGGCGCAACACAAAACGAACCGTTTGCGAAATAAGCAGGTCGGCCAACAGGCCCAGCAGCAGCGAGGCCACCAGCAGCACCCAGCCCGAAATATCACGGTTCGGCACAAAGCCCGCCCACCGCACCAGTCCCCGAATCCAGGTCTCAAGTTGTTGTTGCATAGTACAAAAGTAAAAAAGCCGCATCGGTTCGGCGCGGCTTTTCAGGCAATGAACAAAAAAACGAGTTTATAACTCAAAAACCGTTCTGCGGTAAATGTCCTGCATTGGCATCGTTAAAGCACCGAACCGGGTAACCGATTCGAGCGTGCGGTAATCGTGGTTGAGCCATTCGTCGGGGTTGCCCGTGCGCGAATAAACCGATGCAAACGGTTTAGTTTGGTCTATAAACAAAATATGCTGAAGCGACGGAATGAGTTTGTAATAGGCCAGTTTTTCGCCCTGATCAAACTTACGGGTGCTTTTCGAGAGGACTTCCACCACGATTTCAGGATTCTTGATTCGCATGGTCGAGACGCGGCCCGTTGGCGTTAGCCCGTATTCAACGGGTTCTTTCACAACCGATAAATCAGCATTGAAATCGCCGACCTGGTTTGGAATCATAATTTTGACATTACTGCCCAGCACGTCATAGCCTTCCTGATCGAGAAAATAGTTACCCAGTAATCTCCCCAGTATCATTACAAGGGACTCATGAAGGCGACTTGCCTGACTCACAATGACTTCATTGTTTAGAAATTGAACGGTGTAGGGCGCATTTTCGGCCAGGTCGAGGTATTCGTCCCACGTAGCGGGTAGTCGCACCAGTTCATTCTCGTCAAATTCGTCAAGCGTTTCAGGAAATTTTAGCGTTATGGCTTCCATTATATTTCGTATTCACAGCGCAATAAAGATAGCGATTTGCTGAAAGTTTCAGGCCAGCAACGGCTTTATCACTTTGCCGTGAACGTCGGTCAGGCGGTAGCGTCGGCCTTGATGCTTGAATGTCAGTTTTTCGTGGTCAACGCCCATCAGGTGCATGATCGTGGCCTGAAAATCGTGGACATGCACCGGGTCTTTCACGATGTTATAACCGAAATCGTCGGTCTCGCCGAACACAAAACTCTTTTTCACACCGGCTCCGGCCATCCAGATCGTGTAGCAGCGCGGGTGGTGGTCGCGGCCATAATTGTCGCGGGTGAGTTTGCCCTGCGAATACGGCCCACGCCCAAACTCACCGCCCCAAATCACGAGTGTATCATCGAGCAGGCCGCGCTGTTTCAAATCCTGCACCAGTGCCGCCGAAGCCTGGTCAACGCTGGTGGCCTGGGTTTTTATGTCTTTGGGCAGGTTCCCGTGCTGATCCCAGCCCTGATGGTATAACTGCACGAATTTCACGTCTTTCTCAATCAACTTTCTCGCCAGCAGACAATTAGCGGCAAACGTGCCGGGCTTGCGGCTGTCGGGGCCGTAGAGATCAAAGATGTACTTGGGTTCTTTGGAGAGGTCGAGCGTTTCTGGCACCGAGGCTTGCATCCGGTAGGCCATTTCGTACTGTTGCATCCGGTTGTTGATTTCCGGGTCCAGCACGTGCTTCATCTGCTCGGCGTTGAGTTGGGCCAGTTTATCCAGCATCCGTCGGCGGCTGCTGCGGTCAATGCCGGGTGGGTTGTTGAGGTAATACACTGGGTCTGGCCCCGACCGAAACACCACGCCCTGATGCACCGACGGCAAAAATCCGTTGCTCCACAGTTTGGCATAAAGCGGTTGGTCGCCCCCGCGCCCTTTCGAGAGCAGCACCACAAAAGCGGGCATATTTTGGTTGTCAGAGCCGAGGCCATAACTGACCCAAGAGCCAAACGACGGGCGGCCCGCTTGCTGGCTGCCCGTTTGGATAAACGTAACTGCCGGGTCGTGGTTAATGGCATCGGTGTTCATCGTCCTGACAAAACACAGGTCGTCGGTCATGCGGGCCGTGTGGGGCAGTAGTTCTGAGAGCCACATTTGGCTTTGACCATGTTGGGCAAATTTGTAGGCCGATGCCGCCAGCGGAAACGAACTTTGCCCGGCAGTCATGCCCGTTAGCCGTTGCCCCTTTCTGACCGATTCGGGCAAATCCTGCCCAAACATGGTTTCGAGTTTCGGCTTATAATCAAAGAGTTCTAACTGACTCGGTGCGCCGGACTGAAACAGATAAATCACCCGTTTCACTTTTGGCGGGAAGTGCGGTTTCCCTAATGCCGGGCCATCGCCGGGCGATGTTCCGCCAAATAATTGCCCCGGATTCAGGAGCGAGGCCAGAGCCAGCGTTCCGATGCCCGCGCCGGTTTGGCCCAAAAAATTTCGGCGGCTGAGTTGGTCGTGAATTTGATCCTGAATGTCCATTTTCTACTATCTTTTTATTATCGCTTCGTCGAAATTCATTACCGTACTGGCAACCACGGTCCATGCCGCCAATTCTACCGGGGGAATTTGGCGGTTCACTGGGTATTCGCCAACGGCCAGCAGGGTCTGTGCCCGTTGCGGGTTTCGCTGAAAATCAGCCAGTTCTTCGCCATACAGTTGGCTTAGAATCTTGATTTCATCGGGCCGCGCCGGGCGACTGACAAGGGCTTTAAAAAATTGGTTAATCCGGACGGCCTCAAGCCCCCTAACTCCAAAGGGGGAGAGTGCTTCTGCTCGCGTAGTTCCCCCTTTGTGAGTTAGGGGGCTTTGCGCCAACACCCGTGCGGCTTCCACAAACTGCGGGTCGTTGAGCGTCACTAAGGCCTGTAATGGTGTGCTGGTTTTCTGGCGTTTCACAATGCACGAGTGCCGTTCGGCAGCATCGAAATTGAGCATCATCGGCGGGGGTGAAGAGCGTTTCCAGATTGTATAAATGCTTCGTCGGTACAGCGTATCGCCGTGACTTTGGGTGTAACTCACGGAATTGCGCGTGGCGAGGGCTTCCCAAATACCACCCGGCTGATACGGATACACACTTGGCCCGCCAACCGTTCTGTTCAGCAAACCGCTGGCAGCCAGCATATTGTCTCGAATTTGCTCGGCACTCATCCGGTAACTCGGCCCGCGTGTGAGATACGTATTGTCAAAATCAGCCTCCCGCGCTGCCGCCGATACCGAAGACGACTGCCGATAAGTTGCCGACGTAACGATGAGCCGTTGCAACGCTTTCACGTTCCAGCCGCTCTCCCTGAATGCAACGGCTAAGTAATTGAGCAGTTCGGGGTGGCTCGGCAAGGCCCCCTGATTACCGAAATCGTCAGAATTTTTGGCGAGTCCCTGTCCAAAATACTGCTGCCAGAACCGATTCACCATCACGCGGGCAAACAACGGGTTGTCCGGTGCCACGAGCCAATTCGCCAAATCGAGCCGGTTTTTAGGAACAGATTTGCCGTTTTTGGTTTCCGGCAATTGATTCAGCGAGTGTAACACGCCGGGTTGCACCCGGTCGCCGGGGACATCGTAAGCTCCTCGTTTCAGTATAAAGGTTGGACGCGGGGTTTTGCGCTCGTGCATGGTCATCACGTCAATCTGCTCACTGAGTAAATCGGTTTCCTGCCCCAGCAAGGCCCGGCGCGTCAGCTGGTTTTCCTGGGCTGGCTTGTCCACATTCGTCAGAAAATAATCGAATAGTGCCGTTTCCTGTGCCGGGGTTCGCTTCGGGTTATGAATAGCCGCCGTGAGCTTGTCCTGTTGCGAAAACAAACTCTGCACATCAAGCGGAGTCAGCTTGCGGGCATATACCCGCAAATCATCTACCGAATAGCCCCGGTAGTTATAATCATGCCGCTGACCGATGGCGAAATGCGGTGTTCCGGCTCCCCAATAGCTTCGTTTTTTACCCCATAATGCGCTCTGTGTCAGGTTATCAGTGACGATTTTTGTGGCCGTTGGCTGGCCATTGGCATACATACGAATTCCGGTGGCGCGGCTCGTTCCGTCGTAGGTGACAGTCAGCAAAACCCATTTGTTCAGGGGTAGTTTCTGCACGGTTTCGATGTCTATGGCATCATCGGGCCAGACGTAACTAAGCCGGAACGCCAGCCTTCCGTCAGCAAGGCGGTCGCATTCGTAACCCCGGAAGCCATTAAACGGCCCCAGGTTGCGGTTATACAGTGGCCCGGTCAGTTTCGGGTCGTTCACGTTTACCCACAAACTGACCGTAAACGGCTGATTTCGCTCAAACCACGCGCCCCGGTTTTGGTCTTTAGGCTGTTTCTGTGCGTTGAAGCCTTTGAATTCTAAATAACTCTCACCCGCTAATTGTACGCCCTGTCCGCGCGGGCTTGTCACGAATAAAATCGGGTGATCGAGGTCTCCCTGCGTTTCCATCGGCAGTGTATCATTGGCGATGTTGGCAAAAATCCGGCGCGTTTTTTGTTTGCCTTTGTCGCCTTCTTTTCTGTCGGTGAACTGGTCAAACGGAACATTCATTACCAAATCCTGAGTGGCTCCAACCAGACCCAGATTCGGCATTTGCTGATTAATTTTCAGCCAATTAGCGAATCGTTTTCTGGTAGAAGCAGAGACGGAGGATGTTGCATCTGTCCGATCAGCCGTGCGGATTTTCTCCCGAATAAATTTGAGTTGAGCCTCGGCCGAGGCTGAGGTTGGCAGCGTTACGTGGGGCGAGGGCTCGCCGTTGTACGGAATCTGCCCAAACTCATTGTTTTGGGCAAAAAACGCACTCAGCGCGTAGTAATCTTTCTGCGAAATGGGATCGTACTTATGGTCGTGACACCGTGCACATTCTACCGTCAGGCCCAGCATGGCTTTCCCGAATGTATCGGTACGGTCGCCAACGTAAGCCGCTTCGTATTCGGCTGGCACAATACCGCCCTCCTGACTTTGCTGGTGATTCCGGTTAAAAGCCGTGGCAACCAACATCGTCCGGGCAACGGTTTCGTTCTTGGATGGCGGCAGCAGATCACCTGCCAATTGCCAGGTAATGAAGGTCTTAAACGAAATATTTTTATTAAACGCCCGGATTACCCAGTCGCGGTACGGCCACATCGTCCGCGTCCCGTCGTCCTGATAGCCATGCGTATCGGCATAACGAGCGGCATCGAGCCAGTCAACGGCCATCCGTTCGCCATAATGTGGACTTTTCAGGAGCCGGTCAACTACTTTTTCGTAGGCGTTCGGCGATTTATCAGCCATAAACGCATCTACTTCGGCGGGCGTTGGTGGTAGGCCGGTGAGGTCTAAGCTCACCCGGCGCAGGAGCGTATTTTTGTCGGCTTCAGGAGCCTGAGTCTGTTTTTTTTCCGTTGATTTGATCCAGACAAAACGGTCAATATCGTTTCTGGCCCAACCCGAATCATCCAGTTGCGGCACGTCGGGCCTGGCCGGAGCCACCAGCGACCAGTGCGGTTTGTACTCCGCGCCCTGCTCAATCCATTTGATGAGCAACGCTTTTTCTTCGGCACTTAAAGTCAGGTTCGATTTCGGAGTCGGCATTACCTCGTCGGGGTCGGTACTGACAATGCGGTGAAATAACTCACTACCGGCCACATCACCGGGTTTGATGGGCGTATGGCCGCTTTCTTTCAGGGCCGCGTAGGCATTTTCGGCGATATCAAGCCGCAGACCGGCTTGCTGCTTATTGGCATCGGGGCCGTGACAGGCAAAGCAACGGTCGCTTAAAATCGGCTTGATGTGCAGGTTGTAATCAACCTTGTCGGGCAGGGTTTTCCGGGCGGCCAGCACATCGGCGGGTAACTCGGCAGCGCGGTTGCAACCGGCCAGCCAAACAGCCGCCCCAAAGAGGATAGTAGCCGACGCAAGGGCGAAAAACCGTACAGAAATTAAGGGTTGCATCCTGTTGGTGTTGTTTTCACAAATCTACCATTTCGTAGTCTAATTCCCTGATGAGAAGTGATTTCCGTTGAAGACCTCAGCCAACGCCGGATCGTCTCGGTATGCCTTTCCGACGGTTAATAAATCGTTATCAATGAGCAATGTGCTATTTTGCCAAATCTGACAGTTATATCAAGGAAAGACTATGAAAACAATCGTTTTAAAGCAAAATGCCACGTTTAAGAACCCCGACATCGGTTATGTGCGGGCCGTGATGGCCGAGGTAGGCGGCAAATGGGTGCCGATTACTGACCCCGTTTCACAGTTTCCGAATACAGGTAACATCCTGATTTTCAATGCCTATCACAGCGAAATTGACAAGCGATACCTGAAAGAAGAATTGTTTTTTTTAGACTGTAATGTTAATCCTGGCCATAACGACAGCCAAACCAGCAGTTGCAAATATTCGGCATCGGGCAATGCCGCCGACGAACCCCAACGGCATCAACTTTGCCCCGTTTTAAACAAACCCTTTGACCCTGCCCGGCCCATTATCTTATCCGTTGACGATCAGCCGTATAACTATATTTTTCTGCGCGATGGCGAGTTTATTTATGGCCCTTTCTGGCACACCAACGAAACCGAAGCCGACAATGATGACAAGCTACGAATCAGACTAAAAGCCGACAATGCCGTAGAATTAGAGATCTCTGCCGATTACGAAAATTGTGTTTTTCAGATTCCCGTCGCCGACGCTAAACTACTCGAAGCCAACGGTCAATATTATGTGTTGGATGTCCGCGAATTACTCGCCGACGACCGGCGGCTGCGGCACCCGATTTATTACGGCGCACCCACCGAACTTATGGAATGGGCGCGGAGAAAAGTCGGTGGGGCGTGGTCGTTAGATATTCGGCACCTGCGGCAAATCGGGCAATATTTAGACGACCTAAACCCCGATGGTAAACTCGAAATACTCAAACTTGACCGGCTGCGGCACCTGATGCGCGGCAACGAAGAATGGATTAGCCAAAAACTCCCCGCCTTTGCCCGTCAGTTTTTGACCGATACCGACGAAGGGCAGGAATTTTTGAACGATTATCTCCGCAACAACGAAGCCGAGATTTATAGCCGCCAAAAAGACGATTGGCAACGGCTCCACGCCGAAATTCGGAAACTCAACGACGAACTTCGCCGACGTAAAGCTCCCGGCGATGCTGCGCTTGTGCCGCTCGATGCACCCACGTTCCTGCGTCCGGTGTTGCCCACGCCCGGTGTGTATGTAGCCGAAGTGCGCCAATGGCTCGAAGATGCTGGCCGACCAATGGATTTTAATGACACGGCCAATTACCTTATTACGCTGCAACAGAGTTACTTAACGGTGATGGCGGGTTTGCCGGGCGTAGGAAAAACTTCGCTCGTGTTGCGGCTTGCCGGGGCAATGGGCCTTACAAACCGGATGTTAACCGTTCCCGTTGGCCGGGGCTGGACATCGGTGGCAGATTTGGCCGGGTATTACAATCCGTTTACCGAGCAGTTTCAGGCCGCCCGAACCGGGATGTACGAAGCCCTGAAACAACTTGATGCTGAGCAGGAGCGGGCCGACGATCTGCCCTATCTGGTGCTGTTAGACGAAGCCAACCTCAGCCCCCTCGAACACTATTGGTCTGATTTTATGCGCCTGAGCGACCCCGAATCACAACCTGTTTTGACGCTGGCGGCTGGCAACCAAAACGCGCATTTCAGGCTGGGGCGCGGGCTGCGGTTTGTGGCAACTATCAACTATGACCACACAACGGAAGTACTGTCTCCCCGGTTGCTCGACCGGGCGGCTGTGATTCGGTTGCAGGTTGCCCGTGATCTGGTGGAGCCAAACTTTTCGGAACCGCCGGAGCCGTTGCCGTTGCTGACATCGGGGCAGG
>JBBRUV010000112.1:0-12983 GCA_038247465.1 Cytophagales bacterium
CAGGGGCTGCGGTGGGGTAGGGTAGCCTTTACAATGGCTCCGTTACCGTTGGGCAATGGTGATAACTGACTGGTTAATACACCGTTTCGTTTGGTCAGATACAGCCCGGCATAGTCCACGAGGGCGGCCTCGGTGATGCCGACGAACAGGTTTTCCTGCGGCCACTCCACCAATGTCGGTACGTCCATCAGTGTATCGGCTTTTATGGCACTCAGCGGCAGCGTGTCGTAAATCCCTTCGTGCGAGGTGATAAAATTGGGCCGAAACAGCGTGTGCAGCGTGGGGTTTCCGGCCAGCCGGCAGGTGGTTTGTTCGTCGGTCAGGGTGAAATTTTTCCAGCCGGGTTGTTCAGGGAACTCGTACCGGAACGCTACTCCGTCGTCGTAGGCCCGGACGATGAGGTTGATTTTCCGGTGATTTCCGGCCCGTTCAACCATCGGCAGCGTCACCTCGCGGCAGTGGTTGCGAACGGGATTCGCCTTGCCGACGGCCAGGTTATATGACTCATCAACGTCACGGAAAATCGGTTTTTCGAGTAGGAGTCCGGCTCCAAACCGGCCCGTTTCGGCAAATGTCATTGTCAGTTCTGATTCACCCACAACAGGCTTCTTGCCGAAATCGACGCGGTATGTCGGAGCCGTGTCGGTCAGCCGGAATGTAAACACAAGTTGACCATCGGGCGATGCCAGCCGGACGGGTTTGGGCGCGGCCAGAACCTGGCTGGTCAGAAAGAGAAGGAAAAGAAATCGCATAAAAATTGGTTTCTGCGGTAAGACGCAAATATGCGTCTCTACCTACGCCTTGTCAATACTCAACTCCACATCAAACGTCGAAATAGCCGGGCCGGAATAGGTGCCGCTGATGGGCGCGGCTAATTCGGGGCGGGCGGTGCTGGTCAGAAAAATATGCCGGTTGCCCACCACCGACCCTTCCGTTGGGTCGAAACCACGCCAGCCCGCGCCCGGCAGATAGACTTCGGCCCAGGCGTGTAGCTGATGTTCCTGCTGCGGATTACCAAACAGATAGCCACTCACAAACCGCGACGCGATGCCCAAACACCGACAGGCGGCCATAAACAGCGTGGTATAATCGCGACAGGAACCTTGCTTGTCGGCGAGGGTTTGGTCGGGGGGAAACGGCGCACCCACCGGCCTGATTTTATACACAAACGACTGAAAGGTGCGGTTCAGGCTCATCAGAAACGGCACGGTTTCCCAGTTGGCAGCAGCCGCCAGCCGACGCGCCCACAACTCAACGTCGGCAGTGACACCGGTGCGGTCTAAATACGGAAGTAGCAGACTCTCAACGGTTTTGGGATACCGGAAACCGGGCAGTCGGGACGTTTCGTAGGGATACAGAAAGAAATCGAGCGAGTTAAACTCTTCGGTATCTAACCAGAACTCCGCCGTTACTGACAGGTACGTGGTTGGCTCATTGATATAAATTACCTGCTGCACATTGCTTTCTACGTCCACGTTCCGCACCACCTTCGACGGCACCGGCTCAACCGTGAGGTGATAGTCCCGAAGCCGTTGATACGGATAGGTGCGGGGGTAGAGGTAAAGCGTGTGGGGGGATAATTTCACGGCCTGATCGTAGCGGTAAAACGACCCGTGCCGAACGTGCAGGGTCATGTTGGCGGGTTGGCTACCGGGGCCAGGATTTTCTCGAAGATCGGGTTCATCCAGTACGAGGGTAGTTTCCTGACCGAGTTGTTGATGAGTGCGCTCCATTGATGTGAGATTTCTTCCATGTCTTCCTTCAGGAGCCGGTGTTCGGTCATATGGAAGCTGTTTTTGGGGTAAATTACGACATCGAGCGGATAATCAACGTCGTTCGCCGAAACACGGGTGGCATCGAAGGCCAGAAAACCAATTTTCAGCGCGTCCTGCAAACTGCTTTCGTAGGTCAGACTTCGGAACAACAGCGGCTCTCCGTAGCCCGAATTGCCGATTATTTTGAACAGCGACCCACTGTCAACCTCCACCCAGTTGCCTTCGGGGTAAAGCATAAAAAGCTTGTGTTCACTGTCGTCCTGCATCTGCCCGCCCACAATGGCGTTGAGGTTAAACCCTAAGCCGCTCTCCATCAGAGCGGCTTTGTCTTCGAGGGCCACGCGCCTGATCTGCGCCCCAAACGCATTCACCACTTTGTAGAGTTTGTTGTAGGAATCGCCGTGTTCTTCCAGCACTTCATCAAAATACGTGATGGCCTTGTCGCGCACCGAACGCAGGCCGGAGGTCATGACAAAGAGCGAATGATTTTTGACTTCGTGCACCGAGACCTTGCGGTTGCTCGACATTTTGGTGCCGGAGGTGAGCCGGGTATCGGCAATGGCGACTAAGCCGGATGCTACTTTTATACCTAAACAATACGTCATTGTATACTTGTGGGATCAGGTGGTACGGTGGCAAATATACACGCTTTTAGGTAGCGCGGCCTACCTTTGCGCCATGAACCAACCAACGCCCCAACCCGACCAACCGGCCCGCATCGGTATTATCAACGTCTCAGACCGGGCCAGCGCAGGTATTTACGAGGATATTCCCGGTAAGGCCGTTTTGACGCTCCTGAAACTTTACCTGACTAATGACTGGGAACCCGTTTACCGCATCATCCCCGATGAGCAGGATCAGCTTGAAGCCGCGTTTATCGAGATGGCCGACGTAGAAAAGTGCTGCCTGATTGTGACCACCGGCGGCACCGGCCCCGCCCTGCGCGACGTTACGCCCGAAGCCACCGAAGCCGTTTGCCAGAAAATGCTGCCCGGATTTGGCGAACTGATGCGGGCCGAGAGCCTGAAATACGTTAAAACGGCCATCCTGTCGCGGCAAACGGCGGGTATCCGGGGGCAAACGCTGATTGTGAACCTGCCGGGCCGTCCCCGCGCCATCGAGCAGATTTTGCCCGCTGTTTTCCCGGCTATTCCCTACTGCGTTGACCTGATTGGCGGGCCGCATCTGACGGTGAACGAAGACGTTATCAGCGTGTTCCGGCCAAAGGTGTAGGGCCAAAACGTTGAAATAAGTTTTTGAATAGACGTTTCGCCAGATTTGCAGGACAGATTTCCATAAATAAACTCACAAATACTGCCAAAACGCCCATAGCTTTCGGCGTTTCAAATACGTCAGATCACGGTCGTGGGCGTAGGCTTCGCGCTCAAAGCTGAGGGCCATATACGCTTCGTAATGGCTCCGTTTCTCGATCCAGCGTCGGTAGGCGTATTCGAGAAGGTAAAAAATATAAAACGGAATCACGCCCAACTCAACCTGCTGCCGGTGATGAATCCGTTCGTGGTTGAGCAAAAACGGGCCGGGGTTCGGCAAACGAACCAAGACAAACGGCCACAGTGCCATGCCATTGGCATTTAATCGGGGAACAACGAGGATAATCATCGGTGCGATAACGATGGAAGGCCAATAATGCGGATGCGCCGGCTACACATTCAGCCAGTACGACAACTTCAGTACCAACGCCCGGTTCTTACTCCCGAACGAGCCGGGCAGATAGTTTTCAGTGTACACCACAAACAGGTCAGACACCGGTGCGTATCGCCATTGAAGCCGGGCATTCAGGTTCACATTGTCGGTCTGATTATTAAACTGCATAAACGTGGTCATGAACAGTTTGCGTGAAAACGTCACGTCTAAACGCGGGCCGAGCAGCAGATACTGCGCCGAGGTGTAGGGGTCGGGTAGACGGATGTTGTTGTACTCGCCGGTCAGCCCAAACGACCCGAACGGCTGAAACCGATACTGTACCTGTGCCGTCAGACTGGTGTTTTTTCCGTTGAAATACCCGCCCGTGTATCCTTCGAGCTGCACATTGAGGAGTTTACGGCGGTCAGAATTAAAAAAACCAAACACGCCCCGTTGGGTATAGGCGGTGTTGGCGGGTAGTTCGCGCCTGCCGGAGTTGGTTGGGTCGAACGAAAAAAACAGGTATGTGTAGTTGTTGAAGGCTCCCACACCGCCTTCCGCCGTGTTTCTGAACTGCACGCCATACCCGCCGAATAACTCACGGTCGGTCAGTAAACCACCGTTTACGTTTCTGATAATGAATGATTCGAGAAATGGCCCGTGCGAGACAATACCGCGCTCGCCCGTTACATAAAACGTAGTCTGAATCTTAGGCCCAAACTTCCAGTAGCCTAAGCGCGGTACGTAACCAATGTCATTCACGCGGTAGTTGCGACCAACGTATTCATGCTCCCAGGTCAGGGTCAGGTTGCGGCTGGTGTAGGTCAGGTTCAGGCCGTGCGCGTTGGCTTCGCTGCTGCGGGTTGGCTGCCGGTCGGCTTCCTGCGGCCTGAACACCTGATGGTAAAACACTTTGCCGCTCCACCGATTATCAGCCGTTTGCAGGTTGTATTCTAAACCGGCCAGCCGTGTAAATCGGTTTTCGGGCGCGTTGCCACCGATTTCGCTGCGGTTCGTCAGTAGGGCCGAGATGGTTGATCGGCCAAAAATCTGCCGTTGCAACACGCCAACGGTGTAGTTCTGGGCGTTGATGCCGCGCGACTCCTGCCGGGCGGTTTGGGTGTTGAGGATGCCCACGCGCCAGTTTTTGTCAAGTTTGCCGCTTAATCGTGCGCCATACAGCAACGGGTTTTGCACGATAACGCCGGTGTTGGTGTCGCGGCTGATACCGATGCGCCGACTGAAAAACGGGCGGCTGTTCTCGAAACCGAAGTTGGCGAAGAGGTCCTGATTTTCGATAAAAAACTGCCGCCGTTCGGGGTACGAAATCTCAAACCGGCTCAGGTTCGTGACCTGCTGATCGGCTTCGACCTGCGAAAAATCGGGGTTTACCGTCAGGTCGAGATTGAGCGAAGGCGTAATGCCGATTTTAGCGTCGAAACCCGCGCCGGGCGTAAATTCCTGGTTGCCGCCTTCGTTGCGCTGGTCAATAAAGCGGCTGCTCAGGTACGGAATGAGCGAAATATTTGGCCCGGCATCGGGCAGGGGCGTGGCAAACCGAACGGTATCGGCAAAGGCAAGGGCCGAAATCCGGTACGCCACCGGCACCCGTCGCCACGATATACGCTGGTTATTTTTAAGGTCGTGACGGGCAAAATTCATCAGAAAATACGTGCTGCCTTTGCGGTAGCGGATGCTCTTAAAGGGAATCATCAGCTCGGCCTGCCACCGATCGGGGAAAACCGTTACTGCCGACCGCCATTTGTTATCCCACTCCGGGGCCACCCGCTCGCCGTTGAACATCTGGCCTTCGCGTTCTACGCCGAGGGGCGTGACGTTGAACGTAAATCCGTTGATACGGTCGCCGAAGGGGTCCATATAAACCGTGAAATTATCGTTCTGATCCCACTCCCAATCGCGCTGCAATGAACTGGCAATGAATCGTTTATCGCGGTTTTTGTCGTAACAGATGACTGATACATACAACGCCCGCTGATCGTAGGTCATTTTCACGACCGTATTGTTGAGGGCGCGAGCGGTATCGTTCGGGAAATTCTGGATAAAATCGGTGGCGGCTTCGGCGCGTTGCCAAACCGATTCGGTCAGCAGACCATCTACCCGAATCAGCGAGTCAGTGGGCGACACGGGCAGGGTCTGGGCGTGTCCCGTTACCCCAAACAGGGTGATGAACAGGGGCAATACCAGCAACCGAAGTGGCAAGCGCAGAAAACGTTGAGTCATAAAACGGTAAAAAACGATGGTACTGCGTTGATGAATAATGCCCGGCGGCATGGCTGCTGCCTTCGGCAAACAAAGGTAATGGTTCGCGTCAGACGAACCGGATAATCATATTCCAGCCGGAGCGCCGGACTAATTCAGTTCAGACCGTGCAGGAACCGCCATCGCCTGCTGTCCGGCGGTTTGTGTAAACCTACTCGTTGCGATGAAAAAAGGATGGATCATTGCCCTCGCCCTGCTACTGCTCGGCGGCATTGTGGCGTATCTGTGGTATGACCGCGTTCGGCAAACTGCCCAAACCGAAACGGGTGCCTACGACAATACGCTGCAACCCCGGCTCGAACTCAGCCGGTTCGACATCAGCGACATTGATGCGGAAAGCGTTAAACTCAACGCCTATATTCTGATTGACAACCCGTTACCAGTGGCATTTAAGGCTAATTCGCTAAGTTATTCGGTCTCGATTGACTCGACAACGGTGGTCAAGAGCCGGTATGCCAAACCCATTGGGCTTGAGGCTAACGACAGCACCACACTCATGCTGCCTATGACGATACCGCTTAAAACGCTCACGGCTGTGCTGAAACGGCTGGAACAACGCGGGCAGGACAGCACTGATTATACCGTGCGGGCGACGGTGGACCTCGATGTGCCGCTGCTGGGGCAGAAAACCCTGACCCTGACCCACAGCCGCCAGATGCCAACGGTTTATCTGCCCGAACTGATCGTTAACAACGTTGATTTGGGCAAACTAAGCCTGAAACAGACCGATTTAGCCGCCAACGTCAGCATCCGAAACCCAAATGTGTTTTCGCTAAATATCACCAACACGCGTTACACGATCTCGATTGACAATGAACTGATTGCCGAGGGCAGTCAGCCAGAACCCATTCTGATAAAAAAGCAGGCCACTACGCCGGTCGTGTTTCCGGTGACGCTAAAACCGGGTAAACTCATCGGGCTGACGAATAAGGTGCTGTTCGACAAGAAAAATACGCCGATGACCATTACATTTCGCTGTACAATTCTGGACAAACGCGACAATCCGAGTTTTAAAAACAGCAAACTCGCCCTGAATATCAGGGGAACGATGGACGAATTTCTGCGAAAAGCGAACTAATGAGACTCAACACGCGCAGGAATAATTTTCGAAACCGGGGAAATCGGGTGAGACCTGTCCGTCGAGACTAATGACGCGGTTAAATGGGATTTCGTCGCCCGTTGCTGTCAGTAGAAATTCTGTATTATCACGGCTGATGGAGGCTTTCAGCAGCGCGTCGGCACGGATAAATTCTTCCAGATCAGTTTTGTATTCGATGCGGACGAATTTTTTGTTCGTGGCCGCTTCGTGCAGCAGGGCCGCAAACGCCGGGGCTACGGTGCGGGAGGTTGTGTTCATGCCTCAGAAACACAAATGCCCCGGCTAACGTGCTGTTACCGGGGCATTTGTGAACGGATAATGAACAATGGATAATGGACAGTGAGTCGCTCAAAGGCACTATACATTGTTCATTATCTATTGTTATAGTTGCGGTTGTTGGGCCAGTACTTTTTCGTCAACGGTTCCTGACCTGCGGTTTCGCATGAAGAAGAACAGCACCGCAAAAGCCACAATCAGAACAATCGGGAAGGTGGTCATCTTGGTTAGCGTGGCTTGCCCGGCGGCTAATTCCAACGCGTCGCCGGAGATGCCGGTAGCGGTTTTTTCGACCCGCTCGGCATCAATCCACCGGCCAATAATGGGCTGGAAAATAGATGTGGAGAACATCCCGACGCCCCCCACGATTGACATCCCCAAGGCTCCGCTCAATGGAATACGCTCGGCCACGAACCCGATCATGGTCGGCCAGAAATAACACACACCGAGGGCAAAAAATACGGCAGCAACGTAGGCCATTGCCCCGGTTTGGGTGCTAAACAGGTAAATGCCAATGGTGGCAAAAACGGCAGACCCCAGCAACACACCCGTTTGGTCGAAGCGGTGAATAATTGGCCCACCGAAGTACCGGCCAACGGCCATCAGCCCCGTTACCAACGCCAGAATCAGCATCGGCGTGGCCCCGCTTTTCGCCATAATCAGGCCAACCCACTGCTGGGGCCCAAACTCGCTGATGGCAGTCAGGGCCATGCAGCAGAAAATAAACAGGTACAGCGGAGTTAGCATCGCCTTGAAATTGCTGGCTAATGAGGTCGCCCCGGCCACTGTTGAGGTTGGGAACGTCTGCCCGAAGAACATAAAGGCATAGACAATAGCGGGAATCAGGATGACCCAAATCTGAGCCTGCCAGGGTAAGCCGGCAGTAGTCATCCCTAAAGACACCAAGCTGCCCAGCACGATACCACCCGGAAACCACATGTGGAATCGGTTCAGCATCTTGTTCATCTGCG
This sequence comes from Cytophagales bacterium, assembly GCA_038247465.1. Taxonomy (GTDB): domain Bacteria; phylum Bacteroidota; class Bacteroidia; order Cytophagales; family Spirosomataceae; genus JBBRNH01. The sequence goes on from JBBRUV010000112.1 coordinate 8,046, forward strand.
AACCTGAATACATATCGGCAATCATCGGATTACAGGCAGCCTCGGTACAGCCGTTGCCAATGCCGATCAACAACGTAGAAACGAGCAGGCCGGTGTACCCGCCTGAGTAGATGGTGAGCAAAATGCCGAGCGTGTGCGCCACAAAAGCGACCATCATAATAATCCGGGGGCCAACGGTGTGGTAAACCAACCCGCCGACGATCATGGAAATAGGGAAGCCCAGAAACCACATTGAGTTAATGAAACCCAACTGAGTGGCAGTCAGCCCAAATTCAGTGGCTAACTGCGGCAGGATACCGGCCCGGATACTGAACGAAAAGGCCGTGGCGATGAGCGCGAAGCAACTGGCGTAAAAAAGCCGGTTTGCATTGACAGATTGATTCATAATTAAAATAGGGGGTTGAATGATACAACGAACTAACGAAGCAAAGTCAGTTTACCCGGTAATTTCACCGTACCGAACGGCTTTTCGGATAAAGTTTTCTAAAAATAAGCAAAAAAGTTTGTGGTTAGTGGTTTATGGCTCGTAGTTGGCTACCGCAGGCGTATGTTTGCGTTCGTCAACTACAAACCATAAACTACAAACTGTTAGTTATGCACCGCAAATTACGCATGGGTCAGGTCGGGGGAAGCCTCGACGCTTTTATTGGGGCCGTTCACCGCCGGGCCGCTACGTTTGACCACGAAATCGAACTCGTCTGCGGCTGTTTCAGTCAGTCGCCCGAAAAATCACGGGCCACCGGCCACGCCCTCTACCTGCCCGAAAACCGGGTCTATGACTCGTTTGAGCAGATGATTCTGACCGAGAAAGAACTGCCAGAAGGGGAACGCATGGATTTTGTGAGTATCGTTACGCCCAATCACCTGCACTTTCCGCCCGCTAAACTGGCCCTCTCAACCGGGTTTCACGTCATCTGCGACAAGCCCATGACGCTCAACCTGCCCGAAGCGATAGCGTTGGCCGAAATCGTGGAAACGTCCGGGTTGATTTTTGCGCTGACCCACAACTACACCGGCTACCCGATGATAAAGGAAGCCCGCGACATGGTCAGAAGCGGCAAACTTGGTAAACTCCGCAAGGTGGTGGTCGAGTATCCGCAGGGCTGGCTGTCGCAAAAAGAAGAAGATAAAAACTACAAACAGGCCATCTGGCGTACCGACCCGGCCCGCTCCGGCGCGGCTGGCGCAATGGGCGACATTGGCACCCACGCCGAAAACCTCGCCGAATACGTGACGGGGCTGCACATCACCGAACTCTGCGCCGACCTCAGCACGTTTGTTGACGGGCGACTTTTAGACGACGACGGCAACGTATTGCTTCGCTTCAATGATGGCGTAAAGGGCGTGATGCACGTGAGCCAGGTTGCCAACGGCGAAGAAAACGCGCTGAAACTGTTTGTCTATGGCGAACTCGGCGGCCTCGAATGGCATCAGATGGAACCCAACACGCTGATTCACAAAACCCAGACCGGAACGCGGCTCCTGCGCCCGTCGGTGGGCGATTTGTCGGCAGCGGCCAAGGCGCACATTCGGCTCCCGGCGGGCCACCCCGAAGGTTTTTTTGAAGCCTTCGCCAACATTTACCGCAACTTCGCCTACGCCGTTCGCGCCCGCATGAACGGCGTGGCCCAGGACCCGCTCTACGATTTTCCGGGCGTACAAGACGGTGTTCGTGGCCTTGCCTTCATCGAAACCGTGCTGGCCTCAAATCAATCAGACGGGAAGTGGACGAAGTTTGTTGAGTAACAGGGTAGTAATAGAATAAGCGCGTGAAAGAGCGGTTTCAGTTTCTTACTACCCGCTCTTTCACGCGCCCACCTTTTTCCTATTGAATTAATAGAGATATGTTGGTGTTTGGCTCGTACAAGTACCTTCAACCGTAAACTGACTCGTGCCGATGCCTATTAAATCTCTGTTTATCAGACATTTCTCCCTTTTGTCGCTGGTTTGTTTCTTTTCGTTTAACCCCGCAGGCAGCACACATGCGCTACCTAAAGCGAAAACACGCTCAATTAACGGTCTCGGCACTGGTAGTGCTTACGCCAGTCTGTACGATACGCTGAGCCTGCAACAAGCGGGCTTGCAACGCGCCCCGTTTGACCTCGCACTGCGTGGCCTGACGAAAATTAACCCCACCCGGCCTGTACTTTCGATTGTTGATTTAAGCCAGCCGTCGAGCCACAAGCGTTTGTATGTCATTGATTTGCGGTCGCGAAAGTTGCTTTTTCATACCTACGTCTCACACGGGCGTAACTCCGGCCAACTCATGGCGGGTCAATTCTCCAATGAGCCGTCGTCGTTCCAATCGAGTCTGGGATTTTACCGGACGCTCGGCACGTATCAGGGCAAACACGGCCTGTCGCTGCAATTACAGGGATTAGAACGGGGCATCAACGACCGGGCGTTCGACCGGGCCATTGTGATGCACGGTGCCGATTACGTGTGCGAGGATTTCATTCGGCAAACCGGGCGATTAGGTCGGAGTCAGGGTTGCCCTGCTGTCTCGAATGTCCTGAGCAAACCAATCATCGAGACCGTAAAAGGCGGCACGTGCCTGTTTATTTACGCTCCCAATCCGCAGTACCTCGCCAAATCGCGCTATTTGGTCAGCCCGTACACATCGGGATAGAACACCAACTTCCCGGCAGAATCTACGTCGGCGGTATTGTAGGCGACCACCACCGGAAACGGTTTCGGTACGGCGATGATTTTCGGCTTCTGGTCAATCAGGCAGCGGTTCATATAGGCCGCATCGAAGCGCGGTTCATTCAGCACGAAATTGGCAAACTCAACGGGCTTTTGGAGCCGCACGCACCCGTGACTGCGCCATCGGTTGGTGGTTTGCACAAACAGATCGCGGGCGTTGGTGTCGTGCAAATAAATATCGAAGGGGCAGGTAAGGGTGAATTTCAGCAAGCCTAACGAGTTGTCGCAACCCGAAGCCTGCCGGAAGCGATACGGAAAATTACTGGCCGAAAAACTGCCCCAATCGAGCGTATTGACCTCAACCGGGTGGTCTCGGCTATCTAAGACCTGCATATTCTGCCCGTCTAAATAGTTTGGGTTATGTTGTGCTTTGGGTAATATCTCGCGCAAGCCAATGCCACGCGGTACGTTCCAGTACGGATACATGGTGATGGCAGTCAGGTAGGCCGTGAAGTTGGGGGTTCGTTTGCTTTTTTTGCCCACAATCACCTGCATCTGCACTAATCGTTCGCCATTTTTAGCGAATACAGTCATTTCTGCCGCCGGAATATTAACAATTGCGATCCGGTCGGCCCCGAACCGATTCAAATACCGGTAAAAATTCATGGTCTTCCGAATGGCCCGCAACGAATCAACGGGGGCTTCTGCCTGCTGTTGCTGTTGGTAGGCTGTTACTAATTGGGTATATGGCCTCGAAGCGGCCTGTTTAAACCAGTCGGCCTGATAGGTTTCATCGTCAATCATGGCCTGTAACCCGGTGGTATCCGGGGTTTCGGGTAATCCGACGTGCCGATAACGGGCGGGCCGATGGCCATAGCGCAGTTCGATGAGCAAGCCCGTCATCCGTTCCTGCCACACCGTTTCCGAATCGGAGGGAGCAAGCGCGTAACGAGTGGTATCAACGCCCACCGAGTCGGCGGCTACGTTGAGCCGGTGAAGCCTTTGCCGGGCCTGTTCGCCATCCCAACCCGCCATGGTAAGCGGGTGAGACTGCTGCCGGGTGGGTTTATCGGTTAGGCTGGAAGGGGTCCTGAGCGCAGGCCGGAACCAGGGACTAAAAAAATAGATCCCCAGCCCGATCAGCGCACAGGCAATGCCTGCGCCGAGGGCGGTTTTCTTTTGTGTGTCAGTCATGGCGTTGAGTGTTTACTCTCGGTAAAACGGAGAGGAGCCGCGCAAAGTTTTACCGGCTATCTTTGCGAGCCGGGTGTCTGTTGGTTGAGAGACACCCGCAAATGAATTTTTTGTTGCCTGCCCAATGACCCTCCGCGATCTATTTACCTACCTCACGGCGAATCCAGCACTGGCCGTAATTTTTTTACTGATGACGCCGGCGCTGGCGTGTTTGGTGAACCTGTGGGCTGGCGAAACTGCCCAAGCAATCTGGAAATGGCGATTTGCGTATGCCGGGCTGGTTTATGCAGTCTGCATTCCGGGCGTGTTAGCTGTGACGCTGAACATTTACCTGTTTCTGTTTGAGCGACAACCTATCTGGGACACCAACTGGGCGTTGCAGTTGCTCCCCATCCTGACTATGATTGGCACATTGATGCTGATTCGGCAAAAGATTCCGTTTCAGTGCCGGGCTTTGCCGGGCCGCCGTTGCGGTAAACTATCCGGCTTCCTGACGCTGATCGCGGCCCTGATTGGGCTAATGTGGTTCTTTGATCGGCTGCGGCTCGTGGCATTCACGTATGTGCCGTTCGGCTACAGGCTACTGCTATGATCGAGGATGAGGAACTGAACATTAAACTGGCGAAGCATGAAGCGTTGGTACTATTTGATTTTTTAGCAAGATTTGGTAAAACTGACCATCCTCACATAGTTGAACGTCAGGCAGAACAAAAAACGCTCTGGATTCTTGAAGCACAATTGGAGAAGTTGTTAGATGAGCCTTTCTTGCCGAATTATAAGGCCATAATTGACGAGGCACGAAGCAAAATCAGATTTTAGCCGCCATCCAAACCTCAAACGTTAAACGACCCTGTATGCCCCCCGCACAAGACGGTTTTTTCTTCCCCGCCGAATGGCACCCTCACGCGGCCACGTGGCTCAGTTGGCCCCATACCGAAGCGTCATGGACGTGCGACCGGCAGGAACTCATGTTTCCGGCTTATATTGACCTTATCAAAACCATTGCCGAGGGCGAGCAGGTTTGTATCAACGCCCACAACGAACTCGTGATGCAGTCGGCCAGAATGCGGTTACTGCTGGCCGGGGCCGACATGACCA
>JBBRUV010000113.1:0-12945 GCA_038247465.1 Cytophagales bacterium
AGCGGTTCGGCATTGTCAGCGTCGGGCGTGGTGGGCCAAACGTTCAGTTACACCTTGCCAACAGGAACTTTCACAGCAGGCACGAGTACCAGTGGAGTGAGTACAACCGGAACCAGTGCTACTGGAACCAGCCAGAGCCTGATTTATTCGGCGATAGGATTGCCCGCTGGCTTAAGTATCAACACCACGACGGGGGCCATATCCGGCACACCGACTACGGCGGGCAGCACTACGGTGATCTTGATTGCGACAAACAGCACTGGTCAGTCGAGCAGCGGAGTCAGTGGCAGTGGTACCAGTGGTTCGGGCGTTAGCGGCACAGTCGTCAGTGGCACTGGCATTAGTGGAACCGCAGTAAGTGGTACCAGCACGGCAGGCCAATCGGCAAGTGGGGTATTGTCTATTACCATCAGTGCATCAACGACGGGTGGCCGAATTGGGGTAGGCGAAAGTCTGCCGCCAATCGCAATTATCGCGGTCAGTGGCAACCCCGTTACCAGTGGTTCAGTTGACGTAGAAGTACAGGGATTGGCTGGCGAAGCCGTTCAGGTGCAACTGCTAAACATGAAGGGCGAGGTAATCGGGCAACAACAGCGCGGCCAAACGCAGAATGAAGAGCGATTCCGGTTCGATGTAAGTCGTCAACCAACCGGAATCTTCCTGCTCCGGGCCGCAACCGCAACGCGGGCGCACACGATTCGACTCGTGAAGGCTGAGTAGTATGTAGCTGAAATAATTGACCGCGGATAACGCAGATTGGGCAGATTTACGTGGATTTTTCTCTCTGGTAATTAGAAAGAAAATCCACGTAAATCTGCCCAATCTGCGTTTTATCGGTTTATCCGCGTTCTACCATTGTCAACCGCCAGTTGCAAAGCCCTCAAATACGGTCATGCCACCGTCAATAAAAATGCTGGCCCCGGTGATATAGTCCGAATCATCAGAAGCCAGAAACACGGCCAAGTTGCCGATGTCTTTGGGTTGCCCGATGCGGTTATACGGTATCAGCGTTATCAGGCTTTGCAGGGCCTGCGGGGTGTTCCAGGCTGCGGTATTGATGGGCGTTTGGATGGCTCCGGGGCAGATGCTGTTGACCCGAATCTGGCGGTCGCCGTATTCCTGGGCCAGGCTCTGCATAAACATTCGGATGGCTCCTTTTGAACTGGCGTAGTTCACGTGGCCGGCCCAGGGAATGATTTCATGCACCGAACTCATGCAGATAATCTTGCCCGTTGCCGCCGATACATCGGGGCGAGGTCCCCGGCGCAGAAACTCGCGGATGGCTGCGCGGGCGCACAAAAACTGGCCCGTCAGGTTCACATTGATGACCAGATTCCAGTCGGCAAGGGTTTGCTCATGAAAGGGCGCGTCGCGTTGCAGCCCGGCGTTGTTAATCAGGATATCAACCGTGCCGAAGTGGTCAATGGCCTGCGCGAACATGGCCTGCACCTGCGCTTCGTTAGAAACATCGGCCTGAATTGCCAGCGCATCCACCCCCAAAGCCCTGATTTCCTGCACGATAGCGTCGGCTACTTCGGGTTTCGAGACGTAATTAATGACCACGTTAGCCCCGGCCTCGCCGAGAGACCGAGCTACGCCCGCACCAATGCCGGAGTTTGCGCCCGTTACGAGTGCCGTTTGACCGGCGAGTTTTTTGTCTGCCATGATTTGTAGAGACTGCACCGGCGGACCGGCACTGGTTGGAGTCTGGTTTTAGGGTATGCTTTGTCTGTGTTTCGGGGCAAAAGTCGGTAGGCTGACGGTTTATTTTGGCCTAATTTTTTGCTTTGTTTTCAAAACTGCGGCAGAAGATTATCCTATGCACGTTTACCTTCGCGGCATGAATCACGATTCTCGCCCGACTGCCCCCTTTCTGCGTCTGCTGTATATACTGTTTTTTCTGTCGGGCTTTGCCGCCCTGCTCTATCAGGTTATCTGGCAACGGCTGTTGGTGTTTTATACCGGTTCTGACACGGTCAGCATCAGCCTGATTGTGTCGGCGTTTATGACGGGTTTGGGCGTGGGTTATTTTGTGGGGGGCCGCGCTGCCGACCGTGCTTCGGCAACCCAGAATCTCCGTTACTTTCTGCTTGCCGAAGCCGGTATTATGGGTTTTGCCGCCATCAGCAAGGCTGTCTTGTACGATTTTCTGTATGTCAACAATCCCGTTGCCAGCAACAGCCCGGTGGTGCTATATGCGGTAGTGTTTGGCGTGTTGTTGCTGCCAACGTTTTTGATGGGTTTCTCGCTCCCGGCGTTGTCGCGGACGTTTCGATTTGGCGACGGCCCGGCGCAGGGTCGGTATGTTTCGTTGCTCTATTTTGTGAATACACTGGGTGCGGCAGTGGGCGCGTTTGTCACGGGTTTTGTGCTGATCCGGCAGATGGGCTACGAATCTGCGATCTGGATTGGTGTTGTTTTTAATGGATTATGCGTGGCGGGTGCGCTCTGGCTCGGTAGCCGGTTGCCAAAATCGGCTGATAATCAGTCAGAAATAATCGTTCTGGCTGCTGATTTACCCAAACCGGCTCCGCTGCGGTTTACGCCCGCGCTCCGGGCGTGGTCGGTGCAGTACGCACTGTCGGGCCTGGCCGCGCTTTCGCTCGAACTAATCTGGTTCCGAATGCTCGAAACCCTTATCAAATCGGTTTCGCTCACGTTTTCGATTCTGCTGGCGGTCTATCTGGGGTCAATGGCGTTGGGGACGCTGGTGGGCGTTGGTCTGGGGCAACGAGCAGGCCGGGTTTGGTCGTCTGCCAAACGTGAACGGGTGTTTTTGTGGGCGCAAACCGGCCTGTATGCCTACACCGCAGCGTCGGTGGCGATTTTCGTGGCCGCTATTGGTCGGCTTCCCGCGCTCGATTTTTTGTGGCAATACCTCAACAGTGGCGAACCAGTGCTGTCGCCGGGGTTTTCTGTGTTTACCTATGGCCTGATGCCAGTGTTCATTTTGTTTGTACCCACATTTCTGATGGGTCTGAGTTTTTCCGTGTCACAATCACTGATTCAGGATCGGTTTGAGGAGGTAGGCCGCAAGGTAGGCTGGCTCCAGTTTGTGAACATTGCGGGGTCGGCGGTTGGGGCGTGGTTGGTTACGTGGGTTGGCTTTCCGGTGCTGGGAACGGCCACTCTCATCAAACTGATTGCCGGGCTTGGCATTGGCTACGGGTTTGTGCTGTTTGCCCGCAAACACATCAATGTCCTGACCGTATCGGGGCTAACCATCGTGCAAGTGCTGCTGCTATTCATGATTCCTGACAATACCCAATTTTGGCAGCGCATGAACGGCGTTGACAACCCCGGCGATATTTTGTTCAACGAAAACGCATCGGGCGTATCGGTCATCAAGCTCCTGCCCGGTCATCGGGCCGGTATTGTTTTTGTCAATGGCTTAGGGCAGAGCGGCCTGCCCTATTCAATTGATGAAGTTCATACCTTGCTGGGCGCCTTGCCGGTGATGATGCACCGCCACCCCGAACGGGTGGCGGTGATTGGCTTAGGCTCGGCAGGAACGGTGCATGGCGTGGGCGGGCGACCCGAAACCCGGCAGATTGACTGCTTCGAGATTGTTAGCAATCAGGCGCAGATTGTAGCCGACTATGGGCGCGTTGCCCAGGACAGTACCGTAACGAACGTACTGGCTGACAAACGATTACGGCTGATTTTTCGGGATGGGCGGTATGCGCTGCAACACAGCCCGCTGCAATACGACGTGATCGAGGCCGATGCGCTCCGGCCCACCTCGGCGTTTGCCGGGAATCTCTATTCGCGGGAGTATTTTGAGTTGTTGCGCTCCCGGCTGAAACCGGGTGGCTACGCCGTAACGTGGTCACCGACGGGTCGGATTCGGAATACGTTTCAGACCGTATTCCCATACATTTTTTACGTTGATGACCTGGTGTTAATCGGTAGTAACCAGCCGATTGTGGCCGATTGGAACGCCATTCGCCAACGTGCCGAAAGTCAGTTTAGCCGCGCTCATTACGGCCCGGCGGGCATTGAGTTGTGGCCGTTGATTGCCAAATACCAGACTCACACCAGCACCTTGCCAGGCAAGCAACCCATCAGTGCGGAGATCAACACCGACCTTTTTCCGAAGGATGAATACAGCATCCGGCAACGGGATAAATTATGAGGAAAACTGCCCGCTTAACCCACATCGCCAATCAGCCCGCCGTGCAGATGGTAAATAGTTTTGGTCGCTAATTCGGGCTGGCGCAGAAAATCTTTGGCCGCTACCCGGCTTCGAATGCCGTTGGTGCAGACCACAATCAGCGCAGAGTAGGGGAGGAGTTCGGCTTTGCGGATGCGGATATCGGCCAATGGAATATTCAGCCCTTCGCGGTTAAATTCGTCAAATTCCCACTCGTCGCGCACATCCACAACGGCGGTGCCGGGTTGCTGGCGGAGTTGCTCAAATTCGGCTAATGAAATATCGGTGTAGGTTGGCGTTGGCACAAGAGTTTTAGCTGGCGGCACGGCTCCGCCGAATTTTTTTTACAAAATCAACGGATACACTGGCCAAGGCCGCAATTTGCTCGTTTGTAAAATCAGTTTGTTGAACGAGGTTTTTAACAACCAAACGTTCTTTTTTGGCTTCACCCTTGGCTTCACCTTTGCGTTCGCCAAGTATGTAGTAGATGTCGTTTTCCTTTTTGAAGAAATCTGTCAGATTGTCCATAGCATCATCAAAAATTGGTTTAAGGTTTCGGAGTTGCACCAACACACGTAGTTGAGACCTGTATTTTTCCAACACCAACGGGCCGTTGGCAGTTTCGGTTAGACGGTCTAAAATTCGGCCTAAGATAACGGGAGACTCTGCTGGTTTAAAATTCGCCAAAACAGCCAGCAAAATATCCTCTGGAACGGGTGAGGACAGAAACACCCGGTAGTCAAGTTGCTGGAAACTAATCAGATTATACCGAAATGTGACATCGCCCAGACTCAATTCTGTTATCATTTTCGGGGTTGGTTGGTTTTCGGGGCATAGACTGCAAAGTAAGACAGAATCACTTGCGCTGGTATGTATGCCGCGGTGAATGGTATTCCCTTCTGCCAATGTGTCAGATTCTACTGTACCGGAACGGGTTTTGCCAGCACCAAACTCAAACCGCATAAATCATGTCTGCAATGGAAGAAACAGCAACCGAAATGCCAACCGAAAAAGGGAATATCTCGATTCACACCGAGAATATTTTCCCGATTATCAAAAAATTCCTGTATTCAGACCACGAAATTTTCCTGCGAGAACTGGTCTCTAACGCCGTTGATGCTACTCAGAAACTCCGTAAACTGGCTGGTTTTGGGGAGTTTGACGGTGAACTCGGCGATCTGAAAGTGGCTGTCACGCTCGACAAAGAGGCCAAAACGATTACTATTTCGGATAACGGTATCGGGATGACCGCCGACGAAATCAAGAAATACATCAACCAGATTGCGTTTTCGGGAGCCACCGAATTTCTCGAAAAATACAAAGACAAGACCGCATCGGCAGACGACAAAACCAATATCATCGGTCATTTTGGCTTAGGCTTCTACTCGGCTTTTATGGTGGCCGAAAACGTTGAGATTATCACCCGCTCCTACCGCGAGGGTGAGCAGGCCGCCCGTTGGATTTGCGACGGCTCGACCGAATTTGAGATTTCACCCGCCGACCGCACCGAGCGCGGCACCGACGTTGTGTTGCACATCGCGCCCGATTCTGACGAGTTCTTGGATACGTTCCGGCTTCGGGGCATTCTCGATAAATACGCCCGGTTTCTGCCCGTGCCGGTTGAATTTGACGGTGAGACGATCAACAACACGGCCCCGATCTGGACAAAAGCCCCGGCAGATTTGACCGACGACGACTACAAAACGTTCTACCGCGAGCTGTATCCGATGGCCGAAGAGCCGCTGTTCTGGATTCACCTCAACGTGGACTATCCGTTTAACCTGACCGGAATTCTGTATTTCCCGAAGGTGAAAAACGAACTGCGGCTGCAACGCGAAAAAATACAACTCTATAGCCGTCAGGTGTTTATCACTGATGAGGTGAAAGATATTGTGCCTGATTTTCTGATGTTGCTGCATGGTGTGATTGACTCGCCCGATATTCCGTTGAACGTGTCGCGGTCGTTTTTACAGGCCGACTCCAACGTGAAGAAAATAAACGGCTACATCACCCGGAAAGTGGCCGACAAGTTGCAGGAACTCTTTAACACCGACCGTCCGGCCTACGAAGAAAAGTTCGACAACATCGGGCTGTTTGTGAAGTATGGCATCATCTCTGACGACAAATTTTACGACAAGGCAAAAGCGTTCGCGCTGGTGAAAAACACCGCCGGGAAATTCTTCACTTTCGATGAATACCGCGAACATGTGCAGGCCAATCAAACCGACAAAAACGACCGCGTTATCTGGCTCTACACCACTAACCCGCAACAGCAGGACGGTTATATTACGTCGGCAACCCGGCGCGGCTACGATGTGCTGGTGCTGAACTCGGCCATTGATCCGCACTTTATTCAGGGTCTGGAAACCAAACTTGATAAAACGACGCTCCAGCGCGTAGATGCCGACACGCTCGACAAGCTGATTGACACCGGGTTAGCCAACGACAGCGTATTGTCAGAAGCCGACAGCACAAAACTAAAAGAGGTATTCACGGAGATTTTGACTGACAAATCATCGTCGGTAAACGTAGCCGCCATGCCCGCCGACGAACTGCCCGTGACTATTACGCAGCCGGAATTTTTGCGCCGGATGAAGGAAATGCAGGCGATGTCGGGCGAGCCGTCGTTTTTTTGCGCGATGGGCGGAGGGTATAATGTAGTGGTAAATGCCAATCATCCGTTGGCGGCTAAAGTGCTGGCAATCACCGATGCCGACGCGCAGAAAAACCTCGCCAAACAGCTTTATGATCTGGCATTGCTATCGCAAAACCTGCTCACCGGGGCCGAGTTGACGGCGTTTGTGCAGCGGACGGTGCAGACGTTGTAAAAATACTCCCAACCGATCCATCGGACTGCCCCTTTACCCTCAACCCCCCTAAGCAGGTAAACCATCCGGGATCACAACCCGGCAGCGCAAGGCCCCCTGTTTAGGGGGGTTGGGGGTAAAGGGGCAGTCCGACGGGTTGGTTGAGGGTATAATAGACTTTAAAACTCAGGCTTCACTTTCCAGCTCACGAAGGCGACAAACTTACCATCGCGCGAGAAAGTTCCGTCGCGGTTATTGTAATCACCCGAAGTGAGCTGCGTTTTTTTGCCTGTTTTCGGATTCAGGGTAAAAATCTGTGCTGTTTTGCCCTGAATCTGAAAACGCGGCAAATGTAAGTTTGTGACCGCAGAAAAAATCAGCCCTTCGCGCCTTTTGTTACGATTCGGCTTATGAAATACAGTACGATCAGGCCCAGCAAAACTACCCCGACCAACGGCATAAACACGGCCAGCAGCGAAAACCCGACCGAAGCTACGTTTTCGCCGGTTGCCACGAGCGGGTTGCCCAAACCGCCGGTTGTAGTCGTACTGCCGAGCCGAAATAGACTGGTCCCGGCCTGAATCAGCCCCGCCGAACCGCCCCCCAGCATCAGGCCCATTCCCCAGGAAAGCAGTGGACTGTCTATGTTCAGAAACGACGTGCCGAGCAGCGTGCCGGCCACAACAGCGGCCGGTGTGGCAATGAGATCAAGGGCGTTGTCGAGCCAGGGAATGTAGTAGGCCACAAACTCAAGCACCGTTGCCACGCCCAGCCCCAGCAACGTGGGCCAGCTACTGATCCAGGAAAAGTCAGCGTTGGGGTGCAAAAAGCCCAGTCGCGTGGCAATGCCCGCAATCAGCAACGGCACAAACACCCGAAAACCGCAACACGCGGCCAACCCCACACCAACGCAGGCACTCAGTATCCACTCGATAGTCATGGCCGTTTTATCCGATTTATTGATTGAAGATACTGCGTTTGTGGCAACAAATCATGTAGTTTGCCAAAAACCAGACACACGCCCACTTGATACCGTTTGAACTGCCTTCGTGCCGACTGCGGCCCTGGCGCGATGGCGACGAAGACTCGCTGACGCAACAGGCCAACAACCGCCATATCTGGAATAATGTCCGCGACTTTTTTCCGTTTCCGTACACCACCCGTGACGCTGTTAGCTGGATTCGCTCCAATAAATCGTATAGCCAACCGAATAATTTCGCCATTGACGTAGGTGGGCGGGCGGTGGGTAACATCGGCTTCACTGTCAAAGACGATATTTATCGGTATAACGCCGAAGTTGGCTACTGGGTTGGCGAGAGCTACTGGGGCCGGGGCATCACGTCTGACGTATTGCCGGTGATGGTGCGCTATATCTTCCAAAATTTTCAGGTCAATCGCTTGTATGCGTGTGTGTTAGCGGGTAACGCGGCTTCGATGCGGGTGCTGGAAAAAGCCGGGTTTCGCCATGAAGCCATCCACCGGAAAGCCGCCGTAAAAAACAACCAATATCTCGACGAACACCTGTTTGCGTTGCTGCGGGAGGATTTTATGGGCTTGCCTTAATCAGCCGGTCTGACTGACCTGGCTTAGGCCGCTCATTTATACAATGCCTTGCCAGCCGCTTCATATTTGTCGTTCGCGCTCCACTGCGGGCGGGTAGTGCGGTTGGCAATCAGGCGGGCCGTGTGGCTAAATGCCTGGCAAAATCGCAGCAGATAGCTCATATCAACCGTTTCGGCCTGATCTGATACCTGATGATAGTTCTTGAACAACGCTTCGTCGAAGGTTTTGAAACCGGGCGAAAACGTCGGAGCCGGTACGCCTTTTGCGGCTAAACTCACGTTGTCAGAACGGTCGAAAAGACCCTGTTCGGGGGCGGGTTCGGCAAAAACGGTTAGCCCGGCGGCTTTGGCTCCGGCTTCGATTTCGGCCCGTGCGCCGGTGCGTTCCAGCCCAATTACCGACACAAGCGTGGTGTCGGTATAACCCGCTCCGTCGCTGTTGAGGTCGAAAATAGTCTGTTTCAACGGCACGAGCGGGTGTTCGGCGTAATAGCGGCTGCCGAGCAAGCCCACTTCTTCGCCGGTGAAACCTACTACAATCACCGACCGTTTTGGCCGTTGCGCCATCAGCGATTTGGCCGCGCTCAGCAAGGCTACCGTGCCGAAGGCATTGTCTCGTGCGCCGTTGAAAATACTGTCGGCTTCGGTCGTGTTTGGCCCGCCGGTTGCACCCGTACCAACATGGTCGAAGTGGGCGGTAAGCAGCACATATTCGTCTTTTAGCACTGGGTCGGTGCCTTCGATCAGCCCGGCAACGTTGGCCGACGAAACCGCCGTTATCACCTGCCCCGATGTATTGATACTCACCGTTTTACCGGCTTCTTTCAGGATTGCCAACTGGTTTTTGCTGTTATCGGCCCAGAGGTGCAGCAACGGGGTCTGCGGTATGGTCGTGGTTGATGATGCGGGTGGGGCCAGCGACAGCGTTTCGCGGCCAAAATATTGCCGGATGCTGCCCCAGGGCAAACTGGCCCCAGTCACTAACTCGATCACGCCAACGGCTCCTTTGCTGACCGCCAACGCACGTTTGGTTTGCATAGCTTCGATAAGTTGCCGGGGCGATTTGGCTTCTGCCGAGCCAACTTGCGTTACGGCGATCTTACCCCGAACATCACGGTTCTGATAATCGGCATCGGTCAGGCCGTAACCCACATAAACGGTTTCGGCCATCTGATTGGTTTTGCCGCCCCCCATCACCACAAACTGATTGCCGACCAGTAGCGAATCTGGCCCGACGACCATCACCCCAAAACTGGCCGGTTTCACGGCTTGCAGCAAAACGGGTTGCAGATAATCGGTTTGGTTAGGCGGAGTTTGCAGGCCCAGCGCCCTGAACTGTTCGGCAATGTAGCGGGCGGCTGCGCGGTTGCCGGGTTCGCCAGTGCGTCGGCCCTGCAACTCGTCGGAAGCCAGAAAGCGCAGGTGCAGGGCGGTTTCGGTGCGGGTCAGCGTAAACTCCGGCAGTTTGGGTAAGGGCGGGGTGAGTTTGCGCCGTTGCGCTATTGATGGCAGGGTTAAACCAGCCACGAGTAGACTCATTATCAGAATAATTCGGACGTTCATGCGGGAGTTGGGACGTTAATCGGTTTCCCACAAACATACTTCCCAAAACGCAGAAAATTTGTTCAGGCCGTTTCGGACAAATGCACCTGAGCCGCTTCCCAACCCAGAATAGCGCGTTTGCGGGTGATTCCCCAGCGGTAGCCGCCAATGCCGCCCGTCCGTTGCAACACCCGGTGGCACGGAATCAAAAATGCGACGGGGTTGCTGCCACAGGCCGTGCCAACCGCCCGCATCGCCCCCGGCGAGCCGATTTGCCGGGCAATACGGCCATAATCGGCCACTTGCCCGGCAGGAATTTTCAGCAAGGCTTCCCAGACTTTAATCTGAAAATTGGTGCCACGCACAAGCAGATGAAACGGCTTGCTCCGGTCGGCATCTTCGTCAAATAGCTGATTAACAACGGCTCCCGTCGTGGTGGTATGTTCCTGAAAAACAGCGCGGGGCCACCTTGTGCATAAATCAGCCAGGGCTTCGGCGCGTTTTGTAGTTTCCTGGAATGTCAAACTACAGATACCTCGTGTGGTCATAGCCAGCAAACACTCGCCAAAGGGTGTGGCGTGAAAGCCGTAGCTGATCCTTAGCCCGGCCCCGCCCTGTTTGTATTCGCCGGGCGAGAGACCGTCAAACGTCACGAATAAATCGTGCAGCCGCGACGGACTCGATAGCCCCGTTGCGGCTGTAACGTCTGACGAATCATGGTGTTGATCGAGGAGCGTTTTGGCGTAATCGGTGGTGAGGTAGCGCATGAATCGCTGGGGGGTGGTGCCGACCCAGCGCGAAAACAACCGCTCGAAATGAAACGGGCTGAGGTGAACATGGTCGGCAATTTGGGGCAGCGTGGGTCGTTCGGTAAAATGTTGCTCAATATAGGCGATGGCCCGCTCCACACGCTCATAATCAAGGGCGGCCTGTTGGGTGTCGAAGTGATTGGTTTCCATGATAACGGGTTGTTCACGGCTGATTGATTAGACAAAAGTCGGCAACGTTAGGCAGGAGAAACACCCGGATTTTGCTTTATTAGCCCATGACCCCCAAACTCCCCGCCGACCGTGCCAACGACTACACCCCTCAACAAGCCGCCCAACGACGGGCCTTTTTGACCGAACAAACCGGCGCATCGCTCGACAACGTCGCCCATTTTTCCATCGACCCGGCTCGGTTGCCCGGCAACATCGAACACTTCACGGGCGTGGCACAGGTGCCAATCGGTATGGCCGGGCTATTGCGCGTGCGTGGCGAATGGGCCGAGGGTGATTTTTTTGTACCGATGGCAACCACCGAAGGAACCCTCGTGGCGAGTTATAACCGGGGCATGAAACTCACCCGTGAGGCCGGAGGAATCTTAACGACGGTCTTAGACGATGCCATGAACCGCGCTCCCGTTTTTGTCTTTGAAAACGCCCGCTATTCCCGCGATTTTGGCGCGTGGGTTGATGCCAACTTTCTGACCATCAAAGCGAAAGCCGAAGAAACAACGTCAGTCGGCAAACTAACTAACATCGAGCGGCACACGGTGGGCAAGCTGCACTGGCTGCGGTTTAACTTCACCACTGGCGATGCTGCCGGGCAAAATATGGTCACAAAAGCCACCCACCGCGCCTGCCACTGGATACTCGACCAACAACCGCCCGGACGCGGCACCGCGGGCCTTGAGCATTTTTCGATGGCGGCCAACATGGACACCGACAAAAAGCACTCGCACCTCAACACGCTGCACACGCGGGGCAAGCGGGTGGTGGCCGAGGTAACTATCCCCAACGAACTGATTAAGAGCCTGATGCACACCACTGCCGACGCACTTTTCCGGCAGCGGCAATACTCGAACATGGGCGCGTTTCTGGCAAATTCGGTGAGCAACGGCGCGCATTTCGCCAACGGCATCACGGCCATCTTCATCGCCACCGGGCAAGACGTGGCCAACGTAGCCGAGTCGTCGGCGGGGTTTGTGTATAGCGAGGTTCGGCCCAACGGCGATTACTATTTTTCGGTCACGATACCGTCGCTCGTCGTTGCTACCCACGGCGGAGGAACCGGCCTGCCCACGCAGCGCGAATGCTTAGAAGTTCTGGGATGCTTCGGCGCGGGCAAGGCGCACAAATTGGCCGAAATTGTGGCGGCAACGGTTTTGTGTGGCGAGTTGTCGCTGGCATCGGCTATTGTGGCCAACGAGTGGGTCAGCAGCCACGAGCAATTTGGGCGGAATCGGTGAACGGTGCGTCAATAGGCTGGGTAATCATTGAGTTGAATCGCCTTGAAAAGACGCAGTTTACTAAGTGATTAACTCTATACTTATGCTCTGTTTATGAGACGAGTGCGGATAAGTAACAAATACGCTTTCTACTTGGTTACCACTGTTGTCCGGCACAAGGTTCTCTTTTCCCCCCTGTATTCAAAAACGTTATGCAACCTTCTGTTGATCTGACCAATTGCGACCGCGAGCCGATTCAGTGGCCCGGATTCATTCAGGCGCACGGCTATCTGCTGGCCCTCGACCCCACCAATTTTATCGTCTGGCAAGCCAGCGAGAACCTGAGTACCCTAACCGGCCAGCCCATCGGCCAGATCATCGGCCAGCCGGTAGCCAACCTGCTGCTGGGCGATCTGCCGGGAGCAGACCTGCACGAGTTGCTGACGGTGGCCATGCGGGCCGGTTCTCCGCAGGCGTTCAACCCTTATCAGGTACGGATCAACGGCCAGAACTGGTTCACGATCCTGCATCTGCACGACGGGGCACTGATTCTGGAACTGGAGCCAAACGAGCAAAACGGACTGTCGCTGCCCCAGTTCACGCTCATAACCCAGACCATGAGCGATGTGCAGCGCAGCGGCAACCTGGCCGACTTGCTGAAAAGGACCGTGC
>JBBRUV010000114.1:0-12893 GCA_038247465.1 Cytophagales bacterium
GAAAACCGCGTGTTTCGCGCTGCGAAAAACCAAAATAGTCACGAACAAAGGCCGTTAGGCGGGAGAGCATCGAGGTGGTGAGTTAGGGAGTTAAAGAGCAGTCTCGTATTTCGTCAACTGCTCGCGGTTATAGACTTCGTAATCAAATCCAACGTCGTTCCGAAGAATCGCATCGGGGGCCATCGGATGCACGGTATCAGTCAAAAAATCGGAGGGGCGGTCTATACAAATACGCGCTTCTGACGACATACTTTGGTACGTTTTATCAATGATATGATGCAATCCTTGCCGACGAGTCACAAAATCGCCTTTGAGCCAATCAGCCCCAATTTGCAACACGAATGGCGAGTTGGATACCCCAAAATGGGTTGAGATAAGGCCGGCAAACCAGTTTGGCTTTCCATCAGCTTCAATTGCTGTTAATAGTTTGGTAACTTCTTGTTTCAGACGGTTAAAATCCATGCTCTAAATTGATTTACGGCTTCTAAAAAAGCCAATGATTCATCTTTTGTTTTTGTTCCTGCGGCTAAATACCGAAGCTCTTCCGACCATTTTGCTTCAACAATATCAGTCCGTGCTTTGGTTAATTGGCCGCTTGTATCGGCCTCCCGATCAGCTAAAAAACGGTCTTGTAATCCGGTCAGCAACAGCAATTTAGCGATATCATGTACCAAATAAAATTTTCGAAACTCAGCTCCTACCCGAAAATCTATTCCCATTACCTGACGACCCGCTGACCGAACGAAACCATCGTCGAACAAATTCGGAATGTTGAGCCGTTGGCAGATTTTTGCTTTCAAAATCAGTTCTACTCCGTAGCCCGCTAAATAAATCGCGCCTTCATACAGATTAGCCCGGCGTAAGGCATCTGCTTCGGCCAATCGCCATTCGGCAATAGCAAAAATGGCAGTGGGTGAGTCCATGCACAAGTATAGCGAAAAATGCCACCACTCGTCAGAATCCTCGTATTTTTGCCCCACTATGACTACTGAATCTTCGCAAACTGCCGCGCCCGCCACGTCGCTGCAAGACATTATCGCCCACGCCAAAGAATATGGCTTCGTGTTTCCGTCGTCCGAGATTTATGACGGTTTGCAGGCCGTGTATGACTACGGGCAGAACGGCGTTGAACTCAAAAATAACCTCAAATCGGCGTGGTGGAAAGCGATGACCCAACTTCACGACGAAGTGGTGGGCATTGACGCATCCATTTTTATGCACCCCCTCACCTGGAAAGCATCGGGCCACATTGACTCGTTTAACGACCCGATGATTGATAACCGGGACTCGAAAAAACGCTACCGGGCCGACCAACTCCTCGAAGCCAAAGCCGAACAATACGAAAACGCCGGCGACGAGCCGCGTGGAACCGCCCTTCGCGAAGAAACGGGCCGACTGCTGGGTGATAGCGACCTCGACGGGGTGCGGAATCTGATTATTGCCGAGGGTATCAAATGCGCCGTCTCCGGCACCGACAACTGGACCGAGGTGCGGCAGTTTAACCTTATGTTCTCCACACAGGTTGGCTCCGTTGCCGAAGACACCACCACGATTTACCTCCGCCCCGAAACCGCGCAGGGTATTTTTGTGAACTTCCTGAACGTGCAGAAAACGGGCCGGATGAAGGTTCCATTTGGTATTGCCCAGATCGGTAAGGCGTTCCGCAACGAGATTGTGGCCCGGCAGTTTACGTTCAGAATGCGCGAATTTGAACAGATGGAGATGCAGTATTTTGTGCGGCCCGGCACCGAAATGCAGTGGTACGAGACCTGGCGCGATGCCCGGATGTTGTTTCACCAAGCCGTTGGTTTACCCGCCGACAAGCTCAAATTCCACATCCACGAAAAGTTGGCCCACTACGCCAATGCCGCCGTTGACATCGAGTATAAGTTTCCGTTCGGGTTCCGGGAAATGGAGGGTATTCACTCCCGCACTGATTTTGACTTGAAAGCACATCAGGAATTGAGCCGGAAAAAACAGCAGTATTTCGACAACGACATTGACCCCGAAACTGGTAAAGCCTACGGAAACTACGTGCCGTTTGTGGTCGAAACCTCCGTTGGCGCCGACCGGCTGTTTCTGGCCGTGCTTTGCAATGCGTTCACGAAAGAGACCATTGGTGAAGGCGATGATAAAAAGGAACGGACGTATCTGAAATTGCACCCCGCGCTGGCCCCCGTCAAAGCCGCCGTGTTTCCGTTGGTCAGAAAAGACGGACTGCCCGAAAAGGCTGAGGAGATTATGAAACTGCTCAGGAGCGAGTTCCGGGTGGTGGTTGAGGAGCGCGATGCCATCGGCAAACGCTATACCCGACAAGATTTGATTGGCACCCCGTTCTGCATTGCCGTTGATTATCAGACCATGGAAGACAACACCGTAACCATTCGCCACCGCGACACCACCTTGCAGGAGCGTGTACCGATCAGCGAACTGAAAGCCAAAATCGGCCACGCCGTATCAATGGAGCGGATTCTGGAGTTGTTATAAGCCATCGTTTTGTGTCTTTATCACCAAAGCCGGGCTATTGTTGGCCCGGCTTTGTGGTATCTTTGCTTTATCGGCAATTAACCAAAACGCAAATGGAAACGCCACTAAAGATTGGATTCGATTTGGGCCAGATTGCGAAGGCTTTTCGTTTAAAAGTTGATACTGACTGTAACCACCTGGCCGATTGGCTGAACGAAACCTACACGCTTACACCCTTTGAGCAGACGCTTTTTGAGTCAGTTTATGAAGAAGCCCAGGAAGATGTAGGTTACTGGAACGAAGAGGAGCTGAAAATTAAGTTTATCAGTTTTCTGTTTAAGATTGCTGACATCGCTCAGAAGCAAAAGATCAAAGTTTTCTACGAGCGTGGCTTATCAGCAACTGTCAATGGCTACAACTTGGCCGTGATTGCCGATTGCTTGGTTGCTGCGCCCTTGCCATTCAACACGCCTGACGTACCATATTTTTTCCTGCAGGAGTTTAAAAAGAAGCGGGGAGAAAAACGCGACCCAGAAGCCCAGATGCTTACGGCGATGCTCATTGCCCAGGAGTTAAATCAGGACCACAAACCAATTTACGGCGGCTATTTGTTCGGCAGCGTCTGGAACTTTGCCACCCTACACGGCACTAACTACTGCACCAGCCGTGAATACCACGCCACCCAGCGCGACGACATGATGCAAATTATTTTTATCATGCGTAGGCTCAAAGAACTGATTCTCAGCCGATAAGCATCTCTGCTACATCTCGCCCGGTTTGCATGGCCGCGTTCAGCGACGGATAACTGGTTTGGTCGCCACACTGATACAGGTTTTGGGCCAACTGCAACGGCTGGGCCACGGCTCCGGCGTTGTAGGCAGGCAGGGCTTCGGGCAGGTGATAGGTGCGCAGATGCCGCCACGTTTGCACCTGCGGGCCATACCAATCGGTGAGTTCTTTCTGGATTCGCCCCGTTAGAGCCCCCTCATTTACAACCTCCAACCCCTGCGTACTAACCGAAATCAGGGCTTTACCACCTGGGGCGTAGTCCGGTGCAACGTCGGTCAGCACGGCTACGTTATGCACCGCATTAGCCCGGTTTGGGTTCAACATCAGCAGTTTACGGATGTTTGGCGATGTCGGTGCGGCAAAGTAGGTGCAGGTTGTGTGGTTAAACCGTTGGGTTATTCCAGTCTGCTCCCCGGTCTGTGGGGACACCGGGCCACGCTTGGCAAACCGAGGAGCCGCCAGCAACCGCACTGCCGACGACGCATCAACGGCCACCACCACCGCCCCGGCCCGAATCACCTCGCCCGAAGCCAGCACCACCTCACTGCCGGAGACCCGGCCCACTGGCGAGTTGAGCCGGATTTGACCTGGTTTCAACCGGGCGGCCAACTGCGCCGGAATCGCGCCGATGCCGTTGGCGGGTACGGCCACTTGGCCCGTGTAGAACATTCGGAAACAGAACTCGAAGAAATTACTCGACGTATTCAGCGGGTTTTCTAAAAACACACCCCCGAAAAACGGCGCGAAAAACTGCGTAATCATCGTCTCCGAAAAACCCATGTCGTGCAGGAAATCCAGCGTTGTATCATCGTTTTGCCCGAAGAGTTCGTTAATGGGTAGTTCTTGTGTGTGGCGTAGCAGTTCCAGAATCCGAACTTTATCGGCCAGTGTTCCGACAGAAGAGAGCAAGGTCTGAAACACCGATTGCGGCTCCTGAAACGGATTCATCAGGCTTGTCCAACCGCCGGTTTCAGTCCGAATCAACGCGCCCGACCGGAACGAACGCAGGTCAAGGGATTCGTAGTTAAGCAGTTGCCGGGCTTCGGGGTAGGCCGTGAGCAACACCTGAAACCCCCGGTCAAGCCGGAAGCCATCAACGGCATCGGTACGAACCCGGCCCCCTACCCCATCGGAAGCTTCGAGAACGAGGGCTTCGATACCAGCTTGTTGCAGATAAACCGCGCAGGTCAGGCCCGCCATACCGGCACCGATAATAACAACAGGAAACTGATTGGGCATAACCGTCTGATTTGGTTCAAAAGTAAGTGCCTTTCGGGTTTATCGGTTCCATGACAACGGGTAGTACTTTTCTTGTATAAATAGAACTATTTTTGTTTATAAAAAGCCTAACATACTGTTAATCAGTAAATAGTAAAAAATGTTTCATTCATATTCCAATAATACCTATCTTTGTCGAGACGTTTTTTCAGGTTGAAAAGATTAAGTCCACCGTATTTAACCCGTTTAAGTTTCTCTCCCGGCTATGGCATATCAAGTACACGAAGAATCGGAATTTCGCTATATTGACGAAGGGCAAGGTGATGTTCTATTGCTGTTGCACGGCCTGTTTGGCGCACTCAGTAACTGGGATGGCGTTATCAACGGCTTCTCTGATCGGTATCGGGTAGTGATTCCGGTCATGCCGATTTATGATATGCCCGTTCGGGAGGCTGGCTTAGAAGGGTTGATGGCCTTTATCGAGCGGTTTGTGGCCTTCAAAAACCTGACTGATCTTACCCTGCTCGGCAACTCGCTCGGCGGCCACGTTGGGCTGCTATACACCCTTAAACACCCCGACATGGTGAAGCGGCTGGTGCTGACGGGCAGTTCGGGGCTGTTTGAAAACACCACCGGCGGGGCGTATCCCAAGCGCGGTTCATACAGTTTCATTGCCGAGCGCGTTGCCTACACCTTTTATGACCCCAAAGTAGCCACCAAAGAACTCATTGACGAGGTATTTGAGGTGACAAGCAGTATCCCGAAGTGCATGAATATTGTGCAGATTGCCAAATCGGCACAGCGCAACAACATGGCCAAAGAGCTTGGGCAAATTAAGGTGCCAACGCTGCTCGTCTGGGGTTTGAACGATACCATTACCCCACCCGAAGTTGCCCACGAATTCAATCGGCTCATCGCTGGCTCTGAATTACATTTTGTGGATAAATGCTGCCACGCGCCCATGATGGAGCACCCCGACCGATTTAATGTGCTGCTGCGCGGCTGGCTCGAACGAACAGAGATCGGCGAATTAGCCCTTTCATTGTAGGGACACAAAATGTTGCGTTTCTGCAATTGCGAAACCTTACTGATTTTTTGTTAGTTTTCAGCCATACAGTTTTCACGTGTCAACGCCAAACGCTATGGTTGCTGCCGAACTTATTGATCCCATGCTCCCCGTGCTTAAACCTACTGATACTGTAGGTGAAGCACTTGACTGGATGCAGGAATACCGCTTAAACCAACTCGTATTGGCCGAAGAAGGTACTTACTTAGGCTTGATTACCGAAGAAGTTCTGATGGATGCCGCCGATACAGATAGACCTGTTGGCGAGGTGATGCACGTCTATGAACAGGTCTATGTCTATGAAAATCAGCACCTTTTTGAACTTCTCAGCCTGTCAATCGAACATCGGTTAGACGTATTGGCCGTGCTAAACGAAGGCCGCGACGTAATTGGAACGGCAACCGTACAGGGCCTTTTAAAACAGTTTGCCACCGAACTCGGCGTGCAGGAACCCGGTGCGGTATTGATTTTACAAATTGACGAGCGTGATTATTCGCTAACCGAAATCAGTCGGCTGGTCGAATCGAACGGACTGAAAATCATCAGCAGTTATTTCTCCAGTGCCGATTATGGCAATCATAACCGCTCGCGGCTGACGCTCAAACTCAACCGGCGCGAGGTGGGGCCGGTGGTTTCAACACTCGAACGGTTTGGTTATCAGGTAGAAACCGCATACGCCCACACCCCCATCGAAAACACAGATCAGGACCGGCTCGATTCGCTGCTGCACTATCTTAACACCTAAATGAAAATTGCTATTCACGGGCGCACCTTCACGGTGCAGACCAAGCCGTTTGTACAGTCAATGTTTGATGACCTGGCCGAACGGCAGGTTGACCTACAACTGTCGCACACCTACCGCGAATTTCTGGATTTTGCGGGCGTGAAGCACCGTTGCGAAGCCGTTTATAACGAACCACAGGCTGTTTTTGATGCCGATTTTATCTTTAGTCTCGGTGGCGATGGTACGTTGCTGGAGGCTGTTACGCACGCGGGCGCACGGCAAATCCCGATTGTGGGTATCAATATCGGGCGGCTGGGCTTTTTGGCAACCGTCTCGCCCAACGCCATCCGGGCCATGATTAAAGACCTATTCGAGCAAAATTTTTCGCTCGATGAACGGTCGTTGGTGAGTGTTCGCTCCGACAGTGATTTGTTTGATGCGTTGCCTTTTGGCCTCAACGATTTCACGATCACCCGCACCGAGTCGTCTTCGATGATAACGGTTCATACCTACTTAGACGGCGAGTTTTTGAACTCTTACTGGGCCGATGGCCTGATCGTCTCTACCCCAACGGGCAGCACCGGCTACTCGCTCAGTTGTGGCGGGCCGGTGCTGTTGCCCCAGACGAACAGCTTCATTATCACCCCCGTCAGCCCACACAACCTGAACGTGCGGCCCATGCTGATCCCAGACACGAGTCAACTCTCGTTTGAAGTAGCAAGCCGGAGCGGGACGTTTCTGGCCGCCTTAGACTCGCGCTCACACACGGTCGAGATTTCGACTAAACTGAGCGTTCAGAAAGAGAAATTCACGGCCCGGCTCGTTAAACTCAGCCAGGATAATTTCCTGAATACCCTCCGCAGCAAGTTAAATTGGGGGTTTGATATCAGGAATTAGTAGCCCGGCACCAGCCACTTGCCACTAACCACTGACCACTAATCTTGGCACAATTTTGGCCGCATTTGCCAATAAAACCCGGCGGCTGGCCGTTTTCTGAGCAGACCCGCAGCAGGTGGGATTCTGGTTCAGGAAGACTACAACACGTTTTATGAGGTATAAAGACATTTTGTCAACGGGGATTTTGTCGGCGTTGTTGCTGTGTGGAAGCGTACACGAGGGGGTGGCGCAACGTCGGCTTAATCCCCGATTTTCTCCCTATTCAACGGTGAGTTTCGGAGTCGGGACAGCCAATTATTACGGCGACCTGGCGAACTACAAACAGCCGTTCGATTCGTTTAAACTTACCCGCTGGAACGCGGCATTGGCCTATACGCGGCATTTTACCCCTAAAATAGCGGCTCGCGCATCGTTTACCTACGCCCGGCTCGTTGGTGATGATTATATGGCGAGCAAGGGCAATCCGGCCAAAAATGCGGTTCAGTTTGCCCGTAATCTGCACTTCAGAAACGACGTAAAAGAATTTGCCATTACGGGTATGTATCAGTTTATCCCGGAAGGCCGCAACTCAAACGACCGGCCAAAAATTGCGCCGTATTTGTTTTTGGGCATTGCGCTGGTAGCCCACAGCCCCGAAGCCCGAACGCCACTCAACGAAACCAACGCCGATTCCTCGCGCCGGTGGGTAAAATTGCAACCGCTGAGTACCGAAGGGCAGGGCCAACCCGGACTCAGCAAGCCTTATTCGCTGATTACGGCGGCTATTCCGGCCGGATTGGGCGTTCGATACGCGGTGAACGAGAATTTCAGTATCGGGGGCGAAATTGGTTTCCGCTATACCTTCACTGATTATTTAGACGACGTAGGCAGTAACTACGCAGACCCGGCTATTTTGCAGGGTCTGGCAACGACTGTGGCCGACCGCCGGTTGGAAGATGCAGCCGCCCGCAAAAACAACGACCGCACGGCCGCCCGAGCCGACATACTGGCCAGTAACCCAGAGGCCTTTGCGGGTCCCGTTCGCGGGGCTAAAGGGCTGCTGACCGACGGCTACCTGATTACGAATTTTCACGTGATTTATATTATTCCGGGTAAAATAAAATGCCCGCCCATACGCTGAGTTTAAGGTTTAAAGGTGAAGATCCAAGACCAATTCAGATAGTAAGTGGTCTTTGCTTTTTCTACTAAACGTTAACCATTAAACCTTATACATTGAACGCTTATCGTCTCGCCCGGCTGCTTGTAGCCGGGCTTTTTATCAGCCTTCCGATTCTACCGGCACAGGCGCAGAAAATCGAAGTTGGCGCGGGCTTAGGCGGGCTGCTCTACAAAGGCGACGTGTCGTCTGCGCTGAACCCGCGCTTTGTGCAACCCGGAGCCGATTTGTTCTTTCGGTACAATTTCACGCGCTCATTTTCGGCCCGGGCAACGGTGGCCCTTGGTCTGCTGAAAGCCAATGATGCTGCCAGCCGCGATGCCTTTCAACAGGCGCGTAACTACTCATTCCGCACGCGGCTGGGCGAGGCCATGCTCGATGGTGAGTATTTTTTTCGGGACTACAAACAAATACGGCGCATCAAAAACTGGTCGCCTTATGTGTTTGGCGGTATCGGCCTAACCCAGTATAAGAATGAGAATGCCCGCGGCACACAGCTTGTCTATCCCCTCGGCGTGGGTATTCGCTACGAAATCAAACGCCCCTGGAATGTGGGCCTTGAATTTGGCACCCGCTTCACCGGCAGTGATTATTTAGACGGTCTGGGCGAGATGACCTTTGGTCCCAATCCCGGTAAGTTAGGTCAGCAAAACCCGGCTTTGAACGACAGTTACTCCTACATATCGCTGAAAATCAGTTATATATTCTACAAAATCACCTGCCCTGAATAAGCATGAGCAAGGTTCTTGCCAGGTTATACTGGTAAGTTTCGAGTTAATATCCGCACTACTTCGCCGGGATAACCTTATTTTCGGGCTGACAAACAGGGCTTTTATTGTGATTAAGCAAGTACGGAGTTTTATGCGATTGGCCGGTATAGTGGTGGCAGTGCTGGTAGGCGCGGTAAATGTGGCTTCGTCTCAAGTAGTTATCGTCAATCCTGACGCGCCAACGCTCTATGCTTATTGTCAGCAGTTCCAGACCCTCTACATCGAAATTCGGCAACAGTCGGTGCCACCCGATTCGGCCCGCGCCCGGTTCAGTCAGATTATGGCCGGGTTGCAGGCTCGTTTTCAGATTACCCCTACTCTTGCGCAGCCCGACAGTATAGCCAATTCATTCGCGTTTCCGCTGCGGGGATATGAGCCGTCGGCCATTGGCGGTACGCACGGCGAAGGCTACCGGGGCAGTGGCTTCGATTTATTCGATTATGCCGTTCGGGGCAGCCACCCGGCGCAGGATATTTTTATTCAGGATCGCAATCAGGACGACTTAGACGATGTTTCGGGCGAGCCGGTGGCGGTGCTGGCAATGAGCAGCGGCCTTGTGTTAGCCATTGAAACCGGCTGGCAACCCGGCTCCGACTACCGGGGCGGCAACTGGATTTGGGTGTATGACCCGGCGCGGCACGGGTTATTCTATTATGCCCACAACCGCGCCGTTGCCGTTACGCCCGGCCAATGGGTTGGCACCGGGGATCAAATCGCCGAAGTAGGACGAACGGGTTATAATGCGTTTGCCAAACGCTCGCCCACGCACCTGCACCTGATGTACCTGCAAATTCAACCCAACGGCCTGCCTGAGCCAGAAAATCCGTATCAGTGGCTGCTTTCGGCAAAAAAAAGTGATTAGCCGGTGGTGGTTAGTAGCTGGTTAGCTGGCGCATCAGTACCCGTCCAGACACCGACCACCAACTACTAACCCCGTTTTCAGGATTGCCGCACCAGACTTACCCCCGCGCCGAAGAAAATGCCGCCGACCAAAAACGGCACAATAGCATCGCCAACGTTGCGGACGCTCATGCCCAGCACAGGTTTTCCGTGTTGGAGGTAGGCCACCATTGCAAATAAAATAATAAGCGTTCCCAGAATGGTAAGGGCGGCCCCAAAGAAGCGACGTAAGTTGTTGTTATCCACAGTACAATTAACAGTTAGTAATGAGCAATGAACAGTTAGCAATGAGCAGTTATCAATGAATTTCTACACAGTATCCTGATTATTGATAACTGATACTTGTTCATTGGTAATTATGAATCCGCGTTTTCGGCCTTCTTCAACCATAAACGGATAAGCCGCTTCGAGCGTGTTTAGCACGGTTCCCTCGATAATGGCCTCGCGGACAGCCGTTTTAATCTCACCCACCGCCTTCGACGGCCCCAACCCGAAGGTTTCCATGATGAGTTCTCCAGTCACAACAGGCTGAAAATTCCGCAGACTATCACGGGCTTCCAGATCGTGGAGTTTTTGCTCGACGAGGGCAAAATTACGGAGGTGTTTCTGAACCTTGTCATGATTTTTAGACGTGATGTCGGCCCGGCAAAGCATCATCAGCCCGTCAATATCGTCACCGGCATCAACCAGTAACCGGCGCAGGGCCGAATCGGTGATGGTTTCTTTGGTGAGGGCAATGGGCCGCAGGTGCAGCTTTACTAAGTTTTGCACGAACCGCATATTGTCGTGCATCGGTAGTTTAAACTGCCTGAAAATCCCCGGAACCCAGCGCGCACCGAGGTCTTCGTGGCCGTGAAACGTCCAGCCTACTTTTTGGTCGAAGCGTTTGGTGGCGGGTTTGGCGATGTCGTGCAGCACAGCAGCCCACCGCAGCCAGAGGTCGTTACTCACAGCAGCCACGTTGTCAACCACTTGCAGGGTGTGGTAAAAATTGTCTTTATGGCCCTTGCCTTCCATAATCTGCGCGCCTTTGAGTGCCACAAAATCGGGGAAAATCAGTTGTAATAACCCGCAGGCATCCAGCAACTTAAACCCGTAAGATGGTTTTGGCGAACGGATTATCTTGTTCAGTTCATCGGTAATCCGTTCGCGCGAAATGATGCTGATGCGGTCTTTCATCCTGATAATGCCATCGAAGGTATCCGGCTCAATATCGAAATTCAATTGGGAGGCAAACCGCACGGCCCGCATCATCCGCAGTGGGTCGTCAGAAAAGGTGATGTCGGGACCGCCGTGGATTCGGTTTAGTGGGGTGCGGATAAGTTTACGTTTGATGTCTTTGAGGCCATCGAACGGGTCGAGCAGATCGCCGAACGCGTGACCCGGTTCGGCGTTGCGGTTGAGCGAAATACCCATTGCGTTGATGGTCAGGTCGCGCCGGTTTTGGTCGTCTTCGAGGGTTCCGTCTTCCACAATCGGCTTCCGCGATTCGGTGCGGTATGATTCTTTTCTGGCCCCGACAAATTCAATTTCCCATTCTTCGCTCGTACCATCGTCGGCTTGGACAGTGGTTTTGAGCATGGCCGTTCCGAAGTTTTTGAACACGGCAACGGGCACATGCAGGGCCGCGCCGACTGCCTCAGCTAATTCGATGCCGCTGCCGATGCAGACTATGTCAATGTCTTTGGAGGGGCGGTTCAGAATCAAATCGCGTACGAAACCGCCGATGACATACGCCCGGACGTCGCGTTTGTCGGCCTGCTCTGCAATGATGCCAAAAACGGGATTTTTATCTAAGGTCTCTGAAAAATTCATATAACAAAAACGGTCTGCGGGTAGTGACCCGCAGACCGAATAACGCCAAACCGGGCGAATCAGTTGGCAAAAAATAGGTTAACAATGGCAATGATGGCGGCTAACTGACCAATCCAGAAGATAAACATCCAACGAATCAACTCCGCTTTCGTATCGGTGATTTTGATGTCTAACTTATTGATCTCGGTCCGAAGGTTAGTCTCGACCGCAAACAGGTCTTTCCGCAACCCCGACTCCATTCTGTTATCTTCTTGCCGATAGCCGGTTTCGAGCTTGCCTAAATCTTGCTTGCTTGCCCAAATCTCTTTTTGCTGGGCGATTTTTTCGGCTGCTTTTTCTTCTACGAACGCCAGGGCAGTATGGTCTTCTTCTTCACCTAATTTGCTCTTGAAAATTTCGTAGGCTTTCAGCTCTAACGCGCTCATGGCTATTACAGAATTAGGCCGAAATATACAGCTTCAGTCAAAGAAACGCCCACTGAGCGCACCCGGGTCTGTTGCCTGGCAATGCCATCGAATGGATCGGGTTCAATAAGGTAATGCGATTTAGCAGAAATCCGTTTTCATAGCAGCGGCCAATCGTCCGCGTTCCAATCATTTCCGTTTTTTCAACTCCTCAATCTCCTGCTGTTGCTGAATTATGTACAGCGTCAACTCCTCCACTCTTTCTAACAGCTTGGTCTGCAACGTTGCCCCGTCGATGCCCTCGCGAACCACCGTCTCCGCCGACGGGATGCCCGGCAAATGCAGGTGCGTTTTCACGTAGGCTTCGATTTCCGACAACGGACGCAGCGCGTAAGTCGGCGCAAACACCCGGTCGGCCCAATCGCTGGCGGTCGAAATTCGAACCCGATACCGGCCCGGAACGACCTCGCCCCGCTCGTTTACGGTCAGAAACTGGTCGGTTTGGCGCGTGGCGGGGGTGTTGGCCGTGAGGTGTTCAACCCGCAAACCCGATTCCCCGGCCCGGCCACCGCTCAATAGAATTGTGCCATCGTCGTCGCTCCGCATCCAGCTTCGGTAGCTGAACTTCAGCGTTCCCCGGTCGCGGAGGTTGATTATGCCCCGCACATCGAGCGGAAACTGCGGAGCC
>JBBRUV010000115.1:0-12884 GCA_038247465.1 Cytophagales bacterium
CAGTGTGCTTAAAGACATTCAGATAGTCTAATTTCAGAATATGGTTATATAAACTTTGCTATTCGCTGTTGAGATTCGATTTTAATTTAAAGTAAGTATCTGATTGTTAAAGTTTTAATCAAAAATGCTATCGCAACAAGTCTCATAAATTAACCGACCATTAGTACCAAAGGTTACGCGCCGGGCGTTGGCCTGCGCTCCGACAGGCAGCGTCAGCGCGTGATTGATCAGAATATCATCGGTAGCGGTCGGTATCCGGCTGCACGACCACACCGATGCATCGGTCCAGCTACCGGCTTTGGTCGTAACCATACTCACGCAAACCGGCGTAACGGGCATAACTGTCAGACTATAATCTTCGGATTGCCCGGAACCAAACCCACTACTGCCCGGCAGCAAACACGGCGACACGCTGGCTGAGGGATCGGCCACGACGCGAACCCGCAACGGCACATTCTGCACGGCAGTTGTAGAAATTGGCACGGTGGCCGTAACCGAGTTTGCCGATCCGGTCAAAACAGTTTCGGTAAGAGCATCAAAAATACCGTCATTATTGAAGTCAATATACACCCGGCATCGGTGCGAGTTTGTGAAATAACCTTTCACGAGCGCGGTACAACTGCTGCCCGCCGTAACGGTTGTGCTGAACGTGCAGGCCCGGTTCATGTAATTGGCGCCGTCGTTGAATGATGACGACGACACGGCATCAATGGTGTTGAACACAAACCGCTCCACGCCAAAGAAATTACTCAACCCGTGCATGGCAGACACACTGCACAGCGCCGGTTTTGGGCCACTGACCGTCACCGTTACCCCTGCCGTTGAACTCATACAAGCGGTTTCGGCGCAGGTAACGCGGTATGTGGTGGTCAGGGCGGGTATTACTGATTTTACGGTGCCGGTGCCCAAACCGTCAGACCAGGTTACCGTGCCGGTGCAGCTACTGGCCGTAAGCGAGACTACATCTCCCGCACAAACCGTTGTTAATGAACGGGTTATAACCGGGACATTGGCCGTTGTATTGGTCAGCACACCGATTTGGCTATATGTGCAGTTGTTCTTATCGGTAACGGTAACGGTATAAGAACCGGGACCGAGGTTACTGATGGTCTGCGTAGTGGCTCCCGTACTCCACAGGTAACTTTTGGCTCCCCGGTCGAAATTGGCCGTCATGCTGCCGTTGTTCAACAACGGGCCACAGGTTGGGTTCAAGGAGGTCAGCGTCAGATTGGGCGTTGTCGGGTCAATCGCCACCACCCGATACACGTAATCCGGCTGGGTTACGCTGCCGATTTTTACCCCGGCTACCCGCACGTCAACGGCTTTGTCGGTGGTGCCGTTCCAGGCTAAATCGGTGCCCGGATTCGTAAAATCCCACACAACCGTATTATCGCCGTATCCGTTAGCAAGGGCGTGTTGCGTTCGGGTCAGGGTTGCCCCTGCTTCGTTGCTCACCGTAACGGTGCAACTCCCAAAATCAGCGTTCGGGATACTAAACGACCACCGCGCCGGAATCAGGTTGCGCGGCACATAACCGGCGGGCGGAAAAGCCACAAACGGCGGCACCGAGAGGGGCGAGACAACCGGGTTAAACACCCAGATTATGTCGGTAATATCGGTGCTGCCATGCCCAAAACTAGTTTGCCGGGTATAGAGCAGCCAGCGACGGTGGCCCACAGCCGTGTTTCCAGAACCGGCACCGTCCATAAATTGCTTTACCGATTGGGCCGAATGAGAGCCGGAAGCAATGTTTGAGTTGTCGGCCCCGCTATAGCCAGCCGATGTGTAACACAACCAGCCGGGCGGGGGCGTATGACTGAGTGCATTATTGGCCTTCATCATCAGCGCGGCATCCTGGGTAGCGGTATTCCGCATGGGGTCGAATGTGGTGTTATCGGTCACGCCCACTAATCGGCGGTAGTAGTTGATTCGCTGGAGTGTTCGGCTCTGGGCGAGTGCCGAAATAGACCCCGACACGCAGCCCGTTACGGCACCCGTCCAGCCTAATTCGGACAGACTGACCGCCGAGCCGAGAAAATTAGCGGTATAATCGGCAATAATTGTGGCCCGGCTGCATGGGTTAGCTTTGTTGGCCGGAGCCACCGGAATCGGCGTGGTGGGCAGATCGGTTCGGCGAAGAGGCCAATCAAGTTTGGCAGTTGTGTCGGCAGGTAACGATTGTCCAAAGGCAGTGAGTACCGGTAGAAAGCCGATCATAACGCTGAAAACAGCGGCTAAGTGGTAAGTACGCATGAGTGAGACTGTTAACAATAGTGACCCTAGAAAATGACAGCAAAAACGTTACCAACTTCCTAAAAATAAAACTATTCTATAATTGTTTTATTTTATCTGGTTTGCATATTGACTTTATGGGCTTTTCGTGTTCATAAATCCGGGGGCCATCCCTTTGCGGTGTTTTCAGTACTTTTGTATTGATGAACAAACAAAAATTAACCGAACTACTTGACAAAGAACTCAACGAAACCAAAGACACATCACTCGGCGATTTTGTGAGTCTCCTCGTTAATCGGTGTCAAAACCAAGAAAACGTTCCGGTTGGTATTGCTTTGGCGGCTTCTTTTGATTTACTTGTTGGCATCTTTTACTACCAAAAAGTACCAAACCGGGGCTGGTTGCTTTGCACTTGCGGAACAGAACAATACTTCTTTCCATTTGTAAATGTTTGCCCCCATTGTGCTATTGAACACCAGTCATTTTATCATAAAGCAGGAAAAGGTCAATCAGCTAACATCGGTAGTGCCACAATTAAAGCCCTCATCTTATTCATTCGGGAAGGGTTTAATGCAACTGATAGCCGTCTGAAAGTTTTAAAAGGTGAAGAGCCCGTAGACTTGTGCGTATTTGATGAAGCGAACCGAACGGTGCTGCTCGCTGAAGTGAAATCGGCCCCACTGCTAACACTGCCATTAGTTATTACCCCAGATAACCCTGATGATGACTCCCAAACGCACGAGACGTTGACAATCGGTTCATTAAAAGGGGTAACGCTCGGTTTGTTGATGCCGTACCGCAAGAACGAAAAATGGCATACAAGTACATGGAATTTCAATCGGCCATTCGATAATGAAGATAATTTTTTTGTTGAAATGCTCACCTTGCTGATCAACCAAGATGATTTTTTCAATATATATCTCGAAACGTGGCAATCTGCTTTCGATGCCTATTCTGCCAAGAACAAAGCAGAAGCCATATTTTGGTTGACAAACGGGTGCGGTGTTCCTAGCCCAGTACCAAACAATTGGCCTGACCGAGCCGGTAGCGGGCGGGAAACCATCTCAAATGGTAAAACTAGTGTCGGTTTAGACCGGACAGATGACATCAAGCAGGGAGTCTATCAGCTACTCAAACTCCGTTTGGGGGCCATCAATCAGAATTATATAGTTAAAGTCGGTATTGTCTCCAATGCCCATGCGGCTCGGCACCATAGCGAGTACATTGAGCCAATTGAGAACATTCTTTGGCTTCAATCTAATCTCGAAAATATAACGATGGCAGGAGAATTACTGACTGAAACGCCCATTCACAATCTTTTCGACGGAATCATTACCTTCACAAAGACCTATACCCGCGACAGTTGGGTTAAGCAGCATTTCGGATTCGATGAGCGAAAAACAACTTAAAAACCATATTCACCGTAGCGTTGGTGAGCAAGTTCAGAAACGGATTGATTTCCTAAAAATCGGCGATAAAATGCAGGATTTACCTGAAGAATTATGGCATGAAAGTTTTAAATTTTATATGAACGACCCAAACAGAAAGGGCGGGTCAAATATGCGAATCATTCGCTTAGACCCTTATAAGCCATCTTTGACCGTGACCGGGTTTATATTCAATAAATTTGTCCCCCCTCACGAAAATAGATTTATCACGGTTAGAGAAGCGGCAAGGCTACAGGATTTCCCTGATACTGTTGAATTTAAAGGGTCATTGAGTAGTACGCAGCAGCAAGTAGGCAACGCCGTTCCCGTGCGTTTAGCAGCATCGGTTTTAAAGGCAGTAGTGAACACCTTAAACAAAGCAGGTGTAGTTGCTAACAAAGACCTCTCGGCCTTGAGTTTATTTAGTGGGGCGGGCGGCTTTGATATAGGTGCAGAAAAAGCCAGTACTGCACAAGTTTCTATCAGTACAAAACTGTGCATAGATAATTGGTCTGATGCCTGCGCTACGCTTAGCGGATATGCCGAGGGGCGATTTACAGTGATTGAGCAAGACATTACCACAGTAGAAGACCCGGTTCAATTTTATAGACTACATACAAAGGGCCAATCTTTACCAGATTTAATTTATGGTGGCCCGCCTTGTCAGTCGTTTAGTCAAGCAGGCAAACAAAAAGGAACTACCGATGGGAGAGGTAATTTAGTTTTCGACTTTTTACGGTTTGTCGAGCATATCCGGCCAAAAGCGTTTGTAATGGAAAACGTTTCTAACATCAAAGGCGTTGAAGAAGGCCAATTAGTTCAGCATTTATTAACGTCATTTCAGGGTGCTGGCTACATAACCAAAGCCAAAATATTGACAGCCGCAGACTATGGAAGCCCGCAGACTCGCCGACGAATGTTTTTTATCGGTATTCGCCAAGATATTCAGTCTAACCCGGCTTTTCCCGTGCCCACCCACACCGCATTACCAAGTTTACTTGAACTGCCTTACCAAACTATTGGAGAAGCCTTGATGGGTTTGCCTATTGCACAGGCAAATCTATCGCACCAACAGAGAATACAATTAGTTTAAAGAAAGCACCCCGTTTTGCATTGTCGTACTTTTGCCCCCGTACAACAATGCCTGTTACAGACAAACCCGCCCCCAGATGCAGCATACCATTCGCCGGGAAGATGCCCTCGACTACCACGCCAACGGTCGCCCCGGCAAAATAGAAGTCATCCCCACCAAAGCCACCAGCACCCAACGCGACCTCACCCTGGCTTATTCGCCGGGCGTGGCCGAACCCTGCCTTGCCATTGCCGCCAACCCCGACGATGTTTTTAAATACACCGCCAAAGGCAATCTGGTAGCCGTAATCACCCCCGGAACCGCCGTGCTGGGCTTAGGCGATATTGGCCCCGCAGCCAGCAAACCCGTGATGGAGGGCAAGGCCCTGCTCTTTAAAATTTACGCCGATATTGACGTGTTCGACCTCGAACTGAACACCAAAGACGTTGACCAGTTTGTGCAGACGGTCAAAATCCTGGAACCAACCTTCGGCGGCATCAATCTCGAAGACATCAAAGCCCCGGAGTGTTTCGCTATCGAAGAGCGGCTGAAACGCGAGATGAACATCCCGGTTATGCACGATGATCAACACGGCACGGCCATCGTATCGGGTGCGGCTTTGCTCAACGCGCTCGAACTCGTCGAAAAAGACATTGCTACGGCCCAAATTGTGTTTAGCGGAGCCGGGGCAGCGGCTATTTCGTGCGCCCGGCAGTATGTGGGTCTTGGGGCCACCTACAAAAATATTGTGATGCTCGATATCAACGGCGTTCTCCGCACCGACCGCGCCGACCTCAACGAGATCACCCAGCCCTTTGCCACCACCCGCGACCTGCGAAATCTGACCGAGGCCATGACCGGGGCCGACGTTTTTGTGGGCCTCTCGAAAGGCAATTTGGTTACGCCCGATATGGTCAGGAGTATGGCCGATAACCCGATTGTGTTTGCCATGGCCAACCCCACGCCCGAAATCGGCTACGACGAAGCGATCAACGCCCGGCCCGACGTGATTGTGGCAACGGGCCGGTCTGACTTTCCCAATCAGGTCAACAATGTGCTGGGTTTTCCCTTCATTTTTCGCGGTGCGCTGGATGTGCGGGCCACCGAAATCAACGAAGCCATGAAACTCGCGGCTACCTACGCCTTAGCCGACCTCGCCAAAAAGCCCGTTCCCGATATGGTAAACATGGCCTATGGCGAAGACAACTTTTTGTTTGGCCGCGATTATATCCTGCCTAAACCCGTTGACCCCCGATTATTAACCACAGTGGCCCCGGCGGTGGCGCGGGCGGCTATGGAATCGGGCGTGGCCCGGCGGCCCATTGCCGACTGGGACGGCTATCTGCTGCATTTGGCCCGGCGCATCGGGCAGGACAACCGCATTACGCGCGTCATCACCAGCAAGGCCAAGAGCAATCCGAAGCGCGTAGTATTTGCCGATGCCGACAACCTGAAAGTACTGAACGCCGCGCAACAGGTTCGGGATGATGGCATTGCAAAACCAATTTTACTCGGCGAAGCCCTGATGATTCGGGAAATGGCGTTGCATAACAACATTGACCTCGGCGATATACCGATTATTGATCCGCGTTCGCCGGAGCAGGAAACCCTGCTGACCCGGTTTGGCGAGATCTATTTCGAGAAGCGCAAACGCAAGGGTGTCAATGCCCGCGAATCCCGGAAATTAGTGAATTACCGCAATTATTTCGGGGCCATGATGGTCGAAACGGGCGAGGCCGACGCGCTGATTTCGGGCCTGACCCGTAACTACCCCGACACGATTCGGCCCGCGCTGCAAATCATCGGTACTGAGCCGGGTGTGAAAAAAGTAGCCGGGATGTACATTCTGCTCACCAAACGCGGCCCGATTTTTTTGTCGGACACAACCGTAAACGTGAACCCAACGGCTGAGGAATTAGTCGAGATTACCGAACTCACGGCGCGGGCCGTAGAACGGTTCAACATCAAGCCGCGTATCGCCCTCGTTACCTACTCCAACTTCGGCAGTGCCAAAGGCGACGACCCCGAAAAAATGAGTCGGGCCGTGAGCATCCTCCAGAAAAAATACCCCGACCTGATTGTGGATGGCGAGTTACAGGCCCACTTGCCGTTCGATACCGATTTGTTGCAGCAAAACCACCCGTTCAGCAAACTCGTGGATGAAGGAGCCAACGTGCTGATCTTCCCGAACCTGTCGGCATCCAACACGGCCTATAATTTATTGACACAAGTAGCTGACTTAGACGCAATTGGCCCGATTCTGCTCGGCCTGAATAAGCCCGTTCACGTGCTGCAGCTTGGCTCATCAGAGCGTGAGATCGTGAACATGGTGGCGATAGCCGTTGTAGAAGCCCAGGGGAAATGAGAATCTTAACCGGAATCCAGTCAAGCGGGCGGCCCCACCTCGGCAATATTTTGGGGGCCATCAAACCCGCCATCGAGTTAGCGGCCCAACCCGGCAACGACTCGTTTTTATTCATCGCCGATCTGCACAGCCTGACCACGTTGCGCGATGCTACGCTGCGCCGTGAATACGTCCGGGCCATTGCCAGCACGTGGCTCGCGTTTGGGCTGGATACCGGCAAAACCACCTTTTGGCGGCAGTCGCGCGTGCCGGAGCATACGGAACTGAACTGGTATCTGAACTGCTTTACGCCGATGCCAATGCTCGAAAACGCGACCTCATACAAAGACAAATCGGAGAATTTAGGTGGTGGTTCGGCAGGATTGCTCACCTATCCCGTGTTGCAGGCGGCTGATATCTTGCTGTACGATGCCGAACTCATCCCCGTTGGCAAAGACCAGCGACAACACATCGAAATGACCCGCGATATTGCCGGAGCCGTGAACCGGGCCGTTGGCGAGGCTATTTTGGTGTTACCTGAATCCCGAATAGACGAGCGATTGATGGTGATTCCGGGCATTGACGGGCGAAAGATGAGCAAGTCCTACGGTAACTACATTGATATGTTCCTGCCTGCCAACGAGTTATACAAAGTCATCAAAAAGATTTTGTCGGATTCGACTCCGCTCGAAGAACCCAAAAACCCGGACAACGATATCACGTTTAAACTTTACAGTTTGCTGGCTTCACCTGACCAGGTTGCCGACCTCCGCCAACGCTACGAAGGCGGAAACTATGGGTATGGTTACGCCAAAAAAGAACTGTATGAGTTGATAATCAGCACCTTTGCCACCGAGCGCGAACGATTCGATTTTTATATGACCCACAACGACGAACTGGAACGCGAACTGCGGGCGGGCGAAGAAAAAGCCCGCTTTGTGGCGGGCCAAACGATTCGGCGGGTACGGGAGAAACTGGGATTTTAAGTGCTAATTGACCAAAAAGCAAACGGTGGCCGTTATCAATCAACTAAATTTTCTACCAGTTTTAGCAATGTTTCTTTCTTGATTGTGCTTTCTCCTGATTTGTCGCAGAGCGTAATCAGATATATCTCAGTTTCGTCGTCGGTTTGGACAACCAAATAGGTGATGACCTGGAAACCGTCCCGCTTGCCTTTGCCTTTGCTTCTGACGGCTAACCGGATTTTGTACAGGCCCCCGCCCAGCGATTCGCCCTGGTGGGGTCTCTTCTAAAACGCTGGCAAGTTCTTTCATCTCTTCCTCAGGCGTTCGGTATTTCTTTTTCAGGCGTTTGAATTTGGCCTCAAACAGTTCGGTCAGAATAACCTGATTAGTCATTAACAAGGTCTCTCATATTTTTTTTCGGCAGTTTTCCCTCCCGAATTAGCTTCACTTCTTTAAGCCCCTGCTCAATCTGAACCAACAACGGCATTTGTTCATCTTACTTGACAATCAAGGACTTCAGTTCTTCCCGAACGCGCTTGGGCAGAACTTTATATTGTTCGTAAATGATTTGGGCAGTGTTCATGGAATCAGTTTACGTTAAAATTTTCGCTGCGTTGGGGAAAAATAGAAATTCCCTTAAAAAATAGTTGGATTGCTACATTAAGCCTAACCGATTTTGACTTGCTCGACCTATGACCGATACACCAAAAAATATTCAACGATTATACGCCGATGTTTTTTGTCAGAAAACGGATCGGGAACGATTTAAGATTGGGTTTCAGATGATGAAAGATGGCCGCAATATGGTCACAGCCACCCCACATCAACAACATCCTGACTGGTCAGAAACGGAACTAAAAATTGGGATGTTTACCCGAATTTACGGACGCGATTTAACGCCCAAGCAGGTTGCCGATATTATAAAATCGTCACGTTAATACCACAACCGGCAAATCCATTTCCTCCTCGTCAAGAATTACAGTTTTTTTTGGCGTTTTTTTGGCGGCTTTCTTCGTCACCACATCATACAGGTCGGTCCGGCGGTCTTTTATGGTCTGTACTGAGCCAAACTCGTGCAGTTCTTTTAGCAAGCTCAAATCCACATCTGTAATCAACATCATTTCGGTGTTGGGCGTGGCTTCGGCTTTCACGGCGTTGGTCGGAAATTGAAAATCAGACGGCGTAAACACCGCCGACTGTGCGTAGTGAATGTCCATGTTGGGCACATTGGGCAGGTTGCCCACGCAGCCCGAAATCGCCACGTAGCACTCGTTTTCGATGGCGCGGGCCTGGGCGCAGTGCCGAACGCGGGTATAGCCATTTTGGGTATCGGTCAGGAACGGCACAAACAGAATTTTCATCCCGTCGGCAGCCAGCAACCGGCTTAGTTCGGGGAACTCGACATCGTAGCAAATCAGCATCCCGATTTTGCCGCAGTCGGTGTCAAACGCCCGGATTTCGTGACCGCCAATCATACCGTAATGCCGAACCTCGTTGGGCGTGATATGAATTTTGCGAAATTCCTCAAACGAGCCATCGCGCCGACATAGATACGCCACGTTATAAAGCTTACCTTCTTCGACCAATGGCATACTGCCGCCGATGATATTCACATTGTACGAAATGGCAAATTCGCACATTTTTTGCCGCACAACGTCCGTGTAATCAGCGAGTTTACGAATCGCCTGGGGTTCGGGCATATCATTAAACTCGGCCATCAATGGTGTGTTAAAGAACTCAGGCAGCAGCAGAAAGTCGGCTTTGTAATCGGATACGGCATCCACAAAAAACTCAATTTGATCGTAGAACGCTTTGATGTCGCGGAAGTGCCTCATTTGCCACTGCACCACCCCAATCCGAATAATAGAGTCGGTGTGGGGTTTTTTATCTTTCTCATTGACGTAATAAATGTTGTTCCATTCGAGCAGCGTGGCAAACTCCTTCGATTCGGTATCGCCGGGCAGGTAGCCGCGCAGGACTTTCTTAACGTGAAAATCGTTCGAGAGTTGAAACGTCAGCGTCGGGTCATAAATCTCCTTTTGCTTGACCTTGTTGATGTAGTCGCGGGGCGACATCGTGGCCGAGTATTCGTTGTATTTCGGGATTCGCCCGCCCGCCAGAATCCCTTTCAGGTTCAGTTGTTCGCAGAGTTCTTTTCGGGCATCGTATAGCCGCCGACCGAGCCGCAACGAGCGGAATTCCGGATGAACAAACACCTCGATACCGTACAGATAATCACCTTTTGGGCTGTGGGTATTGAAGGTGTAGCCGCCCGTAATTTGGTAGTAGTCGTGGTCGTCGCCAAAATCAGCGTAGTTAATCACGATGGCGAGCGCACAGGCCACTACTTTATCATCAACCTCAACGCAAAGCTGCCCTTCTGGGAACAGGTTTAAGAGCCGATCAATTTTATCTTTGCGCCAATACTGCCCGCCGATGCCACTGTATGCCTCAATCATAGATTCTTTGAGGTCGGGGTAATCGTCTTTCTGGAGTGTTCTTACGTGAATTCGCATACTGCTTACACCTTGTTAATCAATTGATTATGTTGAATCTCGGCTTTGTCTCGGCCATTTTGCCCGACTATGACCTCAATAGTGTCCTGAAATTCGCGTCGGAACATCGGTTTAGTTGCGTTGAGCTGATGTGCTGGCCCACTGACAATACGGATGCCAGGCGGTATGCCGGTGTGAGCCACCTCGACGTACACAACTTCGACGTAAACCATATCCAGTCATTAACCCGGCGATACGGTGTTTCGGTTTCCGGTCTTGGTTATTATCCGAATCCGCTTGACCCCGACCCCGCCAAAGCCGAGTTCTACCGCGAGCATTTGAAAGCTATTATCAGGGCCGCTGCCAAATTAAGTGTGCCGGTCGTAAACACGTTTATTGGTCGAAATTCGTCGCTCAACATCGCTGAAAACCTAAAACTATACGCCCAGCACTGGCCCGAATTAGTGCGCGTGGCCGAAGAAAATAACGTCAAAATCGGGATCGAAAACTGCCCGATGTGGTTCACGGATGACGAGTGGCCGGGCGGCAAGAACCTCGCTACAACGCCGGCTATCTGGGACCGAATGTTCGAGATTATACCGTCAAGAGCATTGGGCCTCAACTACGACCCGTCGCACCTGATTTGGCAACTGATGGACGAAATCCGGCCCGTTTACGATTACGCCGACCGGCTACACCATATTCACCTGAAAGATGCTAAACTATACCGCGACAAACTGAACCGTGTCGGCATCATGGCTAATCCGCTCGAATACCATTCGCCTAAACTACCCGGCTTGGGCGATGTTCGTTGGGGCGCGTTTTTCGCGGCCCTGACCGATGTACGGTATCGCGGCCCGGTCTGCATCGAGGTGGAAGACAAAGCCTACGAAGGCAACCCCGCCGACGTGCAAACTGCTATTCTGACTGCCCGGAATTATCTGAGCCAGTTTTTGGTATTGCCGAAATAACTAAGGCAGTGCCAGCACCTGCTTAATAGTGAGGTGATTGAAGCTGAGTACAACCAAATCCGCACGAGTCAGTAACGTCGGAGAACCGATACCAACAGCCCGCATCCCGGCTCGTTTGGCGGCTTCGACACCCGCAACGGCGTCTTCAAAAACCACACAATCAGTTGGTTGCACGTTCAGTTCGGCGGCTCCGGCTAAAAAAACTTCAGGATCAGGCTTGCTCCGGGTTATTTTATTACCGTCAATAATGGCGTCAAAGGCACCGGCCATGCCTACCCGTTCCAGAATCAGGCCCGCATTTTTCGACACCGAACCGAGAGCGGCTTTCAGACCTGCCTGCCGAACCTGAGCAAAAAACTCAGGAACACCAGGCAAAATATCAGCAGAAGTCATCCGGTTGACCAGTTCCAGATACCAGTCATTTTTTTGGGCCGCGAGTTGCAGTTTCCGATCATCGGGCAAAACCAGATTACCCTGCGCCAAAATCAGGTCTAACGATTCCATTCGGCTGATGCCTTTGAGGGTTTCGTTAAATGTCTCGGATATATCGAAACCGAGTTCATTAGCAAGCCGTCGCCAGGCCTGGTAATGAAAACGGGCGGTGTCAACAAGCACGCCATCAAGGTCGAAAAGAAACGCGGTAATAGCCATAGTCCAGAGTTATATTCGGTTGCAAAGTAAGCACCAACCCGCCACAACCCTTGCCGGGAACTTAAAGAAAGGGGCCGGGTTTATAAACTCGAACAAAATACAAGCACTTAAACACGTTTTAATCATGACCGACGGAACACATGCTATCGAAGCAACCGACGCGAATTTCAACGAGTTAATCAACTCCGACAAACCCGTTTTAATAGATTTCTGGGCCGAATGGTGCGGCCCCTGTAAAATGATTGGCCCCGTTGTAGAGCAACTCGCGGGTGAGTTTGAAGGCCGGGCCATTGTTGCCAAAATGGACGTGGATGCCCAGTCAAACGTACCGATGCAGTTTGGTATCCGTAGCATCCCGACGTTGATGATCTTCAAAAACGGCAAAATGATTGATAAGGTAATTGGTGCCGTGCCGAAAAACGTACTGGAAGGTAAACTGCAAGCGGCTTTGTTAGTAGCTGCCTGAGCAATCCTGATTTTTATTGAAACATAAAAAGCCCGGCCTGTCCGGGCTTTTTATGTTTGCCAACTATTCATCAATCGGTTTCCTGATTGCGAACGTTGTGCATGACAACTGGAAATTCAATCATTTACAATGCAAAAAAACCCCTCATTGATTTCTCAGTGAGGGGTTTGCAATAACTAAGGGGTGGCAGTAACCTACTCTCCCGCCATCGTCCGGCAGTACCATCGGCGACCAGGGGCTTAACGGCTCTGTTCGACATGG
>JBBRUV010000116.1:0-12828 GCA_038247465.1 Cytophagales bacterium
GGAGCCGCCAAGGACAACACCTCATGGCCAGTTTCGGTAATCAGCACGTCGTCTTCGATTCGCACCCCGATATTCCACCACTTCGGGTCGCAGGGCGAGTTGGCCGGAATATAAATCCCCGGCTCTACGGTTGTCACAAAATTGGGCAGCATCATTGGCCCTTGCCGGGGGTTGGCCGGGTTGCGGAAGATCATGGCATCATGCACGTCTAACCCTAAGCTGTGGGCCGTGCCGTGCATGAAATACCGGCGCGTGGTGAGTGAATCGGTAGCAATTCCGAGTTTCATTAACCCGTCTTTCACGACCCGAAAAGCTGCCTGATGCACCTGCTGATAGGGCTGATTGGGTTTACAAGCGGCAAAGCCTGCCTCCTGCGCGGCCAAAACGAGGTCATAAATCAGGCGTTGTTCGGGCGAAAACGTGCCGTTGACGGGTATCGTCCGGGTGATGTCGGCGGTATAGCCGTGATATTCGGCTCCGCAGTCGGCCAGAAACAGATCGCCGTTTTTGAGCGTTCGGCGGTTGGTGATGTAGTGTAAAATACAGCTGTTTTCGGCCCCGCCCGCAATGGAGCCGTAGCCAACGTATTCGGAGCCGTTTTGCTTGAAGACATATTCCATCACCGATTGC
The DNA here is from genome assembly GCA_038247465.1 of Cytophagales bacterium. Taxonomy (GTDB): domain Bacteria; phylum Bacteroidota; class Bacteroidia; order Cytophagales; family Spirosomataceae; genus JBBRNH01. The sequence continues at coordinate 631 of JBBRUV010000116.1, forward strand.
CCTTGATATTCAGTCACATCGGGTTCCATAAACTTCATCACCTCGCGGTGGCCTTGCCCCGTAATGTCAATTGCTTTGCGGAGCAGCACCATTTCTTCGGGCAGTTTCTGCTGCCGGAGTTGGGCCAGTAATTGGTAAAATTTACCGGCTGATACCGTTCTGCCCTGCATTTTAGTCTTGAACTGCCCGATCAAATCATAGAGGTCGGTGCTGTTGAGGGGGTTCAGGCCATTCACAACACCGTCTGGCAACACGCACAGCACACTATCGAACTTGGCAAAATCAAGCGGAAACCGGGCAAAGTCTTTGCCCAAATTCACGTTTTGCAGTTTCAGGTCGCGCCCGGCTCCCTCTTTACCGAGCCGTCGGCCCGTCCAGACTTCGCGGGCGGCATCGCGGTTTTGGGCGAAAAAAAATTCGGTGCCACGCTGACTGCCCGCCGACACCTCGTCTTTGGTCAGCACCAATAGCGCGTTGGGTTCGGGATAACCTGTGAGGTAGTAGAAGTTCGGGTTTTGGGCATACTGAAAATCGGTGTCGTTGTTGCGGTTCCGTTCGGGGTTGGCAAACACCACGAGGGCCGTGTTGGGCGGCATAATGGCCCGCAAAGCCGCCCGCCGACCCGCGTGAAATTCGGGCAAGAGGTTATCCGTGTCATACAGAGCCGGGTTGATCTGGGCGAAGGCTGGCGGGGCAGTTAGCCAGAATATATAGAGCAGTTTCTTCATTTGGTTTAGGAAGTCTGGATGAACAAGCCGGTGAGGTAGTTCGAATGACGTATTTTTGCGTTCGTTTAATTTTTTACTCAAAGTAGTGATTCTCAATGGTGATATGCGCGTCGAAGCACTAAAAATCAGAAATTTCAAGGTTTTTAAGGACGTACACCTTAACAACCTACCCCCAATGTGCGTGTTTCTGGGCGTAAATGGTTCCGGTAAAACCACGCTCTTCGACGTGTTTAGCTTCCTCAGCGATGCCTTGCGCGACAATGTTATAGTCGCGGTCAATCGGCGGGGCGGGTTTCGGGAGTTGATTTCGCGGGGTTGTGATGTAGAGACAGATTCGATTGAGATTGAGATTTCTTTTCTGCCAAAACCTTACACTAATGTTTTGATTACTTACCAAGTAGAAAGGGTGCAATTCAAATTGTCGCTAAATATTTGTAACTTAGAGCATGAATATAGAAACCCCCAAGGCGATGAGCAAGGCAGAATATCTGGCTTTAGCCGAGCAAAAGTATAACGACTTGCAATCCCTCAATACCAAGCTGACTTTCTACGACTACGAGCAATCATTTGAAGCTATCTGGATGGACTTGGGCCGCCAAGTACTGGAGAGAAATGTAGGACCCCTACCGGCAAACCGACGTAAAAAAAAAGATGACGACTCGATTCGGCCAAATGTATATAGCTAACAGTCACGCATTTAGCCATCACCCAAACGGATTTGGCATTAGTCCATACCTACAGGAAAAACTCGTTTTCTTGGGGCAATTTGAGGTCTATAAACAGGCTTCGGAGCTGGCCCAAACGCTGCTCGGCCTAGCCGTTGGCCCTAGTCAGATTGACCGATTGACCCAATGCTATGGGGCCGCTATTGCCCCTGATTTAGACCGGGTCGCGTCCGAGCAGACCCAACCAACCGATCAAGCCGTTTCAGGCGTAGTTTATGCACAGGCTGACGGGGCTATGCTGCTGACCGATGAAGGCTATAAAGAAGCTAAACTTGGGCGCATTTTTCTGGCTTCATCCCTACAGGAAAGCGTCGCTGAAGAGCGGGGTGGTCACATCGAACGGTCGGTTTTGTCGGCCATTTAGAGAACTCGGCTGACTTTGGGGTGAAGTTAGCGACCCCAATTAGACCCCTACAAAAGCTACGGCAGCGACTTGGTATTCATCAGTGACGGCTCTGTCTGGCTTCGTCAGATGATGGAAAAGTCATATCCGCAGGCTACACTAATTTTGGATATGTACCATGTCATGGAGCATATTGGTCAGGTGGGAAAGGCTGCTTTTGGGGCTGGGAAAGTCGCTTCAGACTGGTTTAAAGAGCAGCGTAATCTTCTCTTAGACAGCTGTTTAGATGATATTTTGAGTAATATAAAGGGATTGAAAACAGACCTTAGTTTACAGGACTCGGTGTGTTCTTGTCTGGAATCGAATCGCGACCGGATGGACTACAAAACTTACCGTAAACGGGGCTTATTGATTGGGTCAGGGGCCATCGAGTCAGCCCACCGAACGGTCATGCAACGACGCTTGAAGCGGTCGGGGCAACGATGGAGCATCCAGGGTGCACAACGTGTTTTAAATCTACGGGTGTGCCTTATGAGTAACCGATGGAAGTTGGTTCGCCAACAGATTGAACCATACAACTATGCTATGGGTGCGTAGCGACAATTTGAATTGCACCCAAGTAGAAATAGGGCAATCAGCCGGGCAGATTGTAGTCAGAAAAGAACTTATTACAGTTAAGAACGGTATAGGATACGTGGAATCGTTTTTATCTTTCGCAAATGGTATAGGACAAGTTCTAAATATTATCCCTTCTGATGATCCGCAATTACTACCTATTAAGAAACAGGAAGAAGAACAGCTAAAATCACCCGATATTTTAGCTGTACAAGCATTATCTAATTTTAAAAAAAATAATACAGTTTCGCTTATTTCTTACCAATTAGCCGAACTTTTTATTGTTGATTTTGACGTAAAAATACTGCGACTTCCGTCTGTTAAAAGTGAACACACATTTTTATTCTCAGACGGCAGTAATTTGGCTCATATTGCTAAAAATTTGTATGATTATCGGCGAGTTGATTTTGATAAAATCTTAGCCAAGCTACCCAAGCATATACCCGCTATTTATCAGGTGGAGGCACTTAAAACGGAAGATGGACGAATTATTTTAAAATTTCAGGATAAACATTTCAGAGACCCATTTGAGACTCAAAACGTATCTAATGGGACGATGAAATTCTTTGCTTATTTAGTTTTATTGAGTGGGTATTATCCAAGTCGTCTACTTTGCCTGGAAGAACCCGAAAAAGATTTTCACCCTCAAATAATGCCCTACCTTGTTGACGAAATTCGGCAAAACGCTGAACAACGAAGCGCACAAGTATTTGTCTCTACCCACTCGCCCGAATTTGTGGATTCCGTTCAACTTGACGAACTGTTTTATATGGTCAAGCAGGATGGGTTCAGCACGATTCGGGCCGCAGCCGATGACCCGGTTGTGTGCGAACTGGCAAAGGATAACTCGCTTGGCTGGCTATGGCGCAATAACTACCTACAAGCCAATTCGTTGTGATGCCGTTTCTGCACGTTCTGACCGAAGAGCCGTCTATGAAAATCGTGCTTGACGAGTTACTGTCAAAATTACTTCCTGCCGACGTGTATTTTCGGGTCTATCCGCATCAAGGCAAGCAGGACCTCGAAAGAGCCTTGCACTCAACGGTTCCGACGTTAAGCCGAACGCCCGGTTCATCGGTCTTAATCGTCCGTGATCAGGACAGGCACGATTGCCGAACGCTCAAACAGGGATTAGTTGGTATGATAGCCGGTTCAAGGCAGATAATCACCGGAATAAACAGCTTTTCAGAGATGTGGACAGCCTTAGCAATCCGGTTCAGACTCTGCTACAACACATCCCTGAATACAAAGGGCAACGCTATTTACCCAAGTTAGAAATTGCTGAACAGATTGCACCCCATTTAGCCATCGGACGTAATCAATCAGTTAGTTTTCAGCAGTTTATCCGTGCTGTTCAGCAACTCACCAGCCCTGCCGCTGTCTAAATCCGCCCGCTGTCTAAAGCCTGCGTGGCCTTATTAGCCACTTCGACAATCATCGGGAAAATCCGGCCAAAACGCTCGTCCTGACTGTGGCCCTGTTTCCAGCGGGCGTAAATCTGCTGGGCAATTACGGCGTTTTTGTAGAGGCCAAAGACATAATAGAACAGAATATTGCTCACATCACGGCCCGATTTTTCGGCGTATCGGGCCACCACTTCCTGCCGGGTGAGGGTGCCGGGGAGCCACGTCAGGTTAAACGTCCGGTGGGCCGGGGTGTCGCCCGCTTCTGACCAATACGCCAGCGAGCCGCCCAAATCCATGAGCGGGTCGCCGACGGTTGCCATTTCCCAATCTAACACCCCCCGGATGTTGGGCAGCGGGTTGCCGGTTTGGGGGTCAGGGGCCAGAATTACGTTATCAAATTTATAGTCGTTGTGGATAAACGTCGGCGATTGGCTGGGTGGGTAATGGTTTGGCAGCCACTCACCTACCATGTTCATGGCCGGAATCAGGTCGGTTTCGGCATTGCGGTAGCGTTTTGTCCAGCCTTCAACCTGCCGCTGCACGTAACCATCGGGCTTGCCGAGTTGCACCAAGCCGGTTGCCTGAATGTCGAGTGCGTGAATGTTGACGAGGTTATCAATCAGACAGTCAGATAGTTGCCGCATCCGGGCAGGGGCAATGTTAAGCGTGGGAGCCATCGGCGCACGGAGAATCAGGCCCGGCACGCGCTCCATGATGTAGAACGGCGCACCAATCACGGCTTCATCATCGCAGTACACAACCGGATTCGGGATTTTGGCATAGTGGCCGCGCAGCAAACTCAACACCCGAAACTCGCGGCCCATATCATGACCGCCTTTGATGTTGGCCCCAACGGGTGGTCGGCGGAGAACGTATTCGCCCGAAGCGGTTGTCAGGGCATAGGTCAGGTTAGAGAATCCACCACCAAACTGCCTGACGGTCAGCACACCGCCCATCGTGGGCGTATGTTGGGCCAGGTAGGTGTTGAGGGCATCAAGGTCAAGTTCTTCGCCCGAACGGACGGCGCGGGGCTGGTCAGGAGCAATCATGCACAATTATCAGGAATGAATCGCCAGGAAACAATACTGCCTGCTGCCCTGTTTGATCCTGTCGGCCAGTTGGGCCGCCCCTCTCTACCCCCAAGCCCCCTAATCAGGGGGTTCTTTGTAGTGGACAAAGAACGAACGCTCCCCTTGTCCGCGACAAAATGGGGGTATTCAACTCCATCAAAACGCCACGCGGTAACTTAACACGGGCAACAGGCCGGTTTGGTAGCTGGTGCGGGTGGTGCCGGTCTGCGGGTCGAAATAACGACCGAAGACATTCTGCCGATTGGTCACGTTCTGAATGTCGAGCGAAAGCGTTCGGGTGGAACGGGGTCGGTTGTTCTTCCAGCTTAACCGAATATCCGTGCGGAAATAATCGGGCAGTTGCAGCGTGTAGGCCAGGTTATCATACAGAGCGGTTTCGCTCCGTTGCCGCGACGTAGCCACGTCAATTGGTGTTTCGCGGTAGCCACCGTAATACGTCAGTTTGATGTTCAGACCGATGGTGCCGTTTTTGAACAATCCCCGGTTGTCGGTCGTGATTTCCTTGCCCGCCAGAAAACTCGTCGCGTGTCGCCCGTCGAAGCGGCTATTCCGCCAAACCTGGTCTGAGCCGCGATACTCGGCCCGATACAGCGACGAGGATAGCAAAAAATAGAATCCCTGGTTCAGAAACTGTTCCAGCGTTAGTTCCAGACCGTAGTTGCGGCCCGTTCCCCGGTTCACTAATCGTTCTGTGGTCAGACCGTCGAGGTAATTGGTAAGCGCGAACGAGTCGGCGGTGTCGGCACTGACCGGAATGTTAAACAGCGATTGGTAATACGTTTCCACCTTCAGCCGCAGGTTATCAGTCAGCCGCCGGTCGTAGGCCAGCACGAGGTGGTGCGAGCGGGTGAAACCCAGATTCCGGTTCGAGACCCCGGCGGCATCATCAGCGGGCCGATTCGCCAGCAGCACGGCGGGGTTCTGGTCTGACTGTGCAGGCCATACCCGAAACTCAGCGACTGCCCCTCCTGGAACGCCCACCGCACCGAGCCGCGTGGTTCGAGCGCGTCGGTGCCGTTCAGAAACAGCCGCAGGTAATGCAGCCCGGCGTTGAGCGTCAGTTGCTCCGACGCGCGGTAGTTTCATTGCCCGAAGGCTTGCAGTGTTTGGGTTCGCTCGCCGGCCACGCGCACCGTTGTCAGCACCTCTCGCCGTTCGGTATCCCACTCTTCCCGCAGGAGAGTATAGCCGATCTGCGCCCCGATTACCCCGGCCCGAAGCGTGTGCCGCGCATTGAATTTGTAGGTTAAGGTGCTGGAAATAATGGATTTCGGAATCGTGTATTGCTCGCGGTAACGGGCCTCCGGCGTGTAAGTTTCGGTCAGGTAATCGCCCCGGTATTTGTTCTGATAACCCGATGCCGACACTACCGTTTTCAGGAATGCCCGCCGACCCATGTTCACCGAATGAGTCAGCCCAACCGCGCCCGTGTTGGCCGAAAATCGTTCGTCGTAGCGGTCATAATTGGTTGTCCAGGTGGCCGAGTCGCGCATAGCCTGAACGTTCTGACTGCTTAACCCGCCGAAACCAAAGATCGTACAGGTTCCTGCCCGGTTGGTTGGCAGATAAATAGTAGCCGAGAAATCCTGAAACGTGGTCACGCCCGGCCCAATGTCCAGCCCCAGCCGACTCAGCAGCCCCAGCGTTGAATAGCGGTAATTAAACAGATATGACCCTTTGTATGATTTGGAAAACGGCCCCTCACCCGACACATCAACGCCCAGTACCCCGGCCTGAATCGTATGTTCGGCGCGTTGGTTGTTGCCCCGGCGCAGCCGAAGATCAAACACGCCCGACAGCGCGTTGCCGTATTCTGCCGGGAACGCGCCGGTCATAAAATCGGAGTTGGCGAGCGGTTGTGCGCTCAAAATCGAGATGCCGCCCGAAGCCGTACCGACGTTAGCAAAGTGGTTTGGGTTCGGAATCTCAACGCCTTCCATGCGCCAGAGCAGTCCGTTGGGCGTGTTGCCCCGAATCACAATCGTGTTGTTGCCATCGCTTGCGCCCACCACCCCGGCGTAGGCTGTTGCCATGCGGGCGGGGTCGTTCACGGCGGCAGCGAACCGTTGGGTTTCTTCGACCGAGAACGTCCGGGCCGATACCGTTGCCATTTCGTTCAGGGGGTTATCTTTTTCGACGGTTGGCTTCACGGTCACTTCGGTCAGTTGGCCAATAGCTTCTTCGAGGGCGACGGTTAGCACCAATTCTTTGCCCGCATCAACCGCCACGTTGGTCAGCAGTGCGTCTTTGTAGCCACAAACGTAATCTTGAGCGTTTGCCGCCCCACCCGAACACCCGGCAGCTGAAACAAGCCGTCGGCATCGGTCAGCGCACCCTGCACGGGGTTGATAGTCAATACCATAACTGTTGCGCCGGGGATGGGTGTTTGCAGGCTCTGGTCAATCACCGTGCCGCGAACGGTTTGCGTAAACGACTGGGCAACCGAGAAAACCGGGAGAAAAAAGGCCGTCAGCAGGGCCGGCATGAAATAGAATCGCATAGCGCGTTTGGGTGTTTGCTGCTATGACCAGCGAGTTTCCGAATACCCCTATGCTGATTAAAAATTCAACCGTTAGCCAATCATTTACGCAAAACGGGCTTGCGTCTGCCAATTGACACAAGCCCGTTTTGATCATAATTATAAACGATTAAGCTTTATCCGTAACGTCTTTCAACTAGGTCATAAACCAATTTACGATCACCGATAACAACTACAATAACTATCATCCCCTCATCGTCTATCATATACACTATTCGATAATTGCCTGAGCGGATACGAAATAATCCTTTATAGTTGGTGAGTGACTCTATACCAACCGGGCGGGGATTATCGGCTAACGATTTTATCACGGCACAAACCGGAGATTATACTTGCTTGGGAAGTTTTTTAAGATCGCGTAATGCCGCTTCGTCAAACTCTATTTTGTGATTTTTTTTACCTAAAGATTCTTCCATATTTATTATTTTGTTTTTTGACAACCAGCCATATATCTTGAACTGGTTGTCGAGTTATTCACTATCCAGACCTAATTCGGTCTCCACTTCCTCTAATGAGTAACGTTTACCACCAGCGGCAAGACGTTTCATCGCTAATTCTCCGTCATATTGGTCTTCTAATTGACGGAAGCGTTCGTAGTCTTCGTATGAGATGACTACTGCGGCATTTTTCCCCGAACGGGTTATTATCGTTGGCTGATTACCAAAAGTAGCCTTGCCAATTATTTCAGAAAGGTTTTTCCGGGCATCCTGGGCAGAATATGTATTTGCTGTCGGGTTCATGGTATTTATGTGGTCGGGTATGATTTTCCCGAAATAGTTGAGACTTTTCTGTAAACCTATTATCAGTAATGTTACAGTCTGTACAAAAAATAAGTTCTGTACAGACTGTAACAAACTCAAAATAAGGTTATTTTTTCACAACCCATACCGCAACCCCACTTGCCAACCGAGCCAGCCCGACCATTCATCGCGGTTGTTGGCCGGGCCGTCGGGCGTGACGATCACCGCCGGGAGCGATTGATTTAGCAGTGGATTCAGCATCAGGTTATCCGAATAATACCCATTCAGCGTCGGGCCAACCGATATACTCAGCCGGGGACTAACTCGTTTGGCAACCACTGGCGAGAGCCGCAGCAACAAGTTCACGTTCTCAGTACCGCTGCCGATGCGGTTCAGTTGGTGAGCAGTGCCTTCGGCTGCCAGCGACCAGCCCCGGCGTTCGCCAGTGGCCGTGCCGAGGCCATAGCCGTAACTCCAGATGCGGTTGGCCGGATTCAGTCCCGCCGTAAACACGTTGTAAAATTGCCGGATACCCGTTCGGAACGTGACGTTGAGTGTTGTTACTTCATTGGCTGATACCTCCACGTTCCGGTAGCCATTTTGCCCCACGTAGCTAAAAAAACCAAACGGCGTTTTCTCACTCGACCGGGCGATGTTTATGAAGCCGATCTGCCGCCCGCCCACCACATCCTGAGCACGGTTCAGGAAGCCACTGAGCTGATAACCTGCGAGTTGCCCCCGCACGACATTCGTAAACCCGGCCACCTGCCAGCCCAGCACATCGGCTCTGGCGACGTTGGCAAAACCGGCTATCTGCACCGCCTGAACCGTTTGCCGGTTTGTGTTTAGAAACCCGGCTACCTGAACGCCGTTGGTCTGGCCCTGCTCCACGTTGACAAAACCAGCCGCCTGAAAACCGCTCGTATTGCCGCCGACAACATTCACAAACCCGGCCAACTGCACTGGCCCCACGTTGCCCCGATTGGCATTCAGAAAGCCCGCCAACTGAACACCCCTCGTGTTGCCGCCGATGATATTGGTAAAGCCAGCCGCCTGAAAACCACGCACATTGGCCCCGACGATATTCCCAAAACCAGCCGCCTGAAAACCCTGAACATCAGCCCCGACGATGTTTAGCAAGCCGCCAACTTCAAACTTTCGTATCCCCAACGAATACCCCATCAGCACATTGGCCGAGTAATCGTTAATAATACGACCGCCCAACGCCCGATTGGTGCCAATAACCGGCACCAGCGACACCTGCCAGGTTCGGTAGAGCGTATCGCGGTCAAGATTGATGTCAATAATGACTTGTTTGGCCGACAACGCCCACCGGCCAAACGTTCGGCGGCTCCGGTCGAGCAGCGACGGTAGCAAAGCTATACCCGAATCAGCCGAAGCCACCATGACCGGCAAGTCAACTGCAACCGGGGTAAGTCGGTTGGCCGAATCAGCCACTGTCGGCAACGTCGGGGTATCTATCGGTTCAACGGGAACCGGGCGCGACAGTGGCTGATTGGTTACGGCGGTGAGGTAGATATTCTGCGGCTGCGACCGGCGCGACGGTATCGTAAGCGACTGACTCAGATATGATTGCCGACGGATTTCGAGCCGCAACACGGGTAAGGTAGCCGGGAGTTTCAGCCGATAATAGCCATATTCATTCGATATTGCCGACCGCAGGGAGGTTCGTTCAAAAATGCTCACCGCCCCCACGCGCCGGGTTGTTTGGCCGTCAATGATATAGCCGTCCAGAATAAAGTCTTTAGGCTGTTCGGGTTCGTCGGCCCGGAGTAGAATCACGTGATTGCCCCTGACCCGGAGCCGTACACTGGTTCCAAACAACTGGCTCAGCACCTCACGCACGGGCCGGTTTGTGACCCGTAGCGTTACGTTCCGGCTTTGGTTCAGAATGGCCGGATTATACGAAAAACTGAATTGCCCTGCCCGCCCGATTATGATAAGTGCCTGATTCAGCGACTCATTCTGAAGATTAACCGAGATTAATCGTTCGAGCGGAGGTGTTGATTGGGCTTGCGCCGGTACTGATAAGAAGAAAAACAGAAGCAGGAAGCGAAGGGTAATCATAGCTAATACAGATGTTTGGGCTATGACCCAAAACCGGGCCGTTACCCCCATGTCATTCGTTTTTATTGGCCGCAGCCCGTGCCGGTCAGGATTCGGGTTGTCCCATCTCGACGAACAGTCAGCGAAAGCGTTTCGGCGACAACGGCCAGCACTGCGTCGGGCGATTCGTTGCCAAAATCGGCGGTCAGGCGACAGTTGGCAAGGGCCGGGTTCGACAGCCGAATATCTGTACCATAAACCTCGCGTAAGGTTTGTACCACCTCAGCCAAAGACGAATTACCGAACGACAACCGCCCGGTTTGATACGCCAACTGATTCGCCACGAGCGGCACAGTACGCCGGAAAGTATCGGCCCTTGCCACATACGTAGCCTGTTGGTCAGGCGTTAACACAATCGTTTGCCGGGTTGCCGATATCTGCACCCGCCCTGTGCGCACGGCTATCCGAACGCTATCACCAGCAGTTCTCACGTTAAACGAGGTTCCCAATACCTGCACCTGCACCCCACCGGCGCGTACCCGAAACGGTTGGGCGGGGTTGTGCGTAACATCAAAAAACGCTTCGCCCACCAGGGTCACCTGTCGGCTGCTATCGGCAAAGGTGGCTGGGTACGTCAGTCGGCTGTTTCGGTTGAGCAGCACCCGCGAGCCATCGGGCAGGGTCAGTTGCCGGGTGTTCGCGGTTGTCGAAACCGACAACAACGCGGTTGTTTCAGGTTTCCTATTAACATTCATCAGTTGCCAGCCGAAAAACCCAGCCAATAGGACTAACACAATGCCAGCCGTTATCCGTCTGTAAGTAAGCCAGTTCGTACTTCTTTTCGTGACTGGCATTGGCCGGACAACAGCTTCGGATTGTGGCTGAGACTGCCGATTCATTTGCGCCCGAACCCGCAACCAGGCAGCTTCGGTATTCACGTTGTCGGGTTGGCCGGGTTGATTACGTGTTGCCGCTTCGTTCCAGATACGGGCAAAACGGTCGTATTCACGCTGATTGGCGGGGTCGGTCAGCCAACGGCGCATCCGCTCGGCTTCGGCAGCAGAAGCTTCGCCCGCCAGAAACTTGCCCAGCAGTGCGTCGTTGATCGGTGGTTGTTGCGGTTCGGTTGCCATCATGCTGCGGCTCCCCAGGCCAGCAAAAGGAAAAGTGGTAAATAATCGCTCAGTTCAGTGCGAAGAATACGCAGTGCCTTACCAATCTGATTTTCAACGGTTTTGGCCGCAATGCCCAGGTGGTCGGCAATTTCTTTGTACGATAATTCCTCGAACCGGCTCAGTTCAAACGCCCGCCGACACTGTTCGGGCAGTCGGCCAATGGCACGTTGCAACCGCGTACTGAGTTCGTCGGCTAATAATGCCTCGGTTGGGCTGGCAACATCGGCGTAGAGTTCGGTGGCAGCCTGGTTCCGGTGATTGGCCTGAACCGACTGCTGACTGAGCCGATTCAGGCAGCGGTTATGCACGGCCCGATACAGATACGCTTTCAGCGAGGTCGTAATCAGCAACGATTCACGCCGTTCCCAGATGGTCAGAAACACCGTTTGCACCACCTCTTCGGCTTCGTCGGCATCGCCCAGAATCGGGCGGGCATAGCGGCACAGGGGGGCGTAATACTGACGAAATACGGTCTCGAACACCGCTTCGTTGCCAATGCGGATGTCGTCAATAACGGTTTCGTTGGGAGTCGTCTCCACAAAAAGCGCGGTTGTGGTCAAGCGAATCGGGGCTTTTTCGGTGATTTTTAGGTAAGACCACCGAAACGGGAAATACCCCTACGCGGGAGTAGTGAAAAGTGAAGAGTTGTGAGTGAAGAATAAATCTCAACACCGGCGCGAAGGAGTCTGATTTTAGAAAACCCCCGGTTAGAAACCGGGGGCAAACGATTCTCTTTTCTGGATTGCAAAATCTATTGCCCCTGCATTGA
>JBBRUV010000117.1:0-12711 GCA_038247465.1 Cytophagales bacterium
ACCGCGCCCCGGTTCTCAAAAAAGCCCCGGTTGTGGGTCCGGTTATAGCTGATAGACACGTTATCGGCCCCCTGAAACAGCACCGAGAAATCGAAGCCCCGATAATTGCCGCCGAGCGACACGCCGAAGATTTTTTCGGGGAAGTTGGAGTAGCCAATCGGTACCGCGTCGTCCTCGTTGATGATGCCGTCGCCGTTGATGTCTTTGTAGCGGATGTCGCCGGGCTGAAGTTTATTGGTGTTCCAGATCGAGACGGGCCGGTTGGCATCATTTACTTCTTCCCAGGTATTGTACAAGCCATCGGCCACTAAGCCAAAAAACTGCCCGAATCGCTGCCCGGTGCGGTTTTGGTAGGTGAAGGGCCGCTTGATTTCGTCCTGAAACTCAACCTTATTGCGGGCAAAGGTGAAATTGCCTTTCACCCAAAAGTTAAGCTGGCCGATCCGGTCATTATACGTCACATCGCCGTCGAAGCCCCGGTTCTGCATCCGGCCTAAGTTGTAGGCGGGCAACGTAGCTCCGACTGTGATAGGAACCGTGCCGAGGTTAGCCAGAATATTGTCGCGTTTTTCGCTGAACACGTCCACTGTAGCACTGACTTTGCCTTTCCAGAGGGCAAATTCCACGCCCAGATTCTGCTTGATGGCCCGCTCCCAGGTCACGTCGGGATTACCTAATTTGCCTTCAATCGCGCGGGCATAACCAGTTTGGGTGCTGCCGACTTCGCCGAAAAAGTAGCCGTTCGCAGCAGAGGTATAGGCCGAGGCCCGGTACAGAAAGCGGTCGTTCCCGATTCTATCGTTGCCGACTTCCCCGTATGACCCCCGGATTTTGAGGTAGGTCAGCACATCGTTCTTGGGGAAAAGCGGTTCATCCGACGCGACCCAGCCCAGCGAATAGGCCGGGAAAAAGCCGAATCGTTGCCCTGGCGCAAAGTTTTCGGTACCGTTATAGCCAAACGTAAACTCGGCTAAGTAGCGGCCTTTGTAGCCGTAGGTTGTCCGACCAACCACGCCCTGATAGCCGTTCGGTACCAGAAACGCCAGGACCGGGTCAAATCGCTTGGTTTGGTTATAGTTGACCAGTGCCGTTACCGCGTGATCGCCGAAGGCCCGTTTGTAATTAATGCCAAATTCGGCATACGTCCGGCGATTTTTGCCGATGGTCTGGGCAAACGTAAACGGCTGATCCACGTTCTGCGGCACATAATTGATGCTTTTGTCGGGCAACTGAATGGCGTTATACGTCACCAGCGGTCGCCGGTTGACCAGGACTTCGGTGTTGTTGTTCTGATAGTTGGCCAAGCCGTACACCGACAATCCCTGAGTCAGAAAATCGAGCGCGTAGTCTAAGCGGACGGAGCCCTGCAAAAAATTGCGAAACTCTCGTCTGTATCCCTCTATAAACAGTGCTTCGATGGGATTACTGACGGTTCCCAGCCCAACCAGATTGACGATTTTGTCGCCCACAAAGCCCGGCGAGGAGATCGGATTGGCCCGGCTCAGGTTCTCGATAATCCGAACGGTACTGTTGTTGGCCCCGGTGATGTTTTCGGTCTGCGACGACAAATCAATGGATGCTTTCAACTGCTTCGTCACCTCAAAATCGAAATTCGACCGGAAGTTGTAGCGGGAATATTTCCGGTTGGCATCGAATTCTTTAATCAACTGGCTTTGGTTAAACTGCCCGCCCTGGTTGAAATACCCCGCCGACACAAAATACCTGACCTTTTCGGTACCGCCGTTGATGCTCAGGTTATGCTGCGTTTGCACCGCCTGCGGCTTGAGCGTCAGCGCGTACCAGTCCGAATTGGGGTACAGTATCGGGTCTTCGCCAGATTGGTACAAGCCTATAGCCGCGTCCGAAAATCGGGGCGTGTATCCCCCCGAAATGTAGGCATCGTTTTTCAGGGCTTCGTTAAACGACCGGGCATAGTCGTAGCTGCTCATATTTTTCCGCAGGGTCGTGAAGCTGGTCACGGCCACGTTGCCGGTGTAGCTCAGTTGCGGTTTGCCCACTTTACCGCGTTTGGTCGTGATGAGCAGCACGCCGTTGGCCCCGCGAATCCCGTAAATAGCCGTTGCCGAGGCATCTTTCAGGATAGTCAGGTTCTCGATTTCGTTCGGGTCGATGTTATTATAATTGTTGACCTCTATCCCGTTCACGAGAATGAGCGGGTCGGCGGCTCCCGAAAACGTGCTGACCCCCCGAATCCGCAGCGTGGATGCGTCGTTGCCGGGTTCGCCACTGCCCTGCACGGCAAACAGCCCCGGCAGGCGGCCCACGAGCGCGTTACTGATGTTGGCCGTTGGTGATTGGAGTAGTTCTTTCGTGTTAACCGACGCAATGGCTCCGGTTACGGTTGCTTTTTTCTGCGTACCAAACCCCACTACAACTACCTCGTTGAGTTGATTCATGTCGGGCTTCAGGGTGATATTTACCTGCGTCCGATTCCCAACAACAACTTCCTGTTTTTCAAAGCCCACAAAGCTGAACACCAGGATGGCCGTCCGGTCTGGCACGGCAATACTGAATGCCCCGTTGGCATCGGTGTTGGTGCCCTTCGTAACACCTTTGATGATGATGCTAACTCCGGGAATCGGCTCTCCCCGCTCGCTGTCGGTCACTTTGCCTTTCACAACGATATCGGCGAGTCGGGCAGCCGTCGGGAGTTGTGGTTCTGTTTTGGTGGACACCGTATGGAGCATGGCGACCTGGTCTGCCTCCTCCTGGGCCGACTGGTTCGCAGAGGTTTTTAGCAACTCAGTTTCTGACGACAAATTACGGGTGGATTTACCGGGCAGAATCGTGTAGCCTCCTCTGCCTTTGAGTTTTTTGAACCGCAGATTAGCCGGGGTCAGCACTTGCTCCAGCACCCGTTCGAGTTTGTCGTTTTCATTGACAGCCCCCGAAAAGGTTTTGTTGGCGAGCAGTTCTTTTTGGTAAACGAAACTGGTCTTGTGAACCAGTTCTAACTTCTTGAGCAGCGCGATAAGGCTGGTAACGCTTTCCTGAACCCGGAATCCGTCGCGGGGTTTTTGTGTGGAAGCAAACGATAATTGGGCCCCTGCATTATGAATCCCGCAAAAACAGGATAGCCATAAGGTTGTGTACAATAGGACACGTTTTTTCATAGTTAAAACGGAAATCAGGTGATTGACTACGCGGTAGTTGGTAGTGAAACAGAGCCTTACGCCGTTTTTCCCGCTTTTTCTATGATTATTTTCTGTTCCTTTTTAAATCTTTCTATTTCTTAGCTACTCCACCACGAATCGGTAGGTATTACCCGTTTTGGTCACGTCTGCCTCGATAATAATGGCTAAATTTTCGATGCAATCATCGGCAACCTCTGTGCGCAGCTTACCCGTTAGCTTCTTATTGGCTAATTGCGCGTCAGCTAAGTTGATCGTTACGCCAAAGGTATCTTCGAGCGTTGCCACGATTTCGGACAGGGGCTGACCGTCCAGCACGATGTACGATTCTTTCCAGGCATCATACACATCGGGCTCCACTTTTTTTAATGCAATGTGTCGGCTTTGGCGGATTACGGTAGCCATGTCGCCCGGCTTCATCACCACTGCCAACTGGTTATAGGCCCGTAACTGCACTTTGCCTTCGTGCAACACCACGTTGGTCTGCTCGCGCCGGGTGTTCACATTAAACTCGGTGCCCAGCACTTCTACCTGAACGCCGGGCGTATGGACGATGAAGTTGGAGCCCTGTCGTTTGGCAATGTCGAAATAAGCCTCGCCCTTCAGCCAGACCTCGCGGGTGGAGCTATTGTCTATGTGATTGGCTACTTTGAGCGATGAATTCGCATTGAGTGTTACTATTGAGCCGTCGGCCAACCGGATTTCCTGAATTTTTCCGTAGGCTGTCTGGTAGGTGAGCGCGGCATTTGCCTGGTATTTCCACCAACCTAACCCTATCGCCGAAACCAGCAGCAGTACGGCAGCCGCAGCCCAATACGGTTGCCGATACCACCCCAGTACCCGCCCCGGCATTGGTATAACCGGCACCGACTGCTGGTCAATATCGGCCCAGATTCGCTTTTTTAGCCGCGCCAAATCCTTGGGCGAGGGGTCTATTTCGGCGAAACGAATGGTGCTGACGTAATTCGTTGCAAGCTGTATATCAATAATTTTTTGCGGATAGTCAAGCATAAACTCCTCCCAAAACTGGATCAGTTCAGGGGTAGGGTCGGTTACCCAACGGATAAAGGCTGGGTCTTTACAAAAGTCTTTTACGGTAAATGTGGGGTACAGCATCGGGAAAGCGTCCTAATTGTATGTGTTAAACAGACGATACATTATTTTTTCCCGGCTTTACACCCACAAATTATAGACAAGGTAACTAAGGCCAGTGCCGATCAGGCTCCATAAGACCCCCTCTTGCCGGAACGATTCGTGCATGTGGCTCCGCAATGTGGCCAGCGCAACATTTATCGTATTGTACACACTCTTCATCGCAATGCCCATTACCTCGGCGGCCTGCGGATAGGTTAGTCCCTTCATGTACACCAGATACAAAATCTCTTTCTGGCGTTTGGGCAGTTTGTTAAGCTCACCGATCAGGATACGGGTCTGATGGTCAATCAGTTCGTCGTCAACCAACGCCTGTTCGTGGGGTGGAATCAGGAACTCGGCACTATCGAAGAGGTAGGCCTCGGAACTGAGCTTATTCTCTTTTCCAACGGTGTCGAGCAGCCGTCGGCGTAAGGCCCGGTACAGATAAAACCGGATATTGTTGGTAGGCCCCAACCGCTCCCGGCTTTCGTGCAGGTGCAGAAACAGTTCGTGCAGACAATCCTCCACTAACTGCCGATTTCGTATCAGGTTGTAGCCGTAGCGATACAGATCGGCGGCAAACAGCTCGTAGAGTTTCGAGAACGCATGGTCATCACCGCTACGAAAGTTGTCCCAGAGGAGTGTGTGTTGGGTAGGAGTGAGTTGAGTAGTCATACTCAGTTTAGCCGGAGCGGGTAAGAATAAGCAACAGTCAGGCAAAGTAAAGGGAAGCTGAGCCACTTGTTACTCAATTGATCACCGGGCCACAAGCAACAACCCAATGCCGATGAGGTAGCACAGCAACGTACCGTTCAGCAGCATAGCCACGCCTTTGGGAGCCGCGCGAAACTCTTTCCAGACGTAAATCCCCATAAAGCCGCCACCCCGCTGTAGCGCCTTGCTCCAGGCCCTGCAACTGCCAGGACAGGCCATGCTTGCCCTGGTAGCTACCGAGGGTAAAGTAAAATTCCCGGACTTGACTGATACGACGACGGTTCATTGGAAAAATGCCCCCATATGAGTTGGTCGGAGTTAAGTCCGTGCGAGAAACAGGTATGAAAAGTAGCTTTCGGGTCTATAATCGGCTGTAACCCTATAAAAAACTACGTTTGTAGCCGTGTATAAACGGAATTTATCATAAAAATAGCCATGAACCTCAACGGGAACTTGTACCGTTCCTTGTATCAGCAGGCTGATACACACATAGCCATCGTTGAAGCGCTGAGCACAAAAGGCAAAGGGTTGCCCGCTTTAACCCGCTGGGGCTACTGACTTCACCCCCGGTTGAAACCGGGAGCAATTCATTCTGACGCTGCTCCGTCAATGGCTAAAAGGATCATTGCCCGCCGACGTACTCATTCAAATCAGCGCGTTCAGCGGCAATCCTGCCGATCATCAACTGCTGCAAAACCTGGATATACAGCTATGGGCAGCGGCTATCCTCAACGGGACTTCTGGCTGAGGACAACCACTGCCCACCCGTAGATTCAACCGGCAAAAGTGACCGTTGAAGCAGAAGGTAAGGCCAAATTCGTCTTTCACTTCCTTCCCGAATGTATTGAAATCGCGATTCTTGAAACACTATTTTCGTACGTTTTCAACGCTTTTTTTAATACTTCTATCGCCGGAATCTTGTCGGATACTATAAATACTTCGGCTGCACTGGAAAAGCTGATGCGTAAGAAAAAAGGAGAAATAAAAGCGTAATATTTCTCATTGCATTGAATGTTTGACGCACCACTGAATAAAAATCCTAACAACACAAAAAATATCAATACGGTGGATTTCGCATTAGTTCATAACATAGTTGAGGGCTGGTTTTCTCAATACCAGTCAATAAAAAGATAACTTTACCTGCATCAGAAGGGTCAATAGCGTAGTAATAGTCACGATCTACCCCTTCAGGTTTTGCACTGATAGCTAATCTTTTAAAAAGCCATTCCCAGCTTCCTTTTTTATAATATGGGTTGTTTCGTTCGGGGGCAGTCAATAGCCATTCATATTCTTTCCAGTATTTTTTAAGGAGCGGGTTTTGATTTTGAATCTGTATCACCTTGCACTTGCCTTCCAGTTGTTTTATTTCGTCAATATTTCAACCCGTATGGTTTTCCCAGGCGGAATAAGGCTTATCAGCATGAAAATTATTCCAGTCATTTACAGTGCTGATGATTGTTACAAATTTTCTGTTCGCTATTTCGGACCTTCCCATGGCTTCACCAATTACTTGAACGGGGCCACCGACAATAATAAAAAGTGGATTATCAATAGTTGATTGGTTGATCTGGTTTTTCAACGCTTCATAGGCTACTTCGGCATTATCAACCGCACAAATAAATTGTGTTTTTTTAAACCCAAACAGTTTGGCACCTGTCAGGGTACTTTCCTTCATTTGCTCATAAGGCGAAACACCATTTATGCCGGGATGCTCATGATTACTACCCCATATATGGTCGCTATAAACATAAAGGCTCAACTTGTTTTGTAAACCTTTGGCCGCAATCATGGCCAACGACAATGGCGTACCCGCCCAATCGTCATGGTCATGTTCGTTGCCATCAGAACTAATCACAATTCGACCTTTATCTTGCCACAATGGAGTTTGTGCCATTGAGCACACCATTTGGCTTATTAAAAACAAATTAATCAAAAGCAAT
Source organism: Cytophagales bacterium (assembly GCA_038247465.1). Taxonomy (GTDB): domain Bacteria; phylum Bacteroidota; class Bacteroidia; order Cytophagales; family Spirosomataceae; genus JBBRNH01. The sequence goes on from JBBRUV010000117.1 coordinate 6,941, forward strand.
TTTTTCATAAGACCCTATTGTCTGGAGATAAATGTCAATTAGTTACTTCTTCAAACTCTTCAAATACGCAATCGTCTGCGGGACCTGTTTGGCGTAGCTGGGGCTTTCGTCTTCGATGTAATAATGCTCAATGGCCGATTTTTTGGCAGCTTTCAACACGGCAGGCAGGTTGATTTGGCCTGTACCCAACGCCACATCATTCTCGACCGGGGTGCCGCCCGATAAATTCCCGACAATTCCTTTGCGAAGGTCTTTCAGGTGCATGAGTTTGAAGCGTTTCGGGTATTTGCTAATCAGCGCAGCGGGGTCGGCACCGGGGAAAAACGTCCAGAGAATGTCGATCTCGAAGCTGACATACTTCGGGTCGGTTTTCTGGATAATGTAATCCATGAGCGTTCCGTCTTCGTATTTTTCAAACTCATAACCGTGATTGTGGTAACAGAACGTAAGGCCAAATTCATCGTGTAGTTGCTTCCCGATTTTATTGAAAGTTTCTACTGCTTTTTGAGCATCGGTCAGGGTGAAAGGCGGCTTATCCATAATCCAGGCTACCCGCACGTAGCTGGCACCGAGGGTTTTGGCATCACGGCCTACTTCGGCGGTTTTGTTTTGGGCATTGGCGTAACTCACCCCAAACGAGGAACATTTCATACCGCGTTCATCGAGCAATTTGCGCAGTTCAGCGGCTGTATTACCGAAGAGATTCGAAAATTCCATGTCGGTGATGCCCAATGCTTTGATGGTGTCGAGTGTGGCCGCCGTATTTTTTTGAAGACTATTCCGGTAGGTGTACGACACCATACCGGGAGTCTGTGGAAAAAGCGGCTTTTGGGCCTGAGCCGCTCCTACGGTTAGGAGAAGGATGACGATAAGCGCGTTTTTTCTCACGGGTATTGGTCAATTTAAGGTGAATGGGTTTTGCCGTTACTGTTCAAAAGCCCCGCGATCCCGGCCTGTACTGCCTGGGCGTACTTTTCCGAGAATATCGGTTTGCTGGGGTACGTCATTCGAGCCGGAGTTAAGCGCTTTGTTTCCTTTTGCCAGTCGGAAATTTCCTTTCATCGGATCGAACTGGGCGTCGAGAAAACCAGGAGCCGCTACAATGTCATTCGGGCCTTTAAACACCTCCTGCGCCACTGGATACACGTTATAATCCCAGCGAATGCCGGTGTTTTTATTGTTGGACGTGACCTGCCCGCCGGGGCGCGGTACGATGATATTATTGAGAATCACAATATCTTCCGAGTTGTTGGGAAACAGCTCCTGATACCCCACAATCCCGCCGTTGTGATAGGTCGTGTTGTTGATAATATCGACGTATTTTGTACGGAACGTATGAATGCCTGACCCACCGTTGTAGCAGCTTACATTGTTGGCAATCAGCGCCCTGCCTTTCCATTCGGGCCGCTTGGGTTTGTTTGGCAACGGGGTTTTGGCCGTATCGGTTTTAGCTGGCGTTTCGGCTTTCACAACGGCGTCGGCGTTTGGATTGGTGGCACCCTTACGATCCTGGTCGGTCACGTCGAGCAGAATGCCATTGCCGTCGCTCAGTTTGCCAATTCTTTCCCAGGCCACCAGCGTCTTGTTGTTCCAGACAAAGTTGCGCTGAATCACAATGTGATAGCCCGGTGCGTTGTCATGCGCCCAGTTATTGAGCGTCGTAATGCCCGAACCGCCGTAGCGCATGAACCAGGCATTTTCGTAGATCTTACAGTCTTCGACCGTGAAATAATCCATTTCAATGCCCACAATACCGCCACCGGGGCACTTACGAACCTCGCAATTACGCACAATCAAGTGGTGCGGCTTTGCGTCGGATTTGTTGGTGCGGCCATTGAAGAAAATCCCATTTGTGTTGAAATACGGGTCGGGTGTCGGCTTTTTGCCGTCTTCCTGCGCCTTCAGCAACACAATGGAATCATTGCTGCCGGTCACGGTCAGCCCATCGAGTACGTTGTAAGAACCCGACACCTGAATACCCGCCCAGCCCGTCGGGCGAATATCGGGTTTATGACCAGCTCGGGCTTTCCACGTAATCCAGGCGTCGGACGTACCGGAGCGGGTGATGTTCAGTACCGCACTGCCGTTGCCTTTTTCAGTATTGGTGTAGCTGCCGTTGCCCACCAGCACTACGTCGCCGGGCTGCACCAGATCAGCGGCTTTTTGCAAACTACGGAAGGCCGTTTGGAGTGTTTTGCCGTCATTGGCATCGCTGCCCTCGCCCGATACGTGCCAGGTTTGCGCCGACACGCCCGTGAGGGCGAACAGGCTTATCAGAAGAGACAGTACGTTTTTCAGGGTAGCCATGTTTTTTTTAACAGGGTAAAGGTTTGGTCGTATTGTTTGTCCACGTTGGCCAGTGCCTTGCGAACATTCTGCCGGGCCGCTGGGTAATCGTTCGTGACCTGCATGAGCCGGTCGGTAATTTGCTGGCCGGTGGTCTGCTCGATCTCAAACGTCCAGTCGCCCAGGCCCAGGTCGTAGTACATTTGCCCTTTAATGGTGTCCTGCGGCTGACGAAGGTAAAAGCAGGGGGTTCCTGTGACTGCCGCCATGATGGGCGAGTGACATTAAAAGCTCAGGACTGTATGCGCCTGCGCATAGACCGACGTAGCCTCGTCGGGCAACCAGTACCCACGCCTGACCACCTTCGCCTTGATGTCGGCGGGCAGCGGGTCAATCAGCAGTTCGTCCATGATGTCCACCTGGTAAGTCATTTCGGGGCATACCAGCACCTTGTGGCCCGTTTGCGCGTGCCAGGCTTCCAGATAATCGGCGACCACGACCATCGGGCCGGAGCCGTGCAGGAAAAAATCGGCCTCCGAAAAAGCCTGTTTCACCTCCTCCGATTGGGGTACGTTATCAACCATGTTGCCGTGAATAATGCGCAGGTCGGGGTAGTGGTGCATCAGCATCGCTTCTACCGTTTCGCTGCGGCTACGTTTCCACAGAATGAGCCGGGCTTGAGGCAGGCGTTTTTTGAGCAGGGCGATTAACCCCGGCGTGTGGGCTATATCGCCGATGTTGACCGTCTGCCAGCCCGAGGTGAACAGAATGACCGGATTGGGCTTACCGCTCGCCAGCCCGATTTGCGAAGCCAGCAACGAGGCACTGAGTAAACTGGTCTGACGCAAAAAATCCCGTCGGTTCGGCATAACGTTTTCCATGGTTACTAATCTTAGTTAGATGACTTGTTTGATTGATCCACCGTATGTTCACTTTACATCGACTACGCACCGGACGCCTACCGTAGCGCAGCGGTTCAGGCCGGGCGAGGTGATGAGGTATTTGATCCTTTATAGCGGTATGCCGACTTCCAAAACTACCTGTTTCCCTTTCAGGATTAGGTTGCCAAAGCAACGGCGCGGGTTGTATTTTCAACGAGCGACGGGTCGGTTTTTGCCCCAGAATCAATAATGCTATAGGTCTGCGCCAAGAGGGGCGATGTACTCAGAAGAAGCAGGATGTAAAGGCTTTTTACGGGTCACAAGGGCGTTAACTCACTAAACGGAATACGCCTGATTTTTCCCGGTTTCTTGCCGATTTATTCCTACCAGCCCTGCAAAAAATACCAGTGTACGGTAGAACAATTCCTGTTTCATGGCTAAGGTCAGGGCGTAAAGCTGTTTTAGACTAACGACTACGAATTAATAGCTGTTCGATTTCTTCCAGCGATTTCCCTTTCGTTTCGGGCATTCGCAGCCGGACGAACAGGAAATAAATCAGGCAAAGCGCAGCATGAAACCCGAATGTGGGCGGCAGGCCCAGTACTGTTTCATAACCGGGAACGAAGCCGTCGTGAAGAAGTTGGTAATCCACAGGGCCAGCGTGGCCAGGGCCATTGCGTTGCCCCGGATGCGGTTCGGGAAAATTTCGGAGAGGGCCACCCAGGTAACCGGCCCCAGCGTGGCCGCGTAAATGGCAATGAAGGCCAGCACAAACGCCAGCACAAACGCGCCCGGCCACTGAAAATAAAAAGCCGCCGACAATGCCAGCGCATCCAGACACAGCAGCCCCGATCCGTATTGCAGCAGCTTTTTTCGCCCGATTTTATCAATCGTACCGATGGCGATGAAGGTGAAAATGAAGTTGATAACGCCAATGATTATCGACTGCGAAAAGGCCGAATCCTGGGCCATGCCCGCCTGCTGAAACAGCACCGACGCGTAGGAAAACAGTGAGTTTTGCCCCACCGCCTGCGAGAAAACCGCTACCACGATACCGATGAACACAATAGGCCAGAGGTCTTTCCGAAACAAATCCCGTACCGATTCTCTGGCGGCCGGTCCGCCGGTGCGGTCCCGGTTTCCTGCGCGAAACTGCCCCGGATGATGCCAGACTCCTGCCGGGCATAGTCGGTACCGCCGATGCGGGTCAGAACACCCTCCACTTCGCTGATTTGCCCTTTTCGGATGAGCCAGCGCGGGCTTTCGGCCACAAAAAACAGACCCACAAAGAACAGCAGCGACGGAGCCGACTGCGACGAAAACATCCACCGTCAGTTGTTGATGCCCGTGTTGAGCAGCAGGTAGTTGGACAGGTAAGCCAGCAGAATCCCGATAACGATGGAAAGTTGGTAAAACAACACCATCCGGCCCCGCATCGGCGCGGGCGAAATCTCGGCTACGTACATCGGGCAGACCAGCGCAGCCGCTCCCACCGCCACGCCACTCAGTATCCTGAACGACACAAACAGCGAAAAACCGTCTGCCCAGCCCGTTCCGGCCCCCGTCAGGGCAAACAGCCCGGCGCAGGCCATCAGGAGCTTTTTGCGGCCCAGCGTATCGCTCAGTTTACCGCCCACCAGCGCACCCACAGCCGCGCTATTGGTCATCACTGCAGCGAAACGTCTGCTTCTTTGGTTAAGAAATCGGATTCGGCTTCGGAGAGTCCGGCGGTTTCCCGGGTCAGCAGCGCATTGTTGGGTACGGCTTCGATGGGCGTGATGCTCGACATCGACGAAGCCGAATCGTTGTAGCCGATATTTGAAGCCCGGTTGTAACACGAAATCATCGACCAGCGCGGCCTGTCCGACAAGTTGGCTTCCGAGCGGTGCAGGAGGTTGCTATGGAAAAACAGCACGTCGCCCGCTTTCAACTCTACATAAATCAGGTCCATCGTTTTCAGGGCGAGGTCCACGTACCGCTGCGACGCGCCGACCTGCTCACCCGCAAAGCCGTGTTCGACCCGGCCCATCTTATGCGAGCCTTTGATGACCTGCAAACAACCGTTTTCGGGGTTAGCATCGGTAATGGCGACCATGACCGACATCATCTGGTCGGGCAGCAGAAACTCGTTTTTGTACCAGTAGCCGTAGTCCTGATGCCACTCCCAGGCTCCGCCCACGCGGGGTTCTTTCTGCATTAGTTTGGAGTGAAAATGGCAGATCGCCGTGTCGCCATCGAGCAGGGCGTTGGTCGAATCGACCAACTGTTCGCTGCGGGTCAGCAGGCCGTAGATGTCGTTGCCGGGTTTGTACCAGAGCGAGAGTTTGCTGCGTTTGCCGGTGCTGTCGTTGACGTTGATGGCGTTTTTACTGACCATACTGTCTTGGATAGCAACCCGGTACAGTTTGTTGACTTCGTCCGTGTTCAGGAAATTGCGGACAATGAGGTAGCCATCGGTGTTGTAGCGGCTGATTTGTTCGGGGGTTAACGATTGATTTGTCATCGGAATTTGTGTTTAGTTCGTGCTTAGTTCAAAAAGTTCTCCGTCGTAACGCTGCGTCAGGGTCACGGCAAAGCCGGTGGTTTGCAGGGCCTGACCGGTCA
>JBBRUV010000118.1:0-12680 GCA_038247465.1 Cytophagales bacterium
AAATGCAGATTTTTGAGAATTTTTCTCAAAAATCTGCATTTTTGTAAATCAACGCCACCGCGTGGGCGGCAATGCCCTCGGCACGGCCCACAAAACCAAGATGCTCAGAGGTGGTGGCTTTAACGGAAATATCATCTTCGGGAATGTTCATCACCCCGGCAAGGCAGGTTTTCATGGCCGGAATATGCGGGTTTAGTTTGGGTAGTTGCAGTACCACCGTCACGTCCACATTACCAACTTCGTAGCCCGCTTCCCGAATCATCCGCAGCACTTCGGCCAGCAAAATTTTGCTGTCAACGCCTTTCCAGCGCGGGTCTTTGTCAGAAAAATGATAGCCGATGTTCCGCATATTGGCCGCGCCAAGCAGGGCATCGCACAGCACGTGACACACCACGTCGGCATCTGAATGGCCGAACGCGCCGTGCGTATGCTCAATCTGAATGCCCCCAAGCCAAAACGGGTGGCTTTCTACGAGTGTATGCACGTCATAGCCGTGTCCGATTCTGAATTTCATATAGTACGAATAATGTTTGCTACGCTGTCGAAGTCTCGGCCCGGCGGTAATACAGGGTTGAGCAGTTGTCTTTCCGCAGCACTTGCCGGGCTACGCGCTGAATGGCTTCGGGTGTAACGGCCTGGATAACAGCCGCTTCCTGATTCACCAGTTCGGGGTTGCCCGCGTTGGCGGCAAACGCAAGATTCATGGCGCGGTTCAGCAACTCCACTTCCGAGAACGCCAATACGGTTTCGGCCTGATTTTTTACTTTCACGAGTTCGGTTTCGTCAACCGGCTGATGCACAAACTCACCCAATAAATTCTCAACGGCGGCATCGGCTTCTTCGAGCGTAATACCTTCGTTCAGTGTTCCCTGAATGAGCAGTAAACCGGGGTCGAGCGACGACGTGATGTGGGCGTTTACGTTGCTGAAAATGGCGTTGTCGCGCAGCAATTGCTGGTATAGCCGCGACGATTTGCTCCGCCCCAGAATATCACTGGCAAGGTCAACGGTCTGGAAATCAGTATCGAACCGGCCCGGCATCTGATACGCTTTATAGAGCGCGTTAAGCGGCACAGCAGCCGATGTCTCTAAAAACCGGGCGGCTGTCTGAACGGGTTCGGCGGGCAGGTTCCTGAGGTAGTCTTTTCCGGCAGGAATCGGCGCAAACCACCGGGCGCACAGTTGTTTAACCTGTTCGGTGGTGACGTTGCCGGCCACCACCAGAATGGCGTTGTTGGGCAGGTAATATTTGTAGAAAAACGCCTTCACGTCGGCCATTGTGGCCGCTTCAACGTGGCTGATGTCTTTGCCAATTGTGGCCCACCGATACGGGTGTTGCTGGTAGGCGAGCGGCCGAAGTTTGAGCCAAACATCACCGTATGGCTGGTTCAGGTATCGCTGGTTAAACTCCTCAATCACAACCTTTTGCTGGACTTTCAGCACGTTGGGATCAAACGACAGACTGAGCATCCGGTCAGATTCGAGCCAAAACGCCGTTTCAAGATTGGCGGCTGGCAGCGTGATGTAGTAATTGGTAATATCAGCCGAGGTGAAGGCGTTATTCTCCCCGCCGACGCGCTGCAACGGCTCATCGTAATTAGGAATATTCCGGGAGCCGCCAAACATCAGGTGTTCAAACAGGTGGGCAAAGCCGGTGCGGTTGGGGTCTTCATCGCGTGAGCCGACGTTATACAGGATATTAAACGCGGCCATCGGCGTACCGGCATCCTCGTGAACGTAAACCCGCAGGCCGTTGTCTAAACTGAACTGGTTGTATTGAATCATTTCCGTCGGTTGGTAGTGAGTCGTTCGTAGTTTACTATGTATTCTGGCGAATTTAACTACGAACCACAAACGACGAACTAAAATTGCATGAAACGAATCCTGTTCGTCCTTCTTTTCGGGATAATCACGCCCGTCCGCGCTCAGGTGATGACCGACTTGGCTATGCGGCAAACAGTGTTGAGCGCGTTAGACCACATCTACAACTACGATTTTGCCGGGGCCGAACCGTATCTTCGGCAGTTTCGCGCCCGCTATCCGCAGCACCCCGCCGGGCCGATGCTCCGGGCTATCCAGATTCAGTGGGCTACTATTCCCCTCAAAAACAACAAAACGGCCACGACGCAGTATGTTCAGGCCGCCGGGCAAACCCTCGATTTGGCAAAAACAATGCTGGCAACAGATGATAACGACCCCGAAGCCGTGTTTTTTGCCCTCACCGCGCACAGCTACCTGGCCCTCAAATACAACAATGAAGGCGAGACAATGCGGGCCGTTGGCGAGGCCCGCAACGCATACGGCTACATGAAACAGGGCTTCGGCCTGACCGAGCGCAACGCCGAATTCTACTCCACCACCGGACTCTATAACTACTATGCCGCGCGTTACCCCGATGACCATCCGATTGTGAAACCCGCCATGATTTTCTTTAAAAACGGTGATATGAGTCTGGGAGTGAAACAGTTAGAGGTGGCAGCGAAGCGCGGAATTTTTACGGGTGTCGAAGCCCGTTTTTATTTAGCCCATATCTTTTTGGAACACGAATCGCAGTTTGGCCGGGCCACCGCTGTGCTTAAACCCCTTGTTGACCGCTACCCGAACAACCCCGTTTTTTTGATGCACTACACCGAATCGCTGCTGTTGCAAAACCAGTTTGACACGGCCCGGCCATTCCTGCAACGGCTCAAACAACTTAACCAACCAAAACTTTTAGCAATGCCGTTGTTGGTTTTTGCCGGATTGCTGGCCGAGAAAGCCGACGCCAACGACCGCGAAGCCACCGTTCACTATCAGGCCGCGCTGCAATTACCCTTCATTGACACTCACACCGAAGAATATCACGCTATGGCCTACGCCGGTCTGGCCCGGATTGCGGCCCGCGCCAACAACCGCCCACTGGCCCGCAGTCTTTACAAAAAAGCCGTTGCCATCGGCGACTACAAATCGCTGTGGGCCGAAGCAAAGGCGTTCCGGTGATTTACGAAGCGGTATCCGGCGCGAGGGCCCTAATCTGGTCGGTTGTGAAAGTGTAGCCGGGCGAATCAACGGGCACAGGCAGGCGGGTTTGTGGGGCTGTTCAGTATTGTTAAGGCACAATAATCTCCTGAAACCGCCAACACATGTAACCACAGATTCAGTTGTACTCGTATGGCACAACCCGAATTTCACCAGTACCTGCTGCGTCAGGCTGAATCGCGCGAAGGGACCGATTCAACCGATTCACCCGTAAAATTGTATGGTCAACGAGTCGACAAAGGGGTATCTATTTATCAGCCTGGCGATGCCCAGACGCACATCCACCTGATCGAAGCGGGCGTGGTGAAAATCGGCAGTTACTCGCCCGACGGCGAGCTGGTGCTGTACGACGTGTTGCAACCCGGCGAGTTTTTTGGCAATCTGAACTACCTCAACAACACCACTGAGTTTTTTGAGTTTGCCAAAACCCTGACCGCCGTAACGATGCTGTCGGTCGAGCTGGAGTTTTTCAAGCACAGCATCGTTCACGATCCGGTAGCGTCGGCGTGGTTTAACGAAAACGTGGTCAGGCGGTGGTGGAAGGCCGAAACCCGGCTGTTGGCCATGGCGCGGGGGAACATCGAAACGCGGCTGGAGAACCTTCGCAACCAGTATGACAAGCCGGTACCAGACAGTAATGGGAGGCTACACAACGTCTTCGATTTGCTATCGCACCAAAACATAGCTGATCTCACCGGGACCACCCGGCAAACGGTTTCCCGGAAGTTGAAAGAGCAACAGAATCACTTTGTTAGCTAAGTACTCAGCTTTTGTTAGGATTCAGACGGCCAGTGTTATGGTTTCTGACCGTATGTAAAACGTATATGAAGAATCAAAAAGACGTTAAAACTTAACATATTGTCTAATGTCCGTAGCCGGACTTTTGCTCACTAACATCAACCCCGCTACGTGCATTATGTATCAACGTCTCACTAATTGTCTCTTTGTCAGCGTTTTATTATCGCTCCTGTTGGCAACAGCCGCGTTTGGCCAGGCCACCGATGCCAGTATTGTCGGCATTGTGAAAGGCACCAACGGCGAAACGCTGCCGGGAGCCACCATCACGGCCCGCAACGAAGCCACCGGATTCCAGATCGGCACGGTCTCTAACATTGACGGGCGGTTTGCCATCCGGCAGGCCCCCCTCGGCGGGCCATACACCGTCACGGTGTCGTATGTCGGCTTCACCAATCAGGTGCGGAAAGGCTACCGGCTTAACCAGGGCGATCAGTTGACGGTGAACGTTGACCTGGCCGAAAACACCAATCAGTTGCAGGAAATAGTGGTAACCGAAAACGCCCTGAAAAGCCGCATTGACCGCCTGGGCGCGTCGGCAGCGATTACGGCCACTACCATTGCTAAACTGCCCATCAATAGCCGGAGTTTCACGAGTCTGCTGGCCCTGTCGCCGTTGAGCAACGGCGGCAGCGTGGGCGGGCAGTTGCCGTCGTCAACCAATTACCTGATTGACGGAGCCAGTGCGCGGAATAACCTGACGAGTGGCGCATTAGGCAACGGGCCGTTCTCGCTGTCGCTCGAAGCCATCCGCGAATTTGAAATCAGCACCAACGATTACGACGTAACCAAAGGCCGGCAAGGTGGCGGCTCGGTGAGCGTGGTGACCAAGTCGGGCACCAACACCATGACCGGAACGGCCTTTACCTACTATAATGCCAACGGTTTAGCGAGCGCACGGGATTTGCGGGGCGCGGCACGGGTAACTGACTTTGCCCGGTTTCAGTACGGTTTTAGCCTCGGTGGGCCGATTATCAAAGACAAACTGCACTACTTTGTGGCCTTAGACCGCCAAACCGAGTCGTCGCCGTTTTATATTGCCGACATCCGCAGCGATGCCGATGCTAACGCGCTGGGTATCAGCCGGGCCGTACTGGACAGCGTGGTGACGATTGGCCGCCAGAAGTACGGCCTCAGCAATGCGCAGCAATTCGGAGAGTTTAACCGCGAAACCGTTGCCAACACGTTGTTCACCCGGCTCGACTGGCAGCTTAATCCCCGGAATATCCTGACCATCCGCAACAATTTCAGCAACTGGAACAACCCGGTTAGCGTGAACGATAACTCGCAAATCAATCTGTATGAGGTCTGGAGCGATTTCCGGTCGCGGGAGAACAGCACGTTGGTGTCGTTGCGATCAACGCTTAACCCCACGCTCATCAACGAGTTTAAGGTGCAGTATCAGTCGGCCACCCGCAACTTTGAAGCCAACCCGTTGATTCCATCGGCCAACATTCCCCGCGCCATCGTTACGGTGCGGTCGGTGTTGCCGAGTGGATCGTCCGCCAGCCGAACGATTCAGCTTGGTGGTCAGCGATTTACGCCGGAGCGTAACCTCGAAAATCAGATTCAGCTTGCCAACACGGTTTATTGGAACAAGGGCCGATATAACTTCACGTTTGGCACCGACAACACGCTGACGTACCTCGACACGTACATCTCCAATGAGCAAAACGGGCGGTTTGTCTTCAATAGCCTGGCCGAATTTAACAACCTGAACCCGTCGCGTTATGCCCGTGAAGTTCCTACCAACGGCGTACCGTCGGTGCAGCAATATGTACTGAATGCGTCGCTGTTTGGGCAGATGCAGTTTAACCCGCACCCCGATGTGCAGGTGCAGGCGGGTCTGCGCTGGGATTTGACCAGCTACCTCACCAAAGGCGATTATAACCCGGTGGTGGAGCGGGCGTTGGGCCTGCGGACGGATGCCAACCCGACGGACTGGAACAATTTTCAGCCTCGTGTGCAGTTGACGTATAATCTGGGCAACAAAAACCGCGATATTTTCCGCGTTGGCGGGGGCGTGTTCTCAGCGTATGTCATCAACTACGCGCAGGTAAACAACATCCAGAACAGCGGTACCAAAGTAGCGGCCATTGACGTAACGCGTCCATCCAACGCCAGCCTGCCAAACCCCGTGCCGAGACCCGATTTTGTGGCCTACCGCCGTGATCCCAGCACCGCGCCGGGCATACCCACCAGCACAACCGCGCTGCCGGTATCAACCATTAACCTGAACGACCCGAATTTTCAGGTGCCGACTATCTACAAGGCCAACGCATCATATAGCCACTTTTTTAGCGATAATTTCCGGTTAGGCGTGAACGTGTTGTATGCCCGCACGGTAAACAACTACGTGTATATTGATCAGAACATTGTTGACCAGCCGCCGTTTACGCTCGCCAACGAAGCCAACCGCAGCGTGTTTGTACCGGCCAATACCATTGCCACCAATAGCGGGCAGACCAACAACGTGCTGGGCCGCAAAACGCCGTTGGTGGGCCGGACGCTACTGCTCACCAACGGGGCTAAATTACAGACACTTTCGTTTATTGTGGATGGCGAAGTTCGACTGCCGCGCAACGGCGCACTGACGTTCAGTTACACCTGGAACGATGCCAAAGACAACACCTCGTATAACGGAAACGTGGCCAACACGTCCACCTTTCGGCCCGTGAAAAGCGATCCGCGCAGTCTCGACGAGATCAATTATTCGGACAACCAGTTCCGGCATAAACTCGTGGCCTTTGGCTCATCGCCGTCGGTTGGCGGGGTGGTGCTGAGTGTGCGGTTTACGGGTATCGGCGGCACGCGCTACTCGCTGCTGGTAGATGGCGACATCAACGGTGACTTTGTGGGCGGCCCGGGTAACGACAACGATTTAGCCTTCGTTTTTGACCCTGCCAAGACCGAAGTAGCCCAGGCCGTTCGGACTTCGATGCAAAAAGTGCTGGGCAATCCCGATAACCGCGCTGCCGAATTTATTCGCAACAGCATTGGTACGATTTCTGAGCGAAACGGGGGTGAAAATCCATTTGCAGGCACGTTCGACGTGCGGCTCTCGAAGATTTTCAAGACCTACAAAACCCAGAAATTAGAGGTATCGGTTGATGTGTTCAACTTTGCCAACTTCCTCGGTCAGGCGCTCGATGGCGTAATTACCAAAGGCGGGGCGGCCACATCGAGCCGGAACTGGGGTGGCAATTTCAACCTCGGCGCACAAACGTTACTGGTTCCATCAGGTTTTAACGCCACCACCCGGCAGTATGCGTACCGGGTAAACGAGAATGTAGGCGTAACCCAGAAGAACGGTACGCCGTATTCGGTGCAGTTGGGCGCACGGTATTCATTTTGAGTTACTGAGTATGTGTTTGTGCAAAAAGCCACTGGTTGCGAAACCAGTGGCTTTTTGTTGTTGCAAATTTGGGCTTAACCCCACGCCTTTCGCAAAAACCGGAGCCAGTTGCCGTGCATAACCTGCTCAATATCAGCGTGGCTATATCCGCGCTGATGCAGCAAAGCCGGTATCGTTTGCAAATCGGCGATGGTGTCGAGGTCTGCCGGGCATTGCTCAGTGCCAAACGCGCCATCTAAATCAGAGCCAATACCAACGTGCCGGGCATTACCCGCCAACTGACAGATATGATCGAGGTGGTCAATCATGGTGGCTACCGTGCAGTTCATGGCGTTGGGTGTTGACCGCCCGCGCACCCAGTTTGGCACCAGCATCCAGGCATCCAACGCCCCGCCAATCACGGCATCCCGCTGGATGAGTTCCCGAATCTGGTCGTCGCTGAATTGCCGGTTGTGATTCACCAACGCCCGGCAGTTGGTATGGCTGGCCCAGACGGGGCCGTTGAAATGATTGAGGGCATCCCAAAAACTATCGTCGCAGAGGTGAGTGGCATCCAGAATAATGCTGAGCCGTTCCATTTCGGCCAGCAGATCGTGGCCGGTTGGCCCCATCAGTCCGGTGGCATCGGTGCCTTGCGCGTAGCGGCCCGGCCCGTAGTGCGCGGGGCCAACCGCCCGGAGACCGTACCGATACGCCCGCTCCACGTGGCCGACCGTAATGAGCGAATCGGCTCCTTCGAGACTCAGGATATAGCCCACCAGTTTACGCTCATTCGGCGTTTCGGCGTGCCAGTGGGCCAGGTGTTTCTCTAAGCTGGCACGGTCGGTGACGGGGGTCATGTCGCCCGCTTCGGTCATGGCTTCGTACCAGGCCCGTTGCGCCTGCGTTTGCGCCCAGGCTTGTTGGGGAGACTGCCAGCCGGGAAGCGGGTTGCCGGGAGCCACGTAACGGGCAATCTGCGTTGCCACCACCAACCCGATGTTTCCGCGCCGTAAATCGGGCAGCGACACAGTGGCCTTGGCGCGGTCGGGTTTGTCGGTCAGGCCGGTTTCGCGGTTGCGGAGCGTGGCAACGGGCTGGCGCAAATCGCGGTTCCATTCCATGGCGTTCATCGCCAGATCAAGGTGGGCATCAACAATAAACATGAGTGTCAGTGGGTTAGTCGGCGGTCGCGGGCAACGGTCACCCATTCGTCGTCTGTGAGCATACCACCAACAACGGTTTGGGCGCGTTCATACAGCGCGACGGTAGGGCAGATATGATTCGGAATGCCGTATAGTACATCACCGACCCGGTAGGAATGTCCGGCCCCGGTTTCGACCGTTAGATGCTCTTCGCTTTGGCCGATAAGTTTTAGTTTAGGGGCATTCAGGAACGAAACCCGATGCGCTAATTCACCCTCCGGCGCTATGGATTTGTGGCCCAGATCGAGGCAGAGTATGGTGGGATTGGGTAGCGAAATAATGCGGCAAACGACAAGAGCGGCTGGCAAAAACGGCTGCTCGGCAAAAAGGCTCTGGTAGCCTTTGTCCCAGTAAATAAATGTGCCGGGGCTGCATTCGATGTTCGGTCGCCGGGCGTGAATCGGGAACGTCGGCGTGCCACCGGCCACGATGATCGGCTCGGCGACGTTTCTGGCAATCAGTGCATTTCTTAAATCAAGCACGGGTTGGAAAGCCGCGTCGCAGAGTGTAGTACGGGTCGCTAAATCGGGTGTTCGGAGGTGGCCGTCGTAGGCATGGAGACCCATCGGTTTCATACCCGGCAGCGACACGAGCAGTTCATACAAGGCCAGTGCCGACGCATCGGGGGCGATGCCGGTGCGGTTCATGCCCACGTTCAGGTCAACGTAAACCCCCAGCACCTGATTGGCGGCTGTGGCCCGGTCAGAGAGCAGTTGGGCCGTAGCGGGGTTATCCACTAAGCACGAAAAAACGGTATCGGGGTAATGCGCTGCGAGTGCCAGCAGCCGCCCGATTTTGGGTTCGTTGGGTTGGTAGGCCAGCAGCACATCGGGCGCGGCACACTGCGCCAGCATCTCGGCCTCGGCAATGGTGGCGCACTTGATTCTGAATCCCCGCCTGCATCAGCAAGCGGGTGGCCTGACGGCTTTTGTGGGTTTTGATGTGGGGCCGCAGCCGTTGCACATTATCAATCGAAGCCGTGAGCCGGGCGATATTCTGCGCCACCCGCTCCGGGTAAATCACCAGCGCGGGTGTATCAAGCCGGTGGGTATCGGCAATAGTGTACCAGGCAGAGAAATTGGGGTGCATCGTGTAGGGCAGGTTGTTTGGGTAGAACACCGCAAACATAACGCCGGACGGGTCGGTTGTTGTGGGCCAGGTTGGCGGCTAATCCGGCTCCTGGCCCAACGGCAGATAGCCTGACATTAATTTCTGGAGTCCGGCGTTTTCGGCCCGCAGGTGCTGCACTGTTTCAGTAAGTGTTTGAATTAGGTCGTCTTTCTACCGCAGTTCCTCAGCGACATCCGGCGTTGGGTGTACAGCTGCCATAAATACGAACTGATTGCCGGCATAGAATTGATTGGGGCAAACCCGGAGCAGACCGGCAATTTTGAGCAACAGCGCATCATCAATGGGCCAATCGCCGTGTTCGAGCCGCGAGTAGGTTGACTGTGACATCGCTAACTCCTGAGCTATGTATTCCTGAGAGAAATGCCGGGCTTTGCGGCATTGGCGAATAGTTGAGTGAAGATTCATACGTTAGAAAGTTTATCATATCAGAAAGTTGGGCATTTTCGGGGGAACGCTCAACTAAACAGAACGTAGAGAACAACAGCAATTGGAAGTTTATTTTCAATCCTATTGATTACCAGTACTTTATCTTTCAGAAGGGCTTTATTACCTGATATTAACAAATTGTTACCAAAATTTTGTGAATAAAACTGAATAAACTTGCATAAAACTGAATAACAACGAAGGTAGACAAGGTGCAATCTTTGACCCGAAACAGCGGCAAGCCGGATGCCGTTGCGGGTCTCACGTTCTTTACTCAAATTCAGATGAAAAGTGTATCTTGTTTTCTGCTCGCGGCTCTGACGGGAATCCTCCCGTTAACGGCCACCGGAAACGGCCCGGCCACCCGCCCGCCCGTTCCCAAACGCGCTCCTGCCCCGTTGTTTATCGCGCTGCTGCCGCCACCGACCGGCCCGTTACTCTCGCAAGTACCAGCCCTGCCCTCGTCGGGCTTAGCCGACCGCCCCGTGCGGGATATTGCTCCGTTACTGAATCAGTTGCCCGTCGTTGGCGTGGTTGATCTGGGTTCGCTCAAACCGGCGTTGGGGGTGCAGCCGCGCTACGTAGCCGTTGGTGGTTCGCTCACGGCGGGTTTTCGGAATGGCGGGCCGTATCGCGAAGCCCAACTGACAGCCTACCCCAACCTGATTGCCCGGCAGATGGGCTTGGCCGATTTTCGGCAACCGCTCTTTTCGCCCGAACAGGGCAACGGCTCCGGCTACAAACAGTTGGTGCCGGGCGGGGCTTTTGTGCAATACACCGACGTGGCTAATAACGTAGCTTCGGTTGGCAAAGACCCGCTCACGTTCGGGCCGGTATCGGGCCGGGTTGATAATCTGGGAATGCCGTTTCTGGGGGTTCACTCGTCCCGATCAACAGAAAGTTGGCGGCTCGACAGCCGAACCGGGCCGGGCGTTCCGTATCAGCCAGAATACCGTTCTTATTTTCGGCGGTTGCTGCCCAACGACAACAGCCAGTGGACAGCGAACTATGTGGGCTATGTGTTGCAACAAAAAGCTGATTTCATGACCATTGAATTGGGGGTAGACGATGCCATCTGGTTTGCGACTGCCGGTGGCTACCGGCTCAACGGCGTGATGACCCAATTGGCAATGGGCGAAAGCAGCCCGGTGATTACGTTGCTGAATCACCTGACCAAAAACCAGATGAAGGGTGCTATTGCTACGGTGCCTGATGTGCTGCGGTTCCCGTATTTCAGTTTTGTTCCGGCAAAAACGGCCCGGCAACGCAATGGCGGTCAGAAGCTGTACGCCGTTGTTGACGACCGTTATGAGTTGGTGGAGAACGGAGCGCAATACGTGGCCGAAATAGCCGATACCGACATTCTGCTGCCGACTGCCGATGTGATGGCGTTGGCGCAGGGTATCAGTACGAAGAAAGGGCTTTCGGTGGCAACCCCGCTATCGAGCCACGATGTGTTGTCGGCCCGCGACATTGCTGATTTGCGCCACGTGGACGACCTCAATTCGCTGATTCGGTTTCAGGCCGCCAAAGCGAAGGTGCCGGTGGTCGATTTGGCAGCGATTTATAAACGGATTCTGGCCGGGCAGTACACCACCGACGACGGGCTAAAGATTGACCCGTCTTTTCCGGGCGGCAATTTCTTTTCCGGCGATGGGCTGCACCCAACTGCACTGGGACAAGCCGTAATTGCCAACGAATGGATTCGGGTAATCAATGGCTATTACCAGACGAAAATTCCGTTGATTGCTACGGCACAATTTGCACAACGACTGAAGTAATACCCTGTTCATCAGTTCATTCAACGCTCTTAAAATCATGAAATTAACATTCTTTTTTCTCTTGGGTTGGTTGCTGTTTAGTCAGCCAGCCGTCGCTCAAATGAGCATTTCCTGGCCGATGGATAAGGCCGTGTTGCAGCGTGGCACCGATGGCTATGTAAGCGTAAACGTTGGGGGGCAGTGTCTGATTAGCAACTCAGACTATCAACTGCAGATGCGGATAACCCGACTCGATACAAAAACGGGAGCGACTCAGTATGTGAGTTCTGACTGGACAACATTCTCTTATAATCGGCCTTATGGCGGCCTTTTCAGCAGAAATGTTGGCCTTAGCTGTGGCTGGCACTTTATCGAAATCCGGGCTTTGGTAAACGGCAGTGAATGGGCCCGGGCGGGCATCAAGATTGGTGTTGGTGATGTGTTTGTGGTTGCTGGTCAATCGAACGCGCAGGGCGTTACCAGTACACCTGCTTATAACACAAGCCCGTATGATGGTGTGGTAGCTGACCTGCACAGCGAAAACTGCTCAACAGCTATACCCCAGTTTCCTCAGTTAAACTCAATGTATGATGGTTATTCAATCGCCACACAAGGGCCAACCAATTGGGCATACGCGGTGATGGGAAATAAGGTGGTTGACCAAACGGGTTGCCCGGTGGCCGTATTTAATGCAGCCAGTGCCGGAACCAGCGTCAAAAACTGGGAAGACAGCCGCTACGGAGGGCCAGCATATTCAGTCTATAACTCGGCTAAAATTTGCGGTGTCGATGGGATGCCCTACACGGGTTTGAAAAACGCGCTGAATTTTTACGGTTCCTTATTTGGGGTAAAAGCCGTACTCTGGCATCAGGGAGAAGCGGATAACCAGCAGAGTACAGATGCCGCTACATACGCCAGCAGGCTCAATAATGTCATATCACAAACGAGAACCGATTTCAATGGGGGGCTATCATGGTTCATTTCAAGGGCATCGTACAACCCGGAGGTCTTGAAT
>JBBRUV010000119.1:0-12674 GCA_038247465.1 Cytophagales bacterium
AGGCGTTGCCCAAAACCACGTTGGCGGTCTTGCGGGCCACCCCCGGCAAGGCGGTGAGTTGCTCCATCGTTTGCGGCACGTTTCCGCCATGCTTCTCGACGATCATGGCGCTGGCGGCGATGATGTTCTTGGCCTTGTTGCGGAAGAACCCCGTGGAGCGCACAGCCGCCTCCACCTCGCGGACATCAGCCTTGGCGAAGTCTTGCGGGCCGGGCCAGCGTTTGAACAGGGCTGGGGTGACCATGTTGACCCGGACATCGGTGCACTGGGCCGAGAGGATGGTCGAAACCAACAACTCAAAGGGGTTGCGGTGCTTCAAGGCGCAGGCCGCGTCGGGGTAGAGGCTGACAAACAGGTCGTAGTACCACTGGGCCAGTTCCCGTTTGGCCCCCAGCGAGCGCGGGATCGGGGGTTTGGCGGAGGCTTTGACCGGGGCTTTGACCGGGGGTTGTTTTTTGGAAGTGGCGATGGTGAAACTCCGGGGTGTTTCCGAAATGATACGTTGTGCCGGTGGGTCAATATGCGGAGCGTCGTACAATGTCGCCATGCACTGGATATGGATTGATCGCATCCTGGAACTGGAAAAAGGCCATCGCTGCGTGGCGGTGAAAAACGTCTCGATGGGCGAGGATGTCCTGCACGATCACTTCCCGGCTATACCCGCCTCCGAGGGAAGTGCGTCTGATTTGCCCCTCAAGACGCGCAACGGGGACGTTGCGGCTAATAAAAACACGTCACCCCCTCACCCTGTCACCTTGTCACCTTGTCACCCCGTCACCCCCTCGCCCGCCCGCCCCGCCATGCCGGTGCTGCCCAACAGTCTCATCATCGAAGGCATGGCCCAGACGGCTGGCATCCTCGTGGGGCACGCCAACGATTTTTCGCAAAAGGTCATCCTGGCCAAGATCGGCAAGGCCACCTTCACCGCCTGCGCTCCGCCCGGTTTTACATTGCGTTTTACGGCCCACATCGAACGCCTCGATCCCAACGGGGCCTCGACCACTGGCATCGTCGAACGTCTCGACCCCGCCCGGCCAGAATTGCCACCCGTGCCCTTGGCGCAAATCGAGTTGCTCTTCAGCCACATCGATCAAAACCGCGCCGGGCTGGCGTTCCCCGAACACAACTTCGTCTTCACCAGCCAGTTCATGGACCTGCTGCGCCAAAGCGGATTCTGACCCCGCCTCCAAGCTTGCAACGGCGGATGACCGATATCGCACCCAATGAAGGGTTGTTGCGTAGAATCCCCATCGCGCTTGCTCCTTCACACCCGGAAACCCGCATGAATTATTCGCACTCGTTTTTCAACCGTGGCTCCCGCGCCATCGCGGCCTTGCTCGTCACACTCGCACTGGGATTCGTCGCCGCCGGGAGCACCCGCGCCGATGAGCCAGCCGTCGAAGCCCCGCCTTCCATTTCCCGCTTGGCGGAAACGGGGCAGTTCGACGAGGTCTTGGCCCGGCTCCAAGCCGAGCCAGCGCGTGAAACCGCCGACCCTAAAGTCAAGGCCCTCACCGCCGACATCAAGCGGCTCGAAGAGCACAACGCCGCCCACGAGGCCCAGCGCCAGACCGCTTACGACGCCGCGTTGGCCAAGGCCTTGGATCGCGCCAAGGCTGGCACGCTTGATGAGGCCATGCTCTCGCTGCTCGAAGCCGGCACGCCTCCCCGGTTGCTCGACCGGGCGGCTGTGATTCGGTTGCAGGTTGCCCGTGATCTGGTGGAGCCAAACTTTTCGGAACCGCCGGAGCCGTTGCCGTTGCTGACATCGGGGCAGGCGCAGGCGTTGTTTGGCGAAACCGGCGAACCCTTCACCGCCGATGAAGCCGCGTTATTCCGGCAATTGAGGGAGATTTTAGAAAACGAAGACCCGGCTTTCGGCCAGCCGATTGTGATTAGCCCGCGCAAACAACGGGCCGTGCAAGCCTATTGTGGGCGGGGGCGCACGATTCTGGAGGGTGAATCGGCGTTTACCGCGCTTGATTTCGCCGTGAGTCAGCACGTGTTGCCGTTGGTGAATGGCCGGGGCGAAGCCTTTGGTCGGCGGCTCCGCAAGTTGGTTGAATTGATTGACCGGCCTTTGCCGCGCTCGGCCCGGCTGCTGACGCGGCTGCTGACCGTCGGAGCCGATTCATATCAGGTGTATCGGTTCTTTAGCTGATTATCAGGTTGGTTCGTTTAGTTTTCAAAACTATCTTTTTCAAAATCATGAGCATAAAACCGCAGTTTATTACTGATGATGCAGGTCGCCGAACCGGAGTGATTTTGTCTATTGCTGAATTTAATCAGTTAATAGACGAATTAGACGAGACCAATACCGTGCAATTGTATGATCAGGCAAAAGCCGAAAACTTAACGTTTCGACCACTGGCTGATGCGCTGAAAGACATTCGAGACAAGCGGGCTAATCGTCATCTATGACGTTCATGACATTGCCGACGACATTCTGGCAGTGCTGGTAATTGACGTCGGCCACCGGCGCGAGATTTATGACTAATCCAATGCTTTCCTTCTCCCTCCTCCAACGGCTCGAAACCGGCCACGTTCGGCAACACGCGCTCCCACTAACGGAGACGCTGCGGGTTTCTGAAAACGACGCGCTCTGTCTCTGGACAACCGCCGACGCGCTGTCTATTGCCGCAACTATCTGGCTGTCAGACGCACCGTTTCCATTGGAACGCACTGGAAACGATGCCGTTTTGCAAGCCGCCTTCTGGAATACTGCCGAAGCCACGTCCACGCAGGAACGCCATTTCGTGAAAGAAGCCGGGCGGCCACTCACGTTTTGCAAACCACTTCTGAACCGTTTTGGCTTGTGCCGGATTCGCTATCAGGCCACGCCCGACGATGCGCCCGTGCTGTTGGCAACGGCAGAAGTAGAATCGGCAAAACTCACGCCCGATGAACTCAACGACCTGCTGGATTATCTCGTGGCGCGGGGCGTGACCTACTGGCGGGCCGAAAACAGCCTGACCACCGTGAGCGTTTCTGACAACACTGCCGGGCAACAGCCCACGCACCAACTGGCGCAGGTCAGCCGCGACCTTACCGAACTCGAACAACTCTGGCCCGCCTTTCGCGATTTACCCCAGACCCGGCTCGTGCCGCAGGATGGCTGGGCCGAAACCCGTGTCAGCAATTATTCGGAACGGTCGCTGGGGTGGCTGGCGCAACACCCCGATACGCTCCGCCCCTCGGCACCCACCGAGCCGGGAGCTATGCGCTGGAAAAACCAGTATATGCTACCGGGCCGGACATTAGCCACGCAACTTGCGCCGACTACCGATACCCTCGAAAACCGCGCCCTGCATGGTTACCTTCACCAAATGCTGGGCTGGTTGCGGCAACAGCAAGAACAATTAGTCCGTCCGTTGGCACCAACCGGAGCCGGAACTGCGCCTGCGCCCACCAATGCGAATACCCTGAAACAGTGGCAACAGCAACGCTATGGCCTGCGCGTAGGCCGCGAACTCCGAAGCCTGAGTGAACGGGCCGGCACGTTGCTGTATCGCTTTTGTGAAGTGTTGCCCGTTACCGAGCCGATGATTGGTCTGCCGCCCGGTTTGGCCGGGTTTTCGGCCAGCGACCATTATTTCAGGGCCGGGCAGGTGTTGTTGCGCTGGTATAACCGGCTTGGCTCTGAAGCCGACGACGACGGTGAAGGACTGGCCGGGGTCAGAACCCTTGACCGACTTTATGAACTGCTGTGTTTGTTTAAGTTGCAGGACGCGCTCGACGCACTCGGCTACCAACTGAAGCGTTATGAACCGAAACGGGTAAATGCCCCTGACCTCGCCGATGACGACCGGACGGGCAGTTATTTCTTCACTCATCCAAACGGCAATCAGGCCCGGTTGCACTACGAATTTATTCCCGATACCTACACCATTGTGGCGCGGGGAACACTCCTCCCCGATTTTATTTTGGAATATCTGCCCAAAGAAGGAACCGCATTGGGCCTGGTGCTGGATGCCAAATACCGCCGACGGTCAATAATTGTCCGCACTGAATTTGCCGATTTAACGCTGAAATACCTGCACGGATTGGTTCCCCGCGCCAGTTTGCCCGCTCGTCCGGGTCGTCCGGCAGCACCCGGCCCCGCCCGAACCGAGGCTCTGCTCATTCTTCATCCCGCCGACAACAACGTTGGCGGCTATGCCAATAACGATCACACGTTTTATCAACGTGACAAACACGACCTGTTTTCTGCCCAGCCCAGTCGCCCCTTTATCGGGACGGTTGAGGTGGCCGCATCGTCGCGTTTGTCCGAAGAACTGGTGAAGGTGCTAACGGCGTTGCTGGTTTGAATACTTGCACCGACGCATTATTGCGGGCTACCAAATACTGAGTACCAACTGGTGTTTGAATCGGTTTGATGTCCCGTACTTCGCCGTTGAGCAGAAACCCCGTATCAATCGGTGAGAGCGTTGTGAATTTGCCGCGTCCGTCATTGCGGAGTACCAAACCGTAGCTGGCATCGTAGCGGCCCTGATAGGTATTTACGCCGTAGAAATTGCCCCCACCCAGCACATCTAAATCGCCATCGTGGTCAAAATCAACGGGTAACAAGGTGAAAAGTTTGGAAACCTGCGCCAGTACCGGCAGTTGATGAACCACGAATTTGCCGCCCTGATTCTCTAAATAGACAGACGCAAATTGATTCACCGTAAACTCATCGGCCCCTTTCAGTTCATCATCTTTCAGGATATTGTCGATGGTTTCGCCCGCAAAAGACACATAATCGGTGAATCGTTTGTTAATAATGCCCGGCATTTGTTTTCCTAATTCGTCTTTGAAGGCCACCGGAAACCAACGATCTCCCCGCCGATAGGCCAGAATCTGCTCAACGGTTTGGTTGTTATCAATGTCTTTGACCCACATTTTGAGTTCAGACGTATCGCCGTTCTTGCGAAACTTGGTGTTGGTGCCGAGGTTCCCGGCCATGATGTCCATGTCGCCGTCGCGGTCAAAATCAGCAACGGTCAGGCATTGCCAAAGGCCGGTCATGTTGCCGGCATCGCCAAAAAGCCCCGGCACTTCGGCGAGTTTGCCGTTGGTGTTGGCCCAGATACGCGGAGCCATCCAGTCGCCAGCCACGAGCAAATCGGGAATTTTATCGCCCGTAAAATCAGCCCAGACTGCGTCCGTAATCATCCCCGCTTTTCGTAAACCAGGCGCAATACGGTCGGTTTGGTCTGAGAATTTGCCTTTGCCATTGTTGATGAGCAAGTATGAATCGGGCGTTTTTCCGTAGGCGTAACCCACCACACGGCCCCCAACAAATAAATCAAGATCACCGTCGCGGTCGAGGTCAATGGGCCGAACACAGCTTTTGTTGGTCAGCATCGGTGGCAGTGCGCCCGCCGAGCGGCTGAAATTACCCCGCCCATCGTTCAGATACAGCCGGTCAAACTGCTCTGTCATGTCTCCGTAGAATTCGTTGCCGCCCGTGACGACGTACAAATCAAGGTCATTGTCGCTGTCGGCATCAAAAAACGCAGCACCCACATCTTCGTAGGTCGAATCTTGCCCGAATACGGCTTGCGGAGACGGTTTAAACCGGCTCGTTGCGGGTTGTTGGAGCAGTAAACTGCCGGCTTTCCATTTGGCTCCCCCGGCGTAGATGTCAGCCAGACCGTCGCCGTTCACATCGCCAACTGCCAGGTGCGGCCCTTCGGTCGAGACCTGAAACGGCATCAACGGCTCGCGCACAAAATCATAAAACTGGCGGTTTTCCTGATGTCGGTAGGGCAATGAATCGGCTCCGGTAACGGCGGTAAAAAGCGGTTGAGCAACCGGAGCCGTGTACCGAAAATTGATCGCATCCAATTGAGCATCAGCCTGTTTTAGGGTTAGCAACTGGCTGGCTTTAACTTGCCGGCGTACTTCCATCCGCAAGTTTGGCCAAATCACAATCAGCGAATCAATCACGGGTTGCTTGCCTAAGCCAAACACCAACTCCATCGGGCCCGATGACTCGAAACCCCGCGTCGGCATCAGTTGCTGCACCTGATTGATGGCTTGGCCGGTGCTGTCTTTGCCGTATTTCAGAATTACTTTTACGCCTACACCAAACTGATTGCCAACTGAGCCGTTCAGCCTGATTTTGAGGAAGTTATTATCAGGAAAAATCTCATTTGCGTCGTTCCGATACAGCCCGGCGGGGTCGTTGATGTTGTTCGTGATGAGGTCTAAATCACCGTCGTTATCCAAATCCGCGTAGGCCGCGCCGTTCGAGAACGTGGGCGTTGAAAAGCCCCAGGCCGTTGATTTATCGTCGAACATCAGGCCGGGCCGCCCCCGATACATGAAATTATGCACCTTGCCGTCGGGCATGAGTTTAATAGCCCGGTCGTCGAGCGATTGGTCGGTTTCTATGGCGTATCGCAGTGAATCGTCCGACGCATATTTGGCATAATCGAGGTTGTTGGGCCGGTGAACGATGCCGTTCGTGACGAAGAGGTCTTTCTGTCCGTCGTTGTCATAATCGGCCAGCAACGGCGACCAGCTCCAGTCTGTAGCGGCCAGGCCCGCCAACGAACCAACGTCCATAAATTTCTTCCCCCCGACGTTGATTTGCAGACAGTTACGGCTGTATTGATTCATGTAGCCGTAAGCCAGTTTGTACTGAAAAATATCGAGCGGGTCTTCGCCCAGCGATGATTTTTCGACCGTTTCGTCTTCCGGGTACATATCCGTCGTGATGATGTCAGCAAAACCATCGTTGTTCACGTCGGCCACGTCGCTGCCCATCGAAAAGCGGCTCGTGTGCTGAAACGCAGTTTTTATGCTTTCGGTAAAGGTGCCATTCTTGTTATTGATGTAGTAGTAATCGTCTTCGTGAAAATCATTCGAGATGTACAAATCTTCCCAACCGTCGTTATTCAAATCAGACACGGCAATGCCCAGCCCGTAGCCCATAGCGGCCCCCAAAATCCCGGCTTTCTCACTGATATTCTGGAACTTAGTGATTTTTCTGGCGGGTAATTTTCCGGTTTTGGCGATCAGCTGATTCTCGTACAGATAATCGCCCGACTCATTATTTCGGAGACTCCGGGCCGAAACACGGTCGTAACTCCGCGAGGTATGCACGGCGTGATTGAGCAGATAGCAGTCTAAATCACCATCGTGGTCGTAGTCAAAAAAAGCGGCTTGCGTCGAAAATCCCGTGAAATCAAGACCATAATCAGCCGCTTTTTCAGTAAAAGTTGGCACACCGTCCGGCCCCGCTCCGGTGTTGATATACAGTTCGTTGGCTCCTTCGAGTTCCCGGAAATTACCGACCGCGCAGACGTAAATATCCAGCAGTCCATCGCCGTTTATGTCGGCCATTGTTGAGCCGGTTTGCCAATCGGAGAAGCCAGCCACGCCCGCTTTTTCGGTAATATCCTCAAACTTGAATCCGCCTTTGTTCAGATACAATTTGTTCGCACCTTGATTCGAGACGAAGTACAAATCAATCAGCCCGTCGTTGTTTACATCGCCCGCCGAAACGCCCCCGCCGTTGTAGAAATAGAGGTAATCGAGCAGGTTCAGTTTATTGGTTGGTACGAGTTTGTTTACAAAACCCACGCCGGTTCTGGTTGAATCGAGCGTTTGAAAAAGTTGTTTTTCAGACGTAAAGCCTTTACAGCCAGCCATCGAAAATGCGAAACCGGAGAGAATAATAAGAATACGGTTCATAATTATACGTGAATGAAAAGGAACGCCATCAGCAGTGCAAATGCGCTGCGGCATTGTTCATTGGTCACTGTTTATTGGTCACTGTAAAGACCTGCGCCCGGTCATTATTTTTAGCGATAACAAGCTGACCCTGTTTGAGTTGCACCATTCGCCGAACCTGACCATGCACGAAAAAGCCCGATACTGCTGGGTTCATGGCTACGTAGTTGATGGTGCCATTGGCAGCTTTGCCCGCGTTTCGCAGCACCACGCCGTAACTGGCATCGTAGCGGCCAATTTCGGGCAATACATCATAAAAATTCCCGGTCAGCACGAGGTCTGTGCGGTTGTCGTGGTCATAATCAAGAAATGCAACCCCACAAACGGGTGAAAATTGCGCTTCGGCGGGCAACGGCTGAAAGGTCAGCTTGCCTTTGCCATCGTTGAGCAAAATGGCCGATGCGCCCGTAAATACATCTTTCCGCAGGGCTTGCCTGATCTGGTTTTCATCCAGTATTTCGTCAATTTTCTTCCCGGCGTAGTCATTGAAT
Source organism: Cytophagales bacterium (assembly GCA_038247465.1). Classification (GTDB taxonomy): domain Bacteria; phylum Bacteroidota; class Bacteroidia; order Cytophagales; family Spirosomataceae; genus JBBRNH01. The sequence goes on from JBBRUV010000119.1 coordinate 8,214, forward strand.
TTCACAAATTTCTTCTTGATAGTCGGCATCTGTTTCTGCAAATCGCCCTTCAGTACCAATGGATAAAGGGTTCCGGTTTCGTCGGCGCAGGTGATAATCTGCTCCAGCGTGCCGTTGTTATCAAAATCGCTGACGTACATCTCGGCGGGCATGGTTTGGCTGGCCCGGATGCGCGAGTTCAGCCCCAGGTTACCCACTACCAAATCAATATCGCCATCGCCATCGGCATCGCCCGCCCTGACGCAGTTCCACCAGCCGTTGGTTTTCAGTGGCTTACCCGTAGCATCGTTGATGGTCATGGCCGGGTTCAGACTAAGTTTACCGCGTTTGTTCTCAAACACCCGCACAGGTTCCCAATCGCCCACCACAATCAGCTCGGGATATTGGTCGCCGTTCAGGTCGGCCCAGGTTGCGGCTGTCACCATGCCCAACTGTTCTACGTCGGCCATGAATCGTTTTGTGTAGTTCTTAAACGTGCCGCTCCCGTCATTAATGAGCAAATGACTCGATGGGCTTTTGCCGTAGTTGCCTGGTACCAACCGCGACCCAACGAATAAATCGGCGTCGCCATCGCGGTCAAAATCGGCGGCTGTCACACACGAGCCACTGGCTTTCAGGTTAGGCAAGCCCGTTTGAGAATGCGTGAAATTGCCGCGCCCGTCGTTGAGATACAGCAAGTCGAGCAGTTCGTCTGATTCGGCGGCATATTCGTTGCTGCCCGTCACCACATATAAATCGAGGTCTTTGTCGCCATCGGCATCAAACAATACGGCATCAACGGCTTCCGATAACGTATCGGTTCGCATAATGGCCGGGGTTTTATCGGTAAACTTGCCGCCCGCTTGTTGCACGTAAAGCCGCCCGCCTTGCCCGTTGGCCCCACCAAAATATAGGTCGTCAAGGCCATCGCCGTTCACGTCGCCAGTGGCGAGGGCCGGCCCCTGCGTCGAAACCTGCTGTTTCAGCAATGGGTCGCGGTTATAATCAACGAAATTACTTTCGCGGTGCAGGTAGTTCAGGCCCGACGGGGCGGTATGGTCGTTGAAAATTGGGTTTGCCTGGGTAGCTGATGGCTTCCAAAGTTGGGTTGCATCGGCTTGATGGAGTGTCAGGAGTTGGTTGGCTTTGGGGCCGCGCACAGTTTGTTTTTGTCGTCGGGCCAAACCACCACCAATGAATCAATGTTGGGTTTGTTACCTAAGCCAAATACCATGTTCAAATCAACTGATGATTGAAAACCCCGGTTTGGCATTTGCTGTAACACCTGCAACTGCCCGCCCTGATACACCGTTACCCGCGCACCAATGGCATTTCGGTTCATACCCGTGCCATCGAGTTTGATTTTCAGGTAGTTGGTTTTGTTTTTTTGCACGGCCTGATTCTGATAGACCGACACGGGCGAGTTCATATTGTTTACAATCAGGTCTAAATCACCGTCGTTATCGAGGTCGCCGTAGGCCGCGCCGTTCGAGAAATCGGGTTCCGACAAGCCCCACTCAACGGCCTTATTGGTAAATGTCAGCCGGGCCGACGGTCGGTTGCCTTCGTTATGAAACGCATAGTTCGGCACGGCTTCGGACGGAGCCATGTCTAAGAATTTTTTGAAGTCAAACTTGCCTTGTTTAGCAACCTGAGCCATGTTTTCACGGTCGGCCAGAAAATTCACGAAGTCTTGATCGGTTACATCTTTGGCAATACCGTTTGCCACGAATATATCTTTCAGCCCATCGTTGTCCATATCAAAAATCAACGCGCCCCAACTCCAGTCGGTAGCTTGCACACCTGCAAACCGCGCCACTTCGCTGAACGTAGGTAAGCCGCCATTGCCGGGTTGGTTGCCCACGTTCAGGTGAAGCATATTTTGCATGATCTGATAATGAAAATCACGATCGTGCTTGATTGTTTCTAAATCGTGGCCTTCAAACGTGGATGTTTTTTTCAGCCGCCGGTCGTTGCCGGGCAGCATATCGGTAATGAAAATATCGAGTTTGCCGTCGTTGTTGATGTCGGCTACATCGGCCCCCATCGAAGACAAGCTCGTGTGCGGCATGGCTTCTTTGATGGTTTCGGCAAAGGTGCCATCGTGCTTGTTGATGTAGAGGTAATCGCGTTCATAGAAATCGTTGGAAATGTAAATATCGAGCCACCCATCTTCATTCACATCGCCGATGGTAATGCCCAAACCAAATCCAATCAGGCTACCGTAGATACCCGCTTTTTCGCTGACATCGGTAAACCGTTTTCCGTCGTTGCGAAACAGTTTATCGCCCCCCGTCGAATCGCGCTCGGCACGCAGATTGGCATATTGCAGCCGACCGACGGGTATAAAACTGTTGTTGAGCAGATACATATCGAGGTCTCCGTCGCGGTCATAATCAAAAAAAGCCGCGTGAGTGCTGTATCCCTGGTCGTCTAACCCATACTCGGCAGCCCGTTCTGTAAAAGTGGGTACGCCGTTGGCATCGTTATCGTTGTTGATATAGAGTTCGTTGGCGCGGTTGTCGCCTTCCCGAATACCCGCATTGCAGATATAAATGTCGAGTCGTCCATCGCCGTTCACATCGGCAAAGGTGGCTCCGGTGCTCCAGGCGCGTTTACCGGCCACGCCCGCTTTGGTCGTAACGTCATCAAACTGCATAGCTTCGCCCGCTTTTGTCTGGTTCAGATACAGTTTGTTATCGCCCATGTTGGCAATGAGCAGCACGTCAGACAGGCCATCGTTATTTACATCACCAATGGCCACGCCCCCGCCGTTGTAGAAATTTCGGTAGTTGAAAATGTTGAATTCTTTGTCGTCGGTAACGGTGTTGATAAAGTTAATATGCGATTCGTCGGCAGAGAGCTTTTTGAATAACGGGTCGGTGGGCGTATTTTGCCCTGGGCGGCAAGCCGCCATAATTAGGGCGATTGCCGGTACTAGGAGTATAAGGCGCATTAGCACAAGTGATTTCTCAAGAGAGGGATTGCAAAGATAACGATAACGCGGAGGTCATTCGTCAGCCAACAAAAAAGCAGACTCCGTTGGGAGCCTGCTTTTTTGGTATTGGACAACCAGATGGTTTAGTAACCAGGATTCTGCTTCAGCGCTGGGTTCAGCACGAGTTGGTCGTTCGGGATTGGGAACAGCTGACGGAATGCACCCGATGCATCTTTAAAACGCCATGCTTTGGTGTACTGACCAAAGCGGATCAAATCTTGACGACGGTGGTATTCCCACGCCAACTCACGACCGCGTTCGGCCAGCATTTCATTCAGCGTCAACGTTGCCGTTGTGTAAACGGGCAAGCCCGCCCGCGCCCGAATCAAGTTTGCATCGGTGAGGGCCAGTGCTGCGTTGCCAGCCCGGAGGTTCGCTTCGGCTTTCATCAGGTAAACATCGCCCAAACGATAGATTATGAAATCGTTATCCTGATCGTTGAAGGGATTGTTTCGCTGAATCTGGTATTTCTGGCTCCGCGCACCCGACAACCGACCTTCAGCACCGGCAGGCATAACGAATGACTTAATTTCAGGTGTAAACACCATCGGCAGGGCATCATCCATAATGGGCGTACCGTCAGCTTTGAACTGCTGACCAACAATCCAGCCTCTTTTCCGTACGTCTTTGTCGTCAAACGAGTTATAAAACTCAGTTACCGTACACCATCCGTTCCATGGAGCCGAACCAAGGTTGTAGGTCTGCTGGTTGAGGTAGTGCAATGTCCGCATCTGGATGTTCATACCTCCCCGTTTGGTGGTGCTGAATGGCGTAGCCAGAATGGTCTCAGGTGAGCCTTGGTTTTGATTCGAGAAGTTAGCGAAAAAGTCGCCGTTCAACGAGAATTTACCTGACTTGATGATGTTGTCACACCGGGTAATGGCATCAGCCCAACGGGGCGTACCGATGTAGACCTGGGCGTTCAGATACATCTTCGCCAAAATCATGTCAGCCACCGGCTGGTTCATGCGGCCGTAGTACGCACCGCCCACGTTTGGCGACAGTTTAGCGTAGTTGTCGAGGATTTCTTTCTCAACAAAGGCAAATACTTGTGCCCGGGTAGATTGTGTCGACTTTACCCCTACTTTATCGGCAATGATTACGTTGCCAAACAAATCCATCGCCTGGTAGTGGAAAAACGCCCGCAACGTTTTCAACTCGGCAATCAGAGCCGCATCAGTCACCGTACCCAACTGCTGGTTGATTGACGTAATGTTGCCATAGCACCAACCCCAGGGGCCGTTAAACTGACCGTTGTCAGTGACGGGGTCCCACGTGTGGGTGTACAACCGTCTCCAGTTGTCGCCGTCTTTCCAGTCACCACCACGTGTTGGCACCATCTGCTCATCGGTTGTAGCGTTCAGGCCGTTCATGTTGTCGAAATAATTGCCCAGACCGTTGTAAAGTGGTCCAATCAATGCCGACTGCTGACCAGCCGTTGTGCCAAAATCACCTGAGGTTGGCAGCGCGTCAAACGTTTTCTC
>JBBRUV010000120.1:0-12631 GCA_038247465.1 Cytophagales bacterium
GCCGTATCTGCAAACCGGTCCCAACGTTATTGCCGCGCAGGTCTGGTATCTGAACGATTCGGCCCCGTTTGCCCAGATGAGCCATCAACAGGGTTTTATTATGCAGGGCGATGGCGATGTGGAGAAAATTCTGAACACCAATAACACCTGGAAAGTCTGGCAAAATCCGGCCTATTCGCCCCATAAAGCCCCTAACCTGAATACCTATCTGGTGGTTGGCGACGGCGACCGCGTAGATGCCGCTCAGTATCCCTGGGGTTGGGAGACATTGACATTCAACGATAAAACCTGGCAAGCCGCCCGCCCGCTCTGGTTTCCGGCAAAGACGCGCGGCTATGGTACCGATGGTAACTGGTCACTGTCTCGCCGAATGATTCCGATGATGGAAGACCGCCCCGAACGGCTCCAGACTGTTCGGCGGGCCGAATACGTGAAAATGCCCGATACGTTCTTGCAGGGAAAATCACCCATCACGATTCCGGCGCAAACGCGGGCCGTGTTCCTCCTCGATCAAGGCTACCTCACCAATGCCTATCCCGAACTGACCGTCAGTGGCGGTAAAGGCGCGACCGTTACGCTGGCCTACGCTGAAGCTCTCGTGGATGCCAATCAGCAAAAAGGCAACCGAAACGACATCGAAGGCCGCAAACTAATTGGTATCGAAGACCAGTTTCTGCCCGACGGAGCCGCCAATCGCCTGTTTCGTCCGCTCTGGTTTCGCACGTATCGCTACCTGCAAATTACCATCGAAACCAGCCGCGAACCGCTGATTCTGACTGACTTAATCGGTCAATTTACGGGCTATCCATTCCAGGAAAAAGCCACCTTCGCCAGCAGCGACAGCACGTTGCGCGGCATCTGGGACGCGGGCTGGCGAACGGCGCGGCTCTGCGCGGGCGAAACCTATTTCGATTGCCCCTACTACGAACAGTTGCAGTACGTGGGCGATACGCGGGTGCAGTCTATGGTTTCGCTGTATGTGGCGGGCGACGACCGACTTATGAAAAAAGCCATTCTCGATTATGACCACAGCCGCTTTAACGATGGCCTGACCCAAAGCCGCTACCCATCGGCTGATTTTCAGGTGATTCCGACATTTTCGCTGTTTTGGGTCTGTATGATTCATGACTACTGGATGCACCGGCAAGACGACAATTTTGTGAAACAGATGCTGCCCGGTATCGCGCAGGTGCTGGCCTGGCACGAAGCCCGGTTAGATAAATCGGGACTGAACGGCGTGCTGGACTGGTGGAATTTTGTGGACTGGTGCTGGCCCTGGAGCGAAGCCGAGCGTATTGGTGGCGTGCCGCCCGGAAGCCGCGTTGGTGGGTCATCAATCCTGACGTTACAGCAAGCCTACACCCTCGACCGGGCCGCTGACCTGATGGCGCACTACGGCCAAAACGATCAGGCCGCGCACTACCGAAGTCTGTCCCTTCGCATGAAAAAAGCCGTGCAGGAACGCTGTTACGATGCCAGCCGGAGCTTAGTAGCCGACACGCCGGATAAAAAGACGTTCAGCCAGCACGCCAACATATTAGCCGTGCTAACCGATGCCGTGCCGGTGGCGCAGCAACGCGCCCTGTTGCAACGGGCTATGGCAGATACCAGCCTGACCCAGGCCACATTTTATTTTAAGTTCTATCTGTTTCAGGCCCTCAAGAAAACCGGAATGGGCGATCAGCTCATTCCGCAACTGCAACCCTGGCGCACCATGCTGGCAACGGGCCTGACCACCTTTGCCGAACAACCAGAACCGACCCGGTCTGATTGCCACGCCTGGAGCGCGTCGCCGGTGTATGAATTTATCAGTACCGTTTGCGGGATAAATTCTGCCGAACCGGGCTTCCGCAGCGTCCGTATCGAGCCGTTTCTGGGTGCGTTGACCACCGTGTCGGGCAAGATGCCGCACCCGCTGGGCGAGGTGTCGGTGCAGTTCGTCAAAACCCCAACCGGCAACCTGACCGGAACCGTTACCCTGCCGCCCGGCCTGACCGGAAGCCTGCGCTGGAACGGTAAAACCCAGGTGCTGATGAGCGGAACGCAGCCGGTGGGGTTGTGAGTCTGACTATTTTTTTCTTGGCAAGTTGACTATCACTTCCGATAAAGACAGGTCTTATTATCCGACTTTCGATAATAAGGCCTGTAATTCAAGGCTTTAGGGTCGGTACAGCCGACCAGATTCAGCAGTTCGATGTTTCTGAAATCAATCGGGTGGCTTTCGGCTTGCAGCGCAATGTAGCCTTCGCCGAGGGGTGTTCCGTCTTTTTTGATCCAGGCTTCGGCGTGTTCGTCGCTAATGCCACCTGCTTTCCAGTTCATGCTGCCGCCCACAAAGCCACCGCCGACTTGCAGTTTCTCGAACGTCAGCACTGTGTCGCCGTTGATGACCTGGTGCGCTATGGAATCGCCCAGTACAATCAGTTCGGCGTTAATCCATTGGTCGCCGTCGTAGGTTTTTGAGTCGGAGTCAGTGCAGTGTTCCATCCGCAAACCCCCTTTCATCGAAACCTGCGTACCGGGTGTGCAGAGATTGCCCGTATGCCGAACCTGTCCGGGGTTTCGGCCTTTGCCCAAACCGCCCAGCAACTGCATTTCGAGCGAGACCGGAAAACCCTGACCAAACGACAAACTCTGCGCCGACTGCGAATGAAACATCACGCCACTGTTCCGCACGTTCCAGACGGCCCCGCCTTTGGTCTGGTTGCCCTGAAACCGATACTGGTATTTCAGAATGTAATATGAATACGGCGTTTTGTAGTAAAGATGGCCGTATTTATCGTCGAAATTCTGGTACTCGTCATACATCACGCGCAGCATACCGGCCTGCACCCGAAACGTGTTTTTGTAGTTGTCGTTGACAGCTCGCCCGGCAATTTTTATGTCCCAGCCGCTCAGGTCTTTGCCGTTAAAGAGTTGTTGCCAGTCGCGTTGCTCGGGTTTTTTCTGGGCAAACAACAGGCTGATACTGAGAAAGTAAACGAAGATGATTTTCATAGTTGCGAACGTGCAGGTGAACCGATCAAGCTGGTAAAGGCAGGAAGTTGAGCCGAATTACTACCTTTGTCCACAGATATAGGTGCCTGATGCCGCTTCGTGGTGGCTTTCAAGGCTTAAACGGGAAACTGGTTCAATGCCAGTGCTGTCCCCGCAACTGTACGTCTCGATTAAAAGCCGGTTCATTCCGCATGTCACTGGATGCTTGCATTCGGGAAGACCTGAACCGGCGAGACAAGCCAGGAGACCTGCCTATGTTTATCCGCAATCCCGGTTTTCGGAGGAAAGACCCCGGCTGCGTACCGCAATGAGCCAGCGATATGACTCATTTTCAGTAGGTTAGTATTTTTATAGGGAGGCACAGATGCGCCACAGAATTTTTCTCCGTTGTTGGCAATGGCCGGTTGCTGCGTTGTTGTTGCTGCCGTATGTGGCCGTTGCACAACCTACCACCGCGCACACTCCGCCCCGCGCTCTGGCGGTGGTAACGGTGCGCGGCACGGCTCCCGAACGGTTTCTGGCCGGGCAGAAAGTACAACAAATTGACTCGGCAACGCTGGCCCAATTTCGGTTTCAAACTCTGGCCGATGCCCTGGCAATGACCACGCCCCTTGCTTTGAAGAGCTACGGCGACGGGCAGTTGGCAACGGTTTCGTTTCGCGGCACCTCGGCCAACCACACTGCCGTTCTTTGGAATGGCATAAACATCAACCAGCCCATGACCGGCCAAAGCGACTTTTCGACGCTACCCGTTGCCGGTTTCGACCGGCTGTCGGTGCAGTTTGGCGCGTCGGCCGGCGCGGTCGGTTCCGATGCCGTGGGCGGGTCGGTGTTGCTCGGCTCCTCGCCCGACTGGCGGGGCGGGGTTCGCGGCTCGGTGGGCGTTCGGGTGGGGAGTTTTCAGAATTATCAGATGCAGGGCGGGATATCCTACGCGGTCGTCCCCCGGCTAAAGCCGGGGGCAATGGATTCACAATCTGGCGGGGCAAATCTTTGGCCCCCGGCTTTAACCGGAGTGCAACAATGGCAATTCGCGGGAAATACAGCCGTCTATCAAAACCAACTCAACAACCGATACGGCAGTACTCAACGGCGCGGCTATTTTTTAGAATCGTCAGAAACCCGGCAATGCGGACTGATTCAGAACCTGTATGCCAGAAACCAACGCGGGCAGCAACTATCGCTCACAACGTGGCTGAATGACAATGACTTAGTGATTTCTCCCGGTGATCTGGCAAGCCGCGAACGAACCCGAACCCAGGCCGCCCGGCTGTTAGCAACATACGAAACCGACCGCGCAACCGTAAAAATCGGCTGGCTGCGCGACGTATTAGACTACGCCAGGGGTGATTTTGATACGCCCAGCCACTCCCGTACTGACCAGTTTCTGGCCCGCGCCGAGCGCGAATTTGACTGGACACTCAACGCCCGAAACGCCCGGCTAACCGTCAGAACGGGCGGGCAATGGACGCATTACCGAACACAGGTGGACGGCTACGGCGGGCAACTCATCACCGAAAATCGGCAGGATGTTTATGCGCTCACCCGGCTGGTAGCCGGGCGATGGGTGGTTTCGGCCAACCTGCGGCAGGCGTTCGTGACGCGGTTTAGTCCGCCGGTTACGCCCTCGCTGGGGGGTGAATTTCGGGCCGTTGACCGGGCGCGGGTCTCGCTCATAGCACGTGGCTCGGCGGGGCGGAGTTACCGCGTACCAACGCTCAACGAACGCTACTGGCGGCAACTCGGTAACCCCGACCTCCGCCCCGAAAACAGCCTGAATCTCGAAGCCGGTTTGTTGGCCCGTTTTCAACCCAACAGTTGGCTGCTACTGACCGCTGACCTGGCAACATATCGCAACCGCGTTGACGACTGGAGCTACTGGAATCCAGATTATGGCTACCGGGTCGAGAATCTGCAACTCGTAGTGGCGCGGGGTTTCGAGTGGTCAGGAACGGCGACATACACCACTCCGCGTTGGCAAACAGGCGGGCGGCTGGGTTATGCCCTCACGAGGTCGTCGCAGGAACGGGCGTATAACTCGTATGCCAATGATCTGATTGGCAAACAGTTGGTGTATGTTCCGATTCATTCCGGCACCGCCAACGCCTTCGTGCAACACAGTAAAATACGGCTCACGGTGCAACTGCTGGCCGTTTCGCGCCGGTACGTTACGTTCGATAATAGCCAGTTTTTGCCCCGTTACGTGCTGACGAATATCCTGCTCGAATCGCCGTTTCGGGTGGGGGCAGTACGCGCAACCGTGCAGGGGCAAGTCAGTAACGTGACCAATGCGCTGGTGCTGAACGTAAAGCGGAACGCGCTGCCGGGCCGTAGTTTTTCCATAAATCTAAACGTTTCATTCTAAGTCAAATCCCATGAAAAATCAATTTATCTGTGCCGCTCTGCTGTTGGTTTCGATGTCGGCCTGTACCGTGAGCGACCCGCCCCCAACGCCCTACGAAGCGGGTGCATACATCATCAATCGGGGAAATTTCTCCGACAATAACGGCACGATCTCTTACCTGCCGACCAGTGCCAGTATTGCCCAAACCGACATTTTTAACCTGGTGAATCTGCGCCCGCTCACCGGCGGTGTGCAGGATTACACCGAAGTAGATGGCAAAGGCTTGATTTTGGTGGACAACAGCACGGCGGGTCAGGATAAAATCGAGATTATAGAGACCGGAACGTTTCGGTCATTGGCAACGCTGGCCGCGCCCGACATCGAAAACCCGCGCCAGATTTTGCGGGTCAGTGGCAACAAAGCCTACGTCACGTGCTGGGGCGCAACGGGTAGTTTCTCAAACTTTTTTCCCAACGCAGGCTATGTAGCCGTTGTGAGCCTGACCTCCAACACGGTTATTAAACGGATTCTGGTGGGCAAAGGGCCGGAGCAAATGACGCTCTTTGAAAACGACGTGTTTGTGGGCTATACCGACGGAACCGGAGAGAAAGCCATTACCGTCATCAACCTGGCGACCGACGGATTAAAAACACCATCGGTTGACGTGGGAACGAATGGCAACCCGGTCGGCACAGATGCAAACGGCAAATTGTGGGTCTATGCCAATAAAGAAATGATTCGCGTCAACCCGCAGAGCAAAGCCATCGAAACGCGGCTGAAAGTAGGAACGCATCCATCAAAATCGCCCAGTTCGATTGTACAAAGTCCTGACAAACAGCGATTTTATTTCGTGTATGCCTTCTACGATGCCGCCGATAACTTTAAACGAAAAGGCGAAACGTACCGCTTTAGCATTGCCGATGCCAGCATTTCGAGCGCAACGCCATTCATCAACCGGCTGTTTGAAGGGTTAAGTGTTGACCCCAAAACCGGAACTATTTACGCCGGCGTAGTGCCGAGTTACAAACAGGCCGGGTACGTGCTTCGCTATCAACCCGATGGCAAGTTGATTGATAGTGTCCGGGCCGAAATTGCGCCAACGGGGGTTTTCTTCAAATAAAACCGCTGGCTAAAGCCGAGGGGAATTGATTTTTCATCCAGAACGGGCAAATCAATGGCCCCTGGCTCAAACCAATGGCAATTGACTTACTTCACCTGATTTGCCAGTCGTTTGGCAACGGAGTGATTTCGCAGGGGCGCAGACAGGCCGTCGAACAGGGCGCGGGCTTCGGGTTTGGGAAATTCGTTGGCGTAGTTGCTCAACAGAAACAGGCTCAATGGAGAATCGGCGTGGCTATGGATGTATTCCGCAACGTTTGTCATCTGCTCAGTTTTGAGCCGCTTCGTTTCGGTTTCTACCCGCGTAGCAACCGCAGCGTTACCCGTGTTTTGCTGGCGTTCGTTGTAGAGTGTCATCAGCTTGTCGCGGTAAGGCAGTTCGATGTCGGTCTGAAAACGCTGCCATTCGTCGGTAAGGGGAGAACCAGCAACGGTGGCCGTGCGGAGGTCTTTGCCGGCGCCGGAAACTACAACGTCATGGTCGAGAATAAAACTGACCTGACCGCCTACGCCTTCCAGTGAGACGGTGTAATAATCAATTTCCGGCACGACTTGCGACAGCGTAAACTGCCCGTTGGTGGCTTGCCCCGTTGCTATCAGCAGCACCCGCGAACTGGCGTTATCCTGCTTTTTGAGGAGGACTTTGTGCGTCCCGGTGAGCGAATCGAGTTTACTGGTTATGGTGAACGTGCCTTGTGCGAAGGCCGTGACTGCCAGCAGATACAGCGTGACGAAGGAGGTGGTGAATCGTAGAAAAAGCATACCCAAATGGCGCGTTTGTTTCAGGTACAACGCGTCATTCGGGTTAATGTTGAAAAACTGATTCTGTTTAAAACGCCAGCACCGTCGCTTCGATAACGTTGCTCATTTGGCAGCCGGGCGTTTGAGTATGTACATTGCAGGCATCAGCTTCACTGTGCTTCTTAACTAACGTCAACGAATAGCTCATCCTGATTGGCCTGATGCTGGCGTGGGCCGTCACGGTTTTCGATGTGGTCGGTGGCGGCTTACTGGCCCTGGGTTACATTCGTAAGCTGCTCTGTGCCGGGTTTATTGTGGTGCTTGCGATGCGCATTTTTCTGGTACCCCTGCCCAACGGCTGGTTTGTGGTGGGCCATCAGAAGGGCGGTATCGAACACAGTGTCTTGTTAATTCTGTGCTTTCTGGTGGTAGCTTCTAACGCCAAACACCCAGCTACTACCTGTTAGTATAAAATACGTTGAAAGTTTACCTAACTTTTTTGGTTGCCCTTCCAACCTACCCGCCCCTTTTTGACTCTTCTTGAATACATAAACCAAACAACGACCAATGAAAACGATGCTAATTGCCATAGTGACCCTCGTGCTGTTGAGCTGCGAAAAAAAAGACGTGAGCAGCGACTGCGTCGAGAATATTAACCCAAATATTGTTTGTACCAAACAATATGATCCCGTCTGCGGCTGCAACAACAAAACCTACGGCAACGCCTGCATGGCCGGGGCCGCTGGTGTTCGGGTAGTAGCAAAAGGGGAGTGCAAATGAGCGTTCACACCACGATTAGTAATTCGTAAACGATGGGGTCAGAACGCCAGCACCGTCGCTTCGATAACGTCGCAGGCATCGTGCATTTGGCTTTCGGAGATCACCAACGGGGGTGCGAACCTGATTTTGTCGCCGTGCGTGGGTTTGCAAAGCAGCCCATTGTCGCGGAAACGCAGGCACAACTCCCAGGCCGTTTGCTCGCCAAACCGGGGCCGTTCGGCAATCACGATCGCGTTGAGAAGTCCCTTGCCCCGTACCAATTTGATGAGGTCGGTTTTCCCGGCGAGTTTATTCAGGCGGTCGCGAAAAATCTGGCCCATCGCTCCGGCGTTTTCGGCAAGATTCTCATCGTCAACTACTTGCAGAGCCGCCATTGTTACGGCGCAGGCCAGCGGATTGCCGCCAAAGGTGCTGCCGTGTTCGCCGGGTTTCAGGGTAAGCATAATCGCATCGTCGGCTAAAACTGCCGAAACCGGCATCGTACCGCCCGACAACGCTTTGCCCAGCACCAGCAAATCGGGCCGGACATCTTCGTGGTCACAGGCAATCCGTTTGCCCGTTCTGCCGATGCCCGTCTGCACTTCGTCGGCAATAAATAGCACGTTGTATCGGGTGCAGAGGTCACGAACGCCCCGCAGGTAGCCGTCGTCCGGCACCAGCACGCCTGCTTCGCCCTGAATCGGCTCAACCATAAAACCGGCCACGGTTGAGTCCTGAAAAGCGGCTTCGAGCGCGGCCAAATCATTGTACGGCACCAAACCATAACCGGGGAGTAGCGGGCCAAAATCGTTGGTGCTGTCGGGGTCAGTTGACGACGAGATAGCGGCAATGGTTCTGCCCCAGAAGTTGCCTTTTGCAAAAATGACTTTGGCCTGATTTTGCGGGATGCCTTTGACTGTATAGGCCCATTTCCGGGTGAGTTTCAGAGCGGTTTCACCCGCTTCTACGCCCGCGTTCATCATCAGCACTTTGTCGTAACCGAAATAAGTACAGAGAAACTGTTCGCAACGGCCCAGCACATCGTTATGAAACGCCCGCGAGGTCAGCGTAAGCCGTTGGGCCTGTTCGATCATGGCTCCCACAATGCGCGGGTGGCAATGGCCCTGGCTGACAGCACTATATGCCGACAGAAAGTCGAGATACCGACGGTCATCAACGTCCCAGACATACACGCCTTCGCCCCGCGTCAGCACAACCGGCAGGGGGTGGTAGTTGTGGGCGCCGTAGCGATCTTCGAGGGCAATAAATTCGTCGGCGAGTGAGGTGGTAAGCATCTGCATGGTTGATTGTGGGATTTTCGATCAGAATAATGTTGTTGGCAAACCCTTTTCCTGAACGGTGGGTTTTGTTCAAAATTACGCCAATTTCTACCAGCCCGCAAACTTGTATGCCCGGCCAACGCCCCCAAAAACGCCCGGTATTACCCGGATTACTCAAAGAAGACTACTATACGAACGAGCATGGTTTTGTGGTATTTACGGCGGCATACCACCAGAAACGCGGGTATTGCTGTAAGAATGGCTGCTTGCATTGTCCTTACGGATTTAGGAAAAAGGACAGTTAGGTTGCAGATTATTAACAAATTTGCGATCTTTGCGCCCTCAAAGAAAAAAACGGGTAACGACGAAGATATATGGCACGGGTTTGTCAATTAACAGGAAAGCGGACGCGGACAGGTAATAACGTGTCGCACGCAAATAACAGAACGAAGCGGAAATTTTTTCCGAACCTACAAACGAAGCGTTTCTTCATGGAATCAACCGGCGAGTGGATCACGCTCAAAGTAGCAACGTCGGCCATCAAAACGATTAACAAAAACGGCCTTGAAGCCGCTATCGCCGATTCAAAGAAGCGCGGTTTGTACCGGGCAAAGGTGTAAGGCACTAAGAAATTACCTGGCTAAATCGGAACGCCAACCGGCAGGGGGGGGCAAAAAAATGCAGTCCGGTATAAACAAATCCTTTGCCCCCGGCTTTTAGCCGGGGGTTTTTTGTGTTATATCAACCGCCTGAGCGCGAAATTTGCCACTACAATCTGTCCGTTTCGGCGCACTAATATTGTAACTTCACGGCCTTCTCCGCGTTGCAAAATCTTGTAAATATCGCTGATATTGAGATCGTTGGTCGCTTGATTATTAATGAACATGAGTTCGTCGCCCTCGCGCAGACCCGCTATTTCTGCCGGTGAGTTCAGAATAATGCGATCAATCATATAATTGCGGTATTCTTTGCCCTGCGCTTTCAATTCAAGGCCGCTCATGTCGTGTTCAAACGTTTCGCGGATGGCCCGCCGAACGGGTTTTAGCACGATGTATTTTTCCTGATAGTTGAACGTGACATTAAACCGGCGCAGGAGTTCGCAACCAATATTGCCCTGCCGGTCGGGGGTGTTAATGAGTTTCATACCAAAAGCCAGACTGTCCGGGAATGAAGCCAGGATATTGGTCAGTTCGTGCCGCCCAAAGCGTATTTTTTCAATTCGCCCCAGACTCCCGTTAATTACACCGTTCAGCCCGCGCCCCAGCTGCGCCCGGATTACCTTGTCGGGCATGGTCATGACGGCTAAACTCCGGCCCCGGTCAAGGAGCAGCGCATGACCCGCGCCAGTGTCTAAAATTACGCGCAACGGCATGGCTTTGTCGCCCGCCATCACGCTTACTACATCGGTGTAGCACTTGGTATCCTGAATATAAATCGGGTATTTGTCGCCTTTTGATTTCCGATACCGGTAATATTTAGGCTGGGTAATCATGATTTCGCGCCGTTGAAAATCAATCGAGACCACGAAATTATTGAAAATTTCGTAGCCAAAAATACCATGAACGGGTGTGCCAACGTACTCAGAAAGTTTCAGCAGGCCATCGTCAAGCACTACCAGATTCTGATGTGACGCCCGCAACGCCCCCATGCTCAGGCTGTTGCCAATAGCTACGGAGGCCATTAGTTGCGCCCCTTCGCCCGCGCCGGTGAGTTTCACTTTGCGGGTCGTTTTGAGTTTGTCCAGATTTAGGGCTTTTGGGTCGGTAATAATGGTGTTGCTAACGCCGGTATCTAAAATAAATCGGAGTGTGTCGGAGCCATTTACCGTAACCGGCACCACAATCAGATTAGAGTGCAGTTGAAACGGAATCCGGGTCCAGTGCCGGTTGGCCGTGATATAGAAACCGAATCGGTCTTTTTCGAGGGGAGGTTTGGCAGATACCGTACCCGTTGTGCCCAGCAAAAAGACTATCAAAAGAAGTCGTGCGTAGTTCATGGTGGCGGCTTTTTCACGTTGAATGTACTACTCTATATTGACAAAGTGTAATTTTTATGATTGACATACAGGCCAAATTTTGTAAAAAGCACACAGTAGGTGCGCTGACCGAAACGAAAACGTTATTTTCGCCCGCATTTCTATAACAACGTACAAATGCCTGATTGTTTCTAACCAACTTTTATAAATCATGCGGAAGCGAATTGTTGCCGGTAACTGGAAGATGAACAAGACCTTAGACGAAGCTATCGCGCTCGTGTCGGAGGTCGTCAGTATGATTCAGGACGAGGTTTTGGGCGAAACCGACGTGGTGCTTTGTCCGCCAACGCTCTACCTGACAACCGTTAAAAGCTACCTGACCCCGGAAGGCCGCATTAAACTTGGAGCGCAAAACTGCCACGAACAAGCATCCGGCGCATACACTGGCGAGGTCTCGGCCCCGATGCTGACTTCGGTGGGGGTGCAGTACGTGATTCTGGGTCATAGCGAACGGCGGATGCAGGTGGGCGAAACCAACGCCCAACTCGCCGAAAAAGTAAATGCAGCCCTCGAATACGGCTTGAAACCGATTTTCTGCTGTGGCGAAGACCGCGAACTTCGTGAAAACGGCGATTATGTGGGTTTCGTAAAAGGGCAACTGACCGACAGTTTGTTCCACCTCACTGCCGAACAGTTTGCTGACGTTGTAATTGCCTACGAACCAATTTGGGCCATCGGCACGGGCTTAACGGCATCGGTGGGGCAGGCGCAGGATATGCACTACGAACTCCGCCAGCACATCGCCACACAATTTGGCAACGAGATTGCTCAGGATACTTCTATTCTCTACGGCGGCAGTGCCAACGCAGCCAATGCCGCCGAACTTTTTGCCATGCCCGACGTGGACGGCGGGTTGATTGGCGGAGCCTCGCTCAAATCGCGCGATTTTACGACCGTTGTTAAGGCTTGTTAGTTGTAGCGACGATGGAGCGCGGTGGCTGACCAGTACGGCCTGAGCACAACATCATGCAGGATGATGGTAATGTGGCGGTAAATTTTGAGGAATTAACGGCCCGAAAATCGTAGTGAGAGAGATTATAAATCGGCCCCGTTTACGATTGGTGAACGGGGCCGATTTATGTCAATTCATACCGTGTAAGAATCAATACAGTTGAGCTTCTTGATGTTTTGAAAATCCTTTGTATTGTGGCTGATAATGGTCCCTTGATACACCAGCGCGGTAGCAGCAATAATGGCATCAGGGAGTTTGATTTTATGTTTCTTTCGTAGTTTAATCGTCTCTTCAACTACCTCATCGGTTAATCCAAGCACGATTGCCGTATCTGTAAAATCTATAATGGATTGGCTTACAGTGGAAAAACCGAGTAATTCTATTTTGGTAATGACCGAAATAAA
>JBBRUV010000121.1:0-12627 GCA_038247465.1 Cytophagales bacterium
AATCATCTGGGCAATTTCGCTCACGCGCTCGTCCTGCGTCAGTTTACGAACCCGACTCACTGTTTTCTCACCCGCATGGTCTTTATACACGTAATAATGAACCAGGCCCTGCGAGGCTATCTGCGGCAAATGCGTGATGGAGATAAGCTGGTGATTATGGGCCATATCGGTCATCATATTACCCATCTTGATAGCGATCTCGCCGGAAACGCCGGTATCAATTTCGTCGAAAATAATGGTCGGTAACGAGCGTCGGCTGGCAAGAATGTACTTGATTGCCATCATCAGCCGTGAAAACTCCCCACCCGATGCCACGCTTTTCAACGGTTGCGGATTGAGACCTTTATTGGCCGAAAACAAAAACGTCACCGTATCCGTGCCCGTTGGCGTTGGCTTGCCGGTTTCGGCCTCGATGTGAAGCCGGGCGTTGGGCATACCGAGGTCGGTAAGCAGCCCGCCGATTTCCTGTTCGATGGGTTCCAGCACGGCCAGCCGCACCGCCGACAGTTCATCGGCACTGCCCTGCATCCGGGTGCGGGCGGCTTCGGCCTGATCGCGGGCGGCAGTCAGTTCTTCATCTAAGTTCAGTACTTTGCTCACCTTCTGCTCCAGATCGGCCTGGAGTGCCAGCAGGTCATCAACGGTTTTGGCCTGATGCTTTGCCTGAAGCTGGTAAACGACATTAAGCCGGTCACGGACAATTTCGGTTCGGCTGATGTCGGTATCAACCGCATCTTCTTCGCGGCTGATGTCGTTGGCAAGGTCGCGGAGTTCAATCAAGGTACTCTGGGCGCGTTGGTGCAGGGGTTTATACTGGTCAGAAAGCTTTGCCACGCCCGACAGCGTAGAAACAGCTCCTTTCAGCAGCGTTACGATAGACTGTTCGGGGTTTTCGAGGTATTCGTAGGCAAGGAGTAATTTTTCCTTGATTTCGTCGGCGTTTTCTAAAATTGTCAGTTCCTGTTCAAGCGTGTCCTGCTCGTCGGTTTGCAACGCAGCGCGGGCAAGTTCCTGATACAGAAAATTGTTGTAATCGAACTCTTTCCGCATCGCAGCCGCTTCAGAGTGTAGTTTGTCATGGGCCACCTGCCGCACCCGGTACGCCTGATAATCAAACCGATACCGGCGCAGCAGTTCGTCGTCCTGGGCGTAGGTATCCACAATCTGCAACTGATATTCGTTGGAGCCGAGCAGAACAGAATCGTGCTGCGAGTGGATATCCATCAGCTGGCTTGTCACGCGCCGGAGGGCTTCGAGGTTCACGGGCGTATCGTTGACAAAGGCCCGCGTTTTACCCGACGGGCTGATTTCGCGCCGGATCACGCTCGTGGGGGCATAATCGAGTTCTTCTTCCTCAAAAATCTGCTCCACAAAATAGCCCGACAAGTCAAAGGTGCCTTCGATCACGCATTTTTTGGCCGGGTCATACAGCACCCGCGTGTCGGCCCGGTTACCTAAAAGCAAACCAATGGCACCGAGCATGATTGATTTTCCCGCACCGGTTTCGCCGGTAATGATATTCAGCGAATTGCCGGGCGACAGTTCGAGGTGTTCAATAAGGGCGTAGTTTTTAATCAGTAGATGCGACAGCATAGTATGTTAGGAACAATGATGGAACACCAAACCGTTCATCTCAACAATTTTCGGTATCCTTCGGTTTGGCCGGGGTCGAGTTGGGAAAGCAGGTCGAAAGCACGTTTGCGTTCGTTGGGCGTTCCTTCGTAGAGAACATTGGTCAGTTCGTCGGCTTTGGCATCGAAAAACGAGTTCAACAGCACCGCGCCAGGCTTTTGCAGTGTCACCGTTCGGAGCATCGTGAGCATATCGAGGGTCTGCTTTCTAACTTGCTGGGGGTTGTTGGCAAAGTTGTCTAACCCGAGCCGGTAGTAGGTATAGAGCGCATCGCGAAACGGCAGTAGTTGCTGGCTTTGCAGGTTTTCAATGAGGTTGTAGCGGTTTCGTTTATCACCCGACGGATCCCAGGCTGCCGACGCTGACGCTTGCTGGGCAAGGTTCATGATGTTATACGCCTGCTGAACATACAGCGATCCACCCTGTTTGCTAAACGTATCGTGGTCAACGGCCAGCACAATATTGGCATAAAACGCCAGCATCGACGTCAGTTCATCGGCATAAATATTGTCGCGGTAAAAAACGGGCGTGGTTGGCAGGTAAAAAAAACTAAATGCCCGGTCCACGTAGCTAAAGGTAGTGGTTTCGTAGGCGGTGCCATACACGGGCCGCGTCACCACGAGTTGGGCCGTGCCTTCAAACACCCCCTGTTGCACGGATTTTAGCAAATTAATCGTCAGGGTACAATTGATACGTTCCGACGACTGATACTGATTATTGGTCCAGCGTCGGTTGTTCATCAGATCGCTGATAACGCCTTTCAGTTGGCTAACGTAGGAGAAATCGGTTTTCTGCTGGGCAAACAACTGGTCAGAGTTGATCGTAACGGTGCAGTTGAGTTCCTGCGCCTGGGCTGTAAAAGCCAGCAAAACGAAGAATATAGACAGGATTGATTTCATTGACGTGATTATGGAACGCAGATTTAAGGGGGACTTTCGCTGATTTTTGGCCTTCATTGGAAAACAAAATCTGCGAAAATTTCTTTAAATCCGCGTCATCTGCCGGGGCCGCCGTGCGGTTCCATCTTTTCTATTACCAAAGATAGCAAATCCCGCGCTAATTCGTCCTTTAGTCTCAGGTCAAATTCATGCACGGGGCCATCCCGGTCAATAACGGTAATTTTGTTGGTATCGTGTCCGAAACCGGCACCCGCATCGCGCAGTGAGTTCAGCACGATGAGGTCTAAATTTTTGCTAACCAATTTTTTACGGGCGTTTTCTAACTCATTATTTGTTTCGAGCGCGAAGCCAACCATAATCTGCCCGGCGCGTTTTTGCTGACCGAGGGTAGCGGCAATATCCACTGTTTTGGTGAGTTCGATGGTGAACGTGGCGTCTTTCTTCTTGATTTTCTGGTCGGCAGGGTGGCTGGGCGTGTAGTCAGCAACGGCGGCACTCAAAATCACGACATCGGCTCTGGCAAATTCGCGGTCGGTGGCCTCATACATCTCCTGCGCCGACCGCACGTCTACGCGTCGAACGGTGGGATGGGGCAGGGGCAGGGCCGTTGGGCCGCTTACCAGAATCACAGTAGCTCCGGCTTCGGCAAAGGCGCGGGCGATGGCGTAACCCATTTTGCCGGTTGAGTAATTGGAGATAAATCGCACCGGGTCAATGGCTTCCTGCGTTGGCCCAGCAGTGATTAAGACAGTTATCAATGAGCAGTCATCAATGACCAATTTACCGGAGATCTCATTGATGACTGATAATTGTTCATTGATAATTGCAAGGATCGTTTCCGGTTCGGCCAGTCTTCCCTCGCCGACGAGACCGCTGGCTAATTCGCCAAATTCGGCCCGTATGATGTGGTTGCCGAATGATTCGAGCCGACGAAGATTGTCGAGCGTAGCCGGATGGCGGTACATATCCAGGTCCATGGCGGGGGCAAAAAATACCGGGCATTTAGCCGACAGATACACCGCCGACAGCAGATCGTCGCAGAGGGCGTGGGCGCAGCGGGCCAGCGTTCGGGCCGAGGCCGGGGCAATTACGAGCGCGTCGGCCCACAAACCCAAGTCAACGTGGTTATTCCAGATGCCGGTGTCATGGTTAGCAAAGACAGATAAAACAGGGCGTTTCGAGAGCGTTGCCAGCGTGAGGGGCGTGATGAATGATGCGGCTGATTCGGTCATGATAACTTGAACTTCGGCTCCGGCTTTGACCAATAACCGCACCAACAAGGCCGATTTATAGGCAGAGATGCTGCCGGACACACCGAGGAGAATTTTTTTACCTTGCATGAGTTGGGGTGTTACAGGGAGATACACAAAGAAACACAGAGATTCTTTGAGAGACAGCCTGTCTCTCAAAGAATCTCTGTGTTTGTCAACACACTGTAATCTCTGTGAATCTCCGTGTACCCTCTGTGAATCTCCGTGTAATAACTCCGCAAATCACTCAAAATCAGATGACTTTCTTGGATTTTTGAGTCATACGTGTACTTTTGGCATAGGTTGGTTGGCTATTCCGAAATCAGGAAGCTAATCGGCTAATCACCTGCTACCTAACTCCTTCATTTATGTTTATCAACCGAATTTTCTGGTTCGTCCTGCTGCTTGTCTGGATGGCCGGTTCGACGTGGTGGCACGTCTGTAAAATCAAATTCCTTTGTGGTGATGATGCGCCGTCTGTAGTAGTAGGGGGGCTGTCTCGCTCCGCACGTACCATTGCCGACGGTGATCGGTTTAGAATGACGGTACCCGGCGGCTTCGATTTTGCCCGCTCCGGTGCCGACCCGAACATGAGCCGATTTGAGACATCGCTTGATTCGCTGGCGCTCTACCTGCAAAATAACCCTGGCCGCGCCCTGACGATCACCGGCTACTATGGTGCCGACGAAACCAACAACACCTCGTTTGAAAACCTGGGCCTGGGCCGGGCCGAAACCATGAAGCAATTGCTGGTGCAGAAAGGCGTTCCGGCGGCTTCGCTGCAAACGAAAGCTGAATTGCTTGGTAAACCAATGTACAGCGCCAACCGTGATTCATTGTATGGCGGATTAGGCCTCTCGTTCGGGGCTGAGTTTGCCGCGCCCGCTGCCAACACCCTTGCCACTGCCGATACCACCACCGTTATTTCGACAACATCGGTGACGACAGAACAGCAATTAGCTGAAAAACAAACGTTTGAGTCGGTGTTTAAACCCATTGATCTGTATTTCCCGACCGGCAAATCAGACTATATTCATACCGATGATACCGACCGCTTTTTTGCCGAAGCTGCCAAATACCTCCCCGAACACAAAGACAAAAAACTGCTTCTGACGGGTTATACCGACAACGAAGGCAGCGACGTATCGAACCTGAATCTGTCGCGCAAACGGGCCGCAGCCGTGGGGAAACAGTTAGAAAAAGCCGGTATCTCGTCGGCACAGGTGACGGTTAAGGCCAAAGGCGAAGCTGACCCTAAAGCATCAAATGATACCGAGGCTGGCCGGAAAGCCAATCGCCGGGTAACGGTAGTAGTCGAATAAACTGTTTGTAGTTTGTAGTTCTGTGTGCAACTACAAACCACAAACTACAAACTATTTCAAAAGATGTTTCAAAACGTGAACCCCTACAACCTGCCCGATGCCAACTGGCAGCACTGGCTGATGTGGATTGTGGCCGGTATGCTCGGCTTCATCATCGGCTATATCTCGCGGCAAACGACCATCCGCCAACTCGAAGGCGACCTGGCCAGTACCGACCGTGCCCTTGACGATTGCCGCCGAACGCCCGTTGTGGTGCTGCCAACCGGCACCGACGAAAGCGCGGTGATGAGCCGGATTGCGGCCCGAGCCAATGAACTCAACTTCGACCGGATTGGCTTTGCCAGTGCCGCCCAAGCCGATGACCTCAAAGATATTGTGGGCGTGGGGCCGTTTTTGGAGCGTAAGCTGCACAGCCTCGGTATCTATACATTTCGGCAGGTGGCTAATTTTACGAAGGAAGACATGGACAAGGTGAATGATATCATCGAGTTTTTTCCCGGTCGCATTGACCGTGATAATTGGGTGGGCCAGTCGGCAGACCTGCATAAGAAGAAACACTCGTAAAAACCTTAACTGATTATGTTTGGAAACCCCCTGAGCCAACCGGCAGCCATTGTTGAGGCTCTGCTGATTTTATCGCTGGCCGCTTTTTTGGGCTGGCTCATTGCCCGGCTCTGGCTCAACAGCCGGATTGCGGCCCTGCAAACCGCCATTGCCGACAAAGAATCGGAATTGGAAGACTGCCGCCGGTCGAAGAAAACGGTTCGGGTGCCAGTCACGATGAACCCGATTTCGGCAACATATCGCCCGGAAACTATTCTACCAGTGGAGCCATTGATTGACCCGATTCGTGCTGATATTGATTTGCCCGTTCCGGTTATGTCCGCTACTATACCCGACGTTTCGCCGGCCAGGGCGCAGGTTGCCAACTCCGAGGATGCGGTGCTAAATCGGATTGCGGCCCGCGCCAATGAACTCAACTTCGACCGGATTGGCTTTGCCAGTGCCGCTCAAGCCGACGATCTCAAAGATATTGTGGGCGTGGGGCCGTTTTTGGAGCGTAAACTGCACAGCCTCGGTATCTATACATTTCGGCAGGTGGCTAATTTTACGAAGGAAGACATGGACAAGGTAAATGACATCATTGAGTTCTTCCCCGGCCGCATTGACCGTGATAATTGGGTGGGGCAGTCGAAGGTGTTTTACGAAAAAAAATAAGGCGGCACGGCGTAAGGATGTAGCCGGTCAAGAGGAGACTAAACCTACTTATTGTGAATACGACAAGCAGTCAATATCGGCAAACACTGATTCGGCTATCGCAGAAATACATTCAGCCAGGTAGTGGAAGTTTGCTGTCATTATATCACGAAACCCCCACTGTATTTATGCAGCTTGCTGTTTATCAACGGCTAATGGGTCTGCCTTATCTGCTGGTTGGTGGGTTGGCTACGCAGTATTATATGCCCGCCCGATACACCGTAGACGTTGATATTCTGGTGCTTGCCAGAGATCAGTTGTTAATAGAAGAACGACTTTTGGAGGGAAGCTACCAACAGCAGGGAAGGCTTAGTATTGGGGACAGTACGTGGCGTTCGCCAACGGGCGACATTCTTGACTTGCTGACTCATCGAAGCCAATGGGCCGAAGCCGCCCTTCAGTCACCTAATTGGATAGCTGATGTTCCAGTAATCGCTTTGCCTTACTTAGTGCTGATGAAACTACGAGCAGGCAGAATGCAGGACCTGGCTGATGTTACCCGGATGCTTGGAGCCGCCGATGAGCAAGCCCTCGAAGCGGTCAGAAGCACTATCCGGCTGTATGACCCGGCAGCTTTAGACGACATTGAGAGTATGATTGTGTTGGGGAAACTAGAAAATCAGTAAGTGATTCGTAGATACAACAACGCCCCAGCCATTCATGGCCGGGGCGTTGTGTTAATGAGTACTGCGGATTGCAAATCTACGCTACCCGTCTTAACCCAAATACGTTTTCAACGCTTTTGAGCGCGACGTGTGCCGTAGCCGACGGATAGCTTTTTCTTTTATCTGCCGAACGCGCTCGCGGGTAAGGTTGAATTTTTCGCCAATTTCCTCAAGTGTCATGGCGTGTTCGCCGTTCAGCCCGAAATAAAGCGTAATCACATCGGCTTCGCGCTGCGTGAGCGTCGAAAGGGCGCGTTGTACTTCTTTGCGGAGTGAATCAGTGATCAGGCCCGAATCGGGTTTGTCTTCACCGTCGTTTTCCAGCACGTCGAGTAGCGAGTTTTCTTCACCCTGCACAAACGGGGCATCCATTGACACGTGCCGACCCGAAATTTTGAGCGTGTCAACCACTTCGGCGGCTGAGATTTCCAGCACGGCGGCCAACTCCTCCGGCGATGGCTCGCGCTCAAATTTCTGTTCGAGGTCAGAGAATGTCTTCGATATTTTGTTCAGCGAACCAACGCGGTTCAGTGGCAAGCGCACAATCCGTGACTGCTCGGCCAGCGCCTGTAAAATAGACTGGCGAATCCACCAGACGGCATACGAAATAAACTTAAATCCGCGCGTTTCGTCAAATCGTTGAGCGGCCTTAATCAGGCCGAGGTTCCCTTCGTTGATTAAATCGCCGAGTGAAAGCCCCTGATTCTGGTATTGTTTGGCAACCGACACCACAAAGCGGAGGTTGGCCTTGGTTAGCCGTTCGAGCGACAGCTGATCGCCTTCCCGAATTTTCTGGGCCAGAATCACCTCCTCGTCGGGGGTGAGCAAATCCACCTTACCAATCTCCTGTAAATACTTGTCGAGCGATTGGCTTTCCCGATTCGTAATCTGTTTTGAAATCTTTAGCTGTCTCATCCTATTGTTGTCCGGTACTGGGTGGCTATAATAACGTTAAAGTACAAGTTTGATTACGGCAAACCCTACCAGGCCGTCACAGTCTGGTAGGGTTTATTGTTCAAAAAAGAACACCTCAGTCCTGATTTTTGTTCGCTGGCTTGGGCAACAGCACTTTGCGCGAGAGCCGGTATTTTCCGGTTTTTTTGTCAATGTCAATCAGCTTGACTTTGATTTCTTCCCCTACTTCCAGGATGCCATCCATCGTTTCGACGCGCTCCCACTTGATCTCGGAAATGTGCAAAAGTCCGTCTTTGCCGGGCAGGAACTCTACGAAAGCTCCGAACGGCTGAATGGTCTTTACTTTACCGTCGTAGGTTTCGCCCACTTCGGCAACAGCAACGATGCCTTTAACCCGCGAAACGGCCTTGTCCATGCTGGTTTTGCTGGTTGCAAAAATGCTGACCCAGCCCGCGTTGTCATGTTCGTCAATATTGACCACTGCGCCCGAATCTTTCTGAATCTCCTGTACCACTTTACCGCCCGGCCCGATAACGGCTCCGATCTGGTTGGTCTCGATTTTGATGACTGTGGCCCGGGGTGCGTGGGGTTTCATGTCTTCGCGAACGCCGGTGAGGGCCTTTGCCATCTCGCCAAGGATATGCAACCGACCCGCCCGCGCCTGCTCTAACGCCTGCGCCAACACATCGTACGACAAACCGTTTACTTTCATGTCCATCTGGCAGGCGGTGATACCTTTTGCCGTTCCGGTCACTTTAAAATCCATGTCGCCGAGGTGGTCTTCATCACCGAGGATGTCCGACAGCACGGCGTATTTATCCGAACCGGGTTCTGTGTCCGAAATCAGACCCATGGCAATACCGGCAACAGGCGCTTTGATTTTGATACCCGCATCCATCAACGCCAGTGTACCGGCACAAACCGTAGCCATTGACGACGAGCCGTTTGATTCCAGAATATCAGACACAATCCGAATCGTATAAGGATTATCGGCTTCGACAGGCATCACTTTTTTGAGGGCGCGGTGGGCTAAGTTACCATGCCCGATTTCGCGCCGACCGGCTCCCCGGTTGGGCTTCACTTCGCCCGTTGAGAAGCCGGGGAAGTTGTAGTGCAGTAAAAATTTAGAGTACCCCTGCTGCATCGGCTGATCTACAATCTGCTCGTCGGTTTTGGTGCCGAGCGTAACCGTTGTCAGCGATTGCGTTTCGCCCCGCGTAAACAGAGCCGAGCCGTGTGCGCCGGGCAACAGGTCAACTTCGGAGACAATTTGACGAATTTCGTCAAGCTGCCGACCGTCTAACCGCGAGCGTTCGTCGAGCACCAACCGGCGCGAGGCTTCCCATTCGAGGTCGTGGAAATACGTTTTCACCAAACCCATGTTTACCAATGCACCTTCGGGGAATGTAGCAACGTATTCATCGCGAACGGCTTTGAAACCGTCAGAACGGCTTTTCTTGCCGGGATTTTGCAACCGGGCAACGGCATAAATCTTGTCGTAGCAGTATTCCCGCACAGCCGCCCGGAGTTCTTCGTCGTGGGTTTCGTGGCTGTATTGGCGTTTTTTGGTCTTACCGACTTTTTCGGTGAGCTCGCGCTGGGCGGCACATTGCACCTTAATGGCTTCGTGGCCTACTTTCAGGGCTTCGAGCATTTCGGTCTCCGAACATTCGTCCATCTCACCCTCTACCATGCAGATATCATGCTCGGTGGCACCCACAATCACCACGAGCGTAGCACGTTCGATGTCAGACGTTTTGGGGTTGACGTGGTATTTGCCGTCAATTTTAGCAACCCGCACTTCTGAAATTGGCCCGTTAAACGGAATATCAGACACGGCCAATGCCGACGATGCGGCTAAGGCCACGAGTGCGTCGGGCTGCACTTCGGCATCGGCAGAGATGAGCGTAATCATCATCTGCGTATCAGCGTGGTAGTCTTCGGGGAAAATAGGCCGCAAGGCGCGGTCAACTAAGCGGCAGATCAGTACTTCGTGGTCAGACAACCGGCCTTCGCGCCGTTGAAAACTACCGGGAATTTTGCCAGCCGATGCGAATTTCTCTTGATAATCAACCGACAAGGGCAGAAAATCCACGCCTTCTTTGGCTTCTTTTGACGAGACAACCGTGGCCAGGAGCATAGTGCCACCGAGCCTGACAACAACCGCGCCGTCGGCTTGGCGGGCCATTTTGCCGGTTTCAATCGTGATTTCGCGGCCATCGGGCAGGGCGACGGTCTGCGTAGTGATTTTGAACATAGACGGGAAAGAATACAAAATGGGGAATCTACCTTTTGGTAAATTCCCCGATGGTTTTGAGCCGTTTATTTACGAATACCGAGGGCGGCAATAATAGCCCGGTATCGTGAAATCTCCGTTCGTTGGAGATAATCAAGCATTTTACGGCGTTTCCCGACGAGTTTCAGCAGCCCTTGGCGCGTTCCGTAATCGTGCTTGTGGATCTTGAGGTGACCCGTCAGGTGATTAATCCGAAACGTGAAGAGTGCGATCTGGGATTCAGCCGAGCCTGTGTCTCCAGCGGTTTTACCGGGGCTTTGGGCAGCAAAGATTTCTTGCTTTTTTTCGGTTGTTAAATACATCTTCAGACAGCTTTTTTAAATTGAACCGCAAAAGTACGATTTAATAGGATACAATAGAACGCAGATGACGCAGATTTTTATGATTTACACAGATTTTCCTACGAGTTATAAGTAGGGAATCCGGGCAAACCATAAAAATCTGCGTCATCTGCCAGGGCCGCCTGCGCGGTTCTGCACCATCACTTCAACACCTTCGTAATCTCGTTCAGCCGCTCCATTTTTGCCACAAAATCACCTTTCAGACTTTTACGGATGGCCGTCAGGTTGTCTAACGTCTCCTGCAAACTGTCGGGCAGAATCTCTTCCAGCACCTCGCGGAACCGTTTGGCAAACGTTGGTGATTTGCCGTTGGTCGAGATGGCGATTTTCAGGTCGCCTTTCCGAACCACCGAACTCAGGTAAAAATCGCAGAGGTCGGGTGTATCGGCTACGTTCACCAGTATTTTGCGGGCCTTGCAGTCGGCTTGCACCTGCCGGTTCACGGCCTTGTCGTTGGTGCCGCAGATGACCAGATCATGCCCCGCGAGCTGATCGGGATGGTAGCGTTCGGGGCGGAGAGTGATGTTAGGATGCTGCGTGGCGAGGTCGTAAATTTCACTACGAATCTCCGGCGAAACGAGCGTAATGGGCGCACCGGGCGAGCTGGCAAGCAGGGCCGTGAGTTTTTCGAGACCCACGTAGCCACCGCCCACCACAAGGGTTTGCAACTGGTCAATCTTGACGAAAATCGGAAAGAGAATATTCATAGACAAAACAACGTACAGATGAGGGCTTTTGAAAACTGGTTTACCCAGGATGTTGAAGATCAATTGGGGCTGGTTCAGGTTAGTTCATTCAAGCCGTTAACGGATTGGCTCACTGTTACGCCACAACCCAAAAATTATGATGAGCGTAGTTTGAATCGGTTGTCACAATCATTGCAGGATAATGCCGATTTTTGGAACGAAGATGAGTTAAAGTTAAACTTCATTGCGCCCATGTTGTTTCTGGCTACGCCTTGGGCCAAGCCCTACAAACCGTTTTCGCAACGTCGGCTCCGGGCCGTGGTGAACGACATTGAGATTGGGGGCATCGTGGATTACATGATTGCACAAGGGCGGCAAATACCGAAAAAGCCGATTTTCTGCCTCCATGAGTACAAGCAAGAGGCCAAGCGCGATACTGACCCCAAAGGCCAACTGCTGGTGGAGATGGTGGCCGCTCAGGAGACCAATGCCGATGGAGGACCTGTTTACGGCTGTTATGTTATTGTCCGACTCGTATTTTTCATCGTTGTACACGGCGCGGAGTATGGCGTTAGTCTGGCCTACGACGGAACCCGGATGCCGCAACTGCTCGAAATTCTGGCAATTCTCGAAAAGTTAAAAACATACCTGCCGTCCGCCGAACTTACCAACGCAAAAGCCGCCCTGAAGTAGGCGGCTTTTGCCGTTCGGTACCAGAGACAGCAACAGACCTTAGAATTTCAAACCGATGTTCAGTCCCAAAGTCCGGGTTTTCGTGTTGGCCTGGGTTTTGATTACGTCGGTAAAACCGTAGTGATACACGATATCAATAAACAACGGCCCCGCATCAAAGCCGAGGTTTGCCAGGCCGTTGACCGTAGCGTTATTGAAATCAGACTGTTGCAGATCAAGTGAGTTGTTGCCGATATTGATCGGCGCGGCATATTCGGCCCCAACCTGCAACCGGATTGCCGACGAACCTCGTGGCGATTGTGCCAACTTAACGCCGATGTAAGCTGGGACGTGCAGGTATTGGTAATCAACGTTTGAGGTGATGCCTTTTACTGTTGCGCCGTCGCCCTTTTTATAGAGTTCTGAGCTGGACGTAAGATATTCGGCCCCGATCTGTCCGAACAACCGGCCCCCGCCCCGAACAAACAAGCCGAACTGATAACCCAGCCGACCGTTTAGCTGGCTACCGTCCACGTTTTCGCCCTCAAAGCGGGTTGAATTGGCTCCGCCGTAGAGACCAACCGTAAAGTTTTTGTAGTTCTCGCGCCGTTCCTGCTTTTGTTCCCGTCCGGTATCGTTCATGCCGTCTTCGTACCCTTCGTCGTAAGCTTTGCTGAGTTGCCGGTCAGAGT
>JBBRUV010000122.1:0-12578 GCA_038247465.1 Cytophagales bacterium
AACGCCAGTTTAGACAATGCCTTTTTTCAGAACGCCACGCCCATTTTGCCCGAACAGTTTGTGGCAACAGGGGCAATGGCCGCCATCATCCGCCCCGCCGACAGCCTGTTAGTCAACTTTATTGCCTTTGGCAACTTTGGGGCAGGAAACGCCTGGCAACTGCAACTGCTTGACACACAGGGCCGATTTATGCAGACGCTTACCAGCACGGCAACCGGCTCGTTGCTGCGGGCCAAACTGCCCCACGGATTGCAAACCGGAACGTTTCGGGTGCGCGTCGTTGGCACAAGTCCGGTGGTGGCGGGTGGCCCCTCGAACCTGTTTACGCTCGGTGTTCCGCCGTCCTGCGTGGGGGTGGTGCAGCAAACCGCCAGAGCCGGTTCCTGGAATGACCCAACCGTTTGGTCGTGCGGGCAGATACCAACCGCAACCAACCCCGTAGAGTTAAAGCACCGCATCACTATTCCTGACAATTACGTATCTAATGCACTGAAAATCACGCTTAATACGGGCGGGAGTTTGGTGTATGGAAACGCAGCCCGGCTGGTGTTGGGGCAATAGAAACCCTTTACCGAATCGCTTCGCGCACCCGGACGAGCCGTTCCAGCAACGCTTCTAACTGATCTAAGGGCAGCATATTGGCCCCGTCTGATTTGGCTTCTGCCGGGTTGGGGTGGGTTTCGATAAAGAGTCCGTCGGCACCAACGGCGATGGCGGCTTTGGCGATGGTAGCAATCAGGGCCGGTTTGCCGCCCGTTATGCCCGATGCCTGGTTAGGTTGTTGCAACGAATGAGTGCAGTCCATCACCACCGGCACACCAAAGGTTTGCATGGCGGGCAGATTCCGAAAATCAACCACCAGATCACCGTAGCCGAACGAGTTGCCCCGGTCGGTCAGGATTACGGTGGCATCGGGGTTGATGGCCCGAACTTTTTGGGCGGCAAACCCCATGCTCTCGCCCGACAGAAACTGGCCCTTTTTGATGTTCACGGCGCGACCCGTGCGGGCGGCTGCTTCGAGGAGGTCGGTTTGGCGGCACAAAAACGCCGGAATTTGCAAGACATCCACAAACGGCGCGGCCAATGCAGCCTCGTTCGATTCGTGAATATCAGTCACGGTCGGAATGTTGAACGTGTCGCCTACTTCGCGTAAAATCGAGAGAGCCAATTCGTCACCGATGCCGGTAAAGGAGTTGGCTTTGGTGCGGTTGGCCTTCCGGTAAGAACCCTTAAAAATATACGGAATCCGCAGTTTATCGGTAATCGTGACGATGCGCTCGGCGATGGTCAGGGCCATGTCGCGGCTTTCGATGGCACAGGGGCCGGCCATTAGAAAAAAATTGGCCGAGTCGGTGTGCTGGAGTTTGGGGAGTTGCATTGTCAGTTTTGGGTTTGCAGTTTTCGGGCTATTCGGCTACTCTAACCAGATGGCCCCGCAAACCTAATACCGAAAACCGATTGTTATGCCCCCTCAAACTGCCCCAGAATATCGTCGAGGTATTCGCGGGAGTTTGCCAGGCGCGGTACTTTGTGCTGCCCGCCGAGTTTGCCGCGCTGCGCCATCCAGGTATAAAACGTGCCGCGTGGCACCTGGTGAATCAGGGGCCGGTCGAGGGCCAGATTATTATATCGTTTTGCGTCGTAGTCTGAATTGATCTGCCGCAGGGTTTCGTCGAGTATTCGGGCAAATCGGTCTATGTTGTCGGGGTCTTGGGCAAACTCAATCACCCACTCGTGCCGCCCGTGTCGGCTGTTGCCCATATAAACCGGCCCGGCGGTGTATTCGGCCATTACCGCGCCCGTTTCGGCGCAGGCCCTCGTGATGGCGGCTTCGGCATTTTCTACGATCACTTCTTCGCCGAAGGCATTGATAAACTGTTTGGTACGCCCGCTCACCCGCAGCCGGTGCGGAAACAGCGACGTAAACCGAACCGTATCACCGACCCGATACCGCCACAGCCCACCGTTGGTAGAGATGATGAGCGCGTAATTTTTGTTGAGTTCAACCTCGCCGATGGTCAGCGTTTTCGGAAACGGATTGTTGGTATGCGCATCGTCTATCGGCTCAAACTCATAAAAAATCCCGTAATCGAGCATCAGCAGCATCTGCCCCACCTTCGAGAGGTCGTCCTGCATGGCAAAATAACCTTCTGATGCGTTATAAACCTCCATGTAGCGCACGGTGGGGGAGGGGAACACTTGATGCTGAAACAGTTCTCGGTAGGGTTGGAAATTTACTGCGCCGTGAATAAACACCTCAAAATCAGGCCACACTTCCAGGATATTGCTCTTGCCGGTGCGGGCCAGAATCTTCTGCAACAGTACAAGCGTCCAGGTTGGAACACCCAGAACACTGGTCACGTTTTGCTGGCTGGTAAGCTCGGCCATTCGGTCGAGTTTGCTTTCCCAGTCGTTCATCAGCGCAATATCGAGCGTGGGTGTGCGGATGGCCTGCGCCCAGGAAGGCAGGTTTTTCATGACCACCGCCGACACATCACCGACCGCTCCAAAGCTGTCTTTGACGGGGTTGCACTGCAAACTGCCGCCAATAGACAGCCCTTTTCCCTCGAAAGCGCGGCTGCCGGGATTGTTGGCAATGTAGAGCGTAAGGAGGTCTTTGCCGCCTTTTAGGTGGCATTCATCGAGTGATTCGGGCGAGACCGGGATAAACTTACTGCGGGCGTTAGTGGTGCCGGATGATTTTGAAAACCACCGCACCGGCGACGACCACAGCACGTTGTTTTCGCCCCGCATCATCCGCTCGATATACGGAAAAATGGCCTCGTAGGTCGAGACCGGCACCTGCTCCTGAAAGTCGCGGATGGTGCCGACGCTGCCAAAGTGGTATTTTCTGCCGAACTCGGTGGTTTTGCCGCGCCGAACGAGATTACTGAATACGCGCTGCTGCACCGCATCGGGGCGGGTCATCATGGCTTCTATCCGGGGCAACCGCCGGAGCAAAAGCCATTTCAGGGATGTGTTGAGCAGCGTCATCAGGGATTGTTAATGGCCGTTTTTACTCCGCAAAATCGTTAGCACCATATCTAATTTGGTATCAACCCCGTCAAGCCGGGTCTCAATTTTATCAAGCCGGGTCTCGATTTTATCAAGCCGGGTCTCAATTTTATCAAGCCGGGTCTCGATTTTATCAAGCCGGGTCTCGATTTTATCAAGCCGATTGGTTATTAATGACTGCCTACCGGCAAGATCAAGAATATTCATGCCTAAAAATTGAATCTGCCCGAAGTACTTGTCCTGTTTCTGGAGCATTTCGGCCATGATTAGCTCCAACTGGTCCAAGCGTTTTTCGGGTGTCATACTTGGGTATATTTTAGGTAGTCAATTTAACGAATAAACCGATTCGGATAATCCGTGATTATCCCGTCAACACCCCACCGAACGAGCCGGTTCATGTCGTCTGTTTGGTTCACCGTCCAAGGAACGACCTGTATGTTTTTAGCGTGCATCTCGGTAATACTGGCCTGGCTCAGGAGCCGGAAATGCGGGCTGTAAATATCGGGCGTAAAACCCAGTTCGGCCACGTGTTTTTCCCATCCCCGCAAGCCTTCGACCAATGCTGAGAGCCTCATTTTCTTAAACGCACCCACGTCAGTTTTCTGTTTCCAGTGGCGCAGGATGGCAAAGTCGAAACTCTGAATGATAACGCGGTCGGGCGGGAGTTGTTCAGTAATTACAGCGTACACCAATTCGCAAAACGGCCCGGGTTCGGGCTGGCTGCGGTTGTACTCGCTATCGTCACTTTTGAGTTCGATGTTGTAGGCAACGGGCGGCAGTTTGTGTTGCGTCCGGTAGGCTTCGGCGGCCTTGATCACGTCCCGTAAAAGCGGTTTCACGGCCTTTATCTTCTGTTGTTCGGGGTAGTTGGGGTTCCCATTCGAGCCAACATCATACCGTTCGATGGCTGAATAGGTCATTTCGTACAGGTTCAGTTCTTTCTGATTTTTTTTATTAACCGGCTCACCATTGGGCAGGATACTGAAATCAGCGTTGAAATACGGCTCGTGCGAGACCACTACCTGCCGGTCTTTACTGATAACCACGTCCATTTCGAGGGTATTCACACCTAATTCCAAGGCTTTCAAAAAGGCCGGGATCGTGTTTTCGGGCATCAATCCCCGGCATCCCCGGTGGCCTTCGAGATCAGGTTTAGAAACCGGCTGGGCAACGGCGGCAGTAGCCATAATAAGCAAGACAAATGATAAAAGGCGCATAGCATTACGAGTAATTGGGAAGCAATATACGGCACTTGCTTCGATGTTGACGTGACGCACCAACGCCACCGTAAAACCACCTGACAAACGATCTCAAGACAGGTTGATCAACGGACAAGAGACAAGGCTAAAACGTGAACGTAGTTTATTCGGCAAATCAGGAAATAATCAAATTAAAATTTGCTAATTTTTACTAAACAGTACAGAAATATACCGAATATTATATAGTTTTGTTAAAACGAAACCACCGTACTTTCCATGAAAACTATCAACTATGACGCACTTCGGGTTGAGCAAGCCTGGCTTACTGTGTCAGACCAACTGCAACAGCGCAACAATTTGCTTTCGCAGGGAATCACCCAGTTAGAGCGTCAGGCCGCCGACCTGCCCGTTGCCAGTCGCCTGCTTATTTTGCGGTATCACCTGCGCCACAGTCTCCGGAGACTCACTGCCGAAACCCGCCAGCTTCCTAAAAACACCGACGACGCGCAACGGCTGCATCAGCAATGGATGCACGTGCATCAGTTGCATTTTCTGCTCCGGCAGATAGACACGGAACTGCACACCGCCCGCGCCAACAGCAACGCGTTCGGGCAGTGGCTGGCTTCGCTCGAAACGCGGGTTTACCGCTCGGCACTGGTACGGCTGAACTAAAAACCTACAGGTCTAAAAAAAAGCCGCCCCTCAAGATGAGGGCGGCTTTCCTACTTCAGCATATTCTCTCTGCTATTTCTTTGTGATCTTTTGAACAAGAACAGGTACGCAACGGGCGGGCGGACACGTGCATCCTTTGGGTAATACTGTGAGTTTGGCAACTGAAAACGCCGTGGCAAAACAAGCCGGGTTTTCGGGGTCGGGTTTCAGGCAGGCATACATGAAATATTCTATCGGCGTAGTGCCGGTATTTTCAGGAATATACGTTGTTGCGGGCGCAATGCAGGCGGTTCCGCTTTGCACAGGGGCGTAACCAAAATCACCCACCATCAGGGCCGCCTGTGAATAGGGGTCGGTAACAGACTGATCGAATAAGGCCAGCTCAACGCCGGTCTCTGATGTGCTGGTAACGCAGATGGTGATCGTTAGTGGCTGATCACCGCAGATTGTCAGGTTTTGCACCGGGCCAATCACCGGGCATACCGGCTGTATAGTCTGGGCCGTGAGCAGCAGCGGAGAAAAGACGAACACCGACAGCAGTGCGCCAGCAGTTACCAGTTGTTTCATTGCCTGATTGCCGGGCAGAAGCGTCCTGAAAAAAAGTTTGCAGAGCCAGATCATTTTTGAGTTTGGGTTTAACAGGATTATCTGGTTCAAGTAACAGAAAACAGGGCAAAAAAAATGCCGTGTTTGTCCGAAACGACAAACACGGCAATCTAATCCTACTTTTCGGTAAGATAGTGAACATATGTGCAAATTCAGAAACAAAATAAGTTCCTAAATTTGACGCTATTGGTGATAAAAATCAGACTGTAAATTCCCCGCAAACTGGGGCAATTATCGCGCCAACCTGACAATGTTCCGCTACAATTTTCTGATGCTGATGGGTACACACCGATTTACGGTACAATCAGGCGAAAAGCCGAACGTAACAATCACCTCTTCGTCGTCGGCCAAGGTTCGCACGAGTGGCAGTGTCGGAATAAAAATCGGGCTGCTCAACACGCCATATACCAGTGATACCACAATACCATTGTTGACCCCGTTGGCCGGATTTTGTTGCGACACAGCACTCCGCTGAAAGCCCGCCAGTGGCTTACCGGGGGCAAAGTTTGCGGTATCAACACCCACTAAGTAGGTCATACCGCGTGTCAGGCCCGTAAATCGGTTAAACCCGCGTGAATCGGTCAGGCCACGACCAATTACCACACCGTCGGCGGGGTTGCCATCGCGGTTGGGGTCGGTATAGAGCGTGAGGGCAATGTTTAACAAGCCGCCTTCTCCGCCATTGAGTCGCCCGTCGTTCGGGCGGCCACCACCGGCTCCGTTATCGGCAAAAACAAAATAGCCGAGTGATACGGTTCTGGTCTGGCAATTGGGTACGGTAACGGTCACTGCATCGCTAAACGTACCGAAATCGTCGTTGGTCAGCGTCACCGTGTAGCTGCCGGGCTGGGTAAGGCCGCTGAGAAAACCGCCGTTGGTGACGGTTGCTGTGGCTCTGGCGGGCTGCCCCGATACGCGCCACGTCATGCCGCCGGGAGCCGCCGGTAACTGTGCGATGGTGGGAGCGGTTGTGCCGCTACAACTCAGCACCACGTCGGGGCCGGCGTTGGGTTGCGGGGCCACTGTAATACTCACCGTACTGCTACAGGCTGCCGTAACGGTTGACGTGGTCGTTTGGGTGATCGGCGGGCCGTTTGGGTTGGTCGATATCCATTCTACTTTCATGGAGCCGTCTTTGTTGGCCGCGCTCGATAGTGGCTGCAGCATGAGTTGCCGGATATCACCGTCGGTCCAGCCGTTTCTGTTGCGCATATCGAGTTCGTAGGTATGAAACTGCCCGTCATTCTTAACCGGGAAATCATACGTGCGGGATGGTATCGGAAAAAACTCGTAGTCATCCCACCGTCTCCACAACAGCTGGTACTTATCGTTTTGGGTTTGAAACGCGGCCCGGATATAGATTTTGGGGTTGTCTTTACCGCGCCAGAACGAGCCGGGCGATTTGATCTGGTTCTGCCGTCCGCTCTGGAGTTTAACGTCTAATTTGCCCTGGATGGGCCAGCCGGTGTCATTGGCTTCTGACAAATACCAGCCTTTGCGGTCATTATCAAAGCGGTAGTTGGGGCCGGTATCCGGGTTAGCCAATGCCTGCGATTTGATATAGGTACGCATATCATTGACGTTGCCAACCACAAACTCGTAATCCCACTCGCTAACCGAGTTATGGTCTAACTGCTGGAACCACGTAGCCCCAATATACGACGCGTCGGCACTGCGCTCATCGCCCGCATAATCGGTACCGAAGTAACCTTTGCGCCAGAAATAATTACCCGGCACGTACAGTGAGGCCCCGAATCCGTTGTTGTCGGTGGCAGCCATCCATTGCTCGGTGATGTCAATGTTTTCAAAATTCATTGGCGGCCCCTCGCGGTGGAGCGGGGCGTTGGTAAACGGCTGATTACCCTTGTAACCCCAGATGTAGTGATATGGCCCGTTGAGGTACATACACGGAAACTCCTGGTCGCGGGCTTGATACTGGATTTTGTCAACAGAGCGGAACATCGTTACGCGGGCGTGCACTTTCACGGCATTGCCCGACAGCCGCAGCCAGTGTTCGATATACACCTCGCCGGGGTAGTCTCTGAGGGCGAACTGTTTGGCTATCGTTTTTACGTAAATCAGATTCTCGCGCCGTTCAAAGGCTACCACCTCGGCCTTGTTGCCGTAGGCATCGCCGGCCTGAATGGGGTTGTAGCCTAAGCCAATCCAGGTCGGAACATAATCAACGCCGGGGGGCAGATAGGGCGTTGGCCCGTCATAAACGGCAATCTGAAACTGCCGTCCGTGATCGAAGTTATTGACCAGGTTGGGGCCGGTTGACGTTGACAGAAACGTGATGGCTCCGCCAAATTTATAATCAACGCCCATCCTAATTTGTCCATTGTTCAGGTATTCGGGGCCGCTGAAACTGTTTGACAACACAGGGCCAAATTTGCTTTCGTCGCCGGGAGTAAACGCATAACGGCCATTGCCGGTGGTGATGGTGCTGGTTGACGCAGGGCGGTTTAGCACAAACCGATACGTACCGGGGGCAGCCATGCTGGTTACTTGCCCGGTAGTGGCATCAATGCCGGCGCGGGCCAGGTTGGCCGGGTGTGCGCTCCAGGTAGCTCCGGTGGGCGCGTTGCTGAGTTTATACGCTTGCCGGGTGATTGTTACGTCAGCACCGGCGGTAAAACCGGCACAATCTGACTGCGCGTACGTCACAAGCGGCAACAATCCCGACAAGATGCACACCACAAGCCAACTACGAAACAAGAATGATAGGTTGGTATTCATACAAACAGACCTCTTTTTTACTATTCAGTAAGTCCATTTCACAAAATTGGTGCCAACTCCGCTAAACCCGAAACATATTACGGTAATTTCATAAACCGAAGGCTTTTTTAGGCATAAACGAGAAGCCGTAACCCACAAGACGACATTAAATTCTCTGCACTAACTCGTTGACAATGTGTAGTTTACGGCCCATTATGTGATCCATGATAGCCTGCGCGTGTTCGCGCCCGTTTTCGATAAATACTTTTTCCGTATAGATCCCCGCCAGCACCGTTCCGCATACATACAGGCCCGAAATATTGGTCTCGAACGTCTCGCGGTCAAACGCCGGAATCTGCGTGGTGGCATCCAGTTCCACTGCACAGCGAGACAGCAGGGCCGCATCCGGCACGTATCCGGTCAGGATCAATACAAAATCGGCGGGAATCTCACCCGTTTCGCCCGTGTTGAGATTCTCAAACTGCACTGCTTCGGGCGTGATACCAGTAACGAGGGAGCTAAATTGAGTCTTGATCTTACCTTCTTTCACCCGGTTTTTTACGTCCGGGATGAGCCAGTATTTCACCGTCTGCCGAAAATCGGGGCCGCGATGAAGCACCGTTACGTTCACATCGTGCCGGTAGAGTTCAAGCGCGGCCTCAACGGTGGAGTTCGAGCCGCCAATGATAACCACGTTCGTGAAGGAGTATTTAAACGGTTCGTCGTAATAATGCGAGACGTGGGGCAGGTTTTCGCCGGGGATACCGAGCGTGCGTGGCCTGTCGAAATAGCCCGTTGCCAGAATCACCTTCCGGGCGTGGTATTGATCGCCGGTGGTGGTCGTAATCGTGAACGTGTTGTCATATTTCACCACGTCCCAGACTTCTGAGAACACCTTTGTTTTCACTTTAAAATAGGCCGCTGCCTTGCGGTAGTATTGCAGGGCTTCATTGCGGGTGGCTTTCACGCCTGAAATCGGAAACGGAATCCCGCCGATCTCGATGTTTTCGGCAGTCGAGAAAAAACGCATCAGGCGCGGATACCGCCGGATTGACTCGGTGATACTGCCTTTTTCCAGCACTAAGTGCGTCAGGCCACTTTTGGCGGCTTCGATACCGGCGGCCAATCCGCAGGGGCCACCACCCACAATAATTACGTCGTAAAGCATACTGATATAACACGCAAAAACCCCCGGCCTGTTCACCAGACCGGGGGTTTTGTTATAACAACTACGAATACTATCTAATTCGACGGATGTTTATGGGAATACAGTCTCTTGTTGTGCAAATTATTAAGCCCGCATCAACCGTTCGGTTGGGACGTGTGGTATCCATGTCTCTCAAGACAATCACGTCAGTAAAGCCCGTTGTTGTGTTGGCATTGCTGTCAACGGTTCGGTCGGAGCCGACAAAAGCGGGCGAAAACTGGTAATCGGCAGGGAGACTACCCGGCACAAACCTGACCTGATAGCTACCAAAGGGCAGATCGGGGAACAGGTAAAGGCCCTGGCTGTCGGTAACGGTCGTGCTCATCGCCGACGTTGACCGAACCCCGTTGATGACTTCGTATAGCTCAACCTGAACCTTATCTACGCCGATTTCCCCGTTGTCCTGAATACCGTTGGCGTTCAGGTCTTTCCAAACCCGGTCGCCGAGACCGTGCAGCGGCCCCGACAGGCAGGTGGCACTGGGTGGCGGATAATCAACGGTGGCTGTTTGGGTGGGGTTCACCGAAAATTCTAAATTGAGGAATGGCCTCAAACCATCGTCAACCATCACCCATTCGCCGTCAATAAAGTCCCAGCCGGGCCAGTCAATCGGGTTACCCTGTGCATCTATTTTTGCCCCCGTATACAGGAATGAGCCGACAAGCGGCTGGTTCGTTCTGGTTTCAACAACCGAGTTATTAACCGCTTTTGTAACGATAATTGTCACGCCGTTTTGCGGCACGAAATTGACCGGAGTCACGGTGTACGAAACAAACGGCGTGTCATTGATACAGATCGAAATCACGTTCAACTTGATGCTTTGCGGCAATAAACCGGTTACGCTCACCGCAGCGGTGGCACTGCAACCCGACCCGTTCGTACACGTAGCCGAATAGATGTTAACTCCCTGCGTTACGGTTATGACCGATGGCGACGAGAGCACCAGCGTGCTGCCCGTGCAACCCAGCGTCGTCAGCGTCAGGCTCGAACCAACCGTTACCGTCCCGCTTGGCGTGGCCGTCAGCGTCAGGCTTGGCACGGCCGTGCTCGCCGTAACAGACACCACCGTGCTGCCAATCGCCTTCGGGCATTGGTCGGTGAAGGCACTGAACGTGTAGCTGCCTGGCTGATTGGTGCTGGTGTTGGCCGTGTTGGCGGTGAAGTTGTTTGGCCCGGCCCATCGGTAATTAACGGTGCCGGTCAGCGAATTCCCTTTCGTATCCGTTGCCGTGCCGTTCAGCGGGGCTGCCGGTACGGCGCAGGTGATCGTACCGCCCGTTGCGTTCACAACCGGAGCCGGTATAAACACAATAATCGTTTCGTCAACCGGGCGGCAGGCTTCGTTGGCCGGGGCCGGATAGACAATGGCATACACGTATTTGCTGCCATTGCTAAACGGAATATTCGGACTTACGAGCGTAAACGACTCCGGCACAACCGCCGTTGAGCTAACGGCACTGCCCGAAATATTGGTTGAACTCTGGGGCATGAACGTTGCCAGAACCTGATTGGCGGTATAGTTGTACATGGCCGTGCCGGATTGGGGCGAGTCGAACACCACAAACCTGACTTCATCCACGCGGGCAAACGAGCTTCCCGTCAGCGTGATGTCAGGAACGGGGTCGCCTTCGCAAACCGGAACCGTTTTGCGGCCAATGCTCAACTCCGGGCACGAGTAGACCGACATATCGCTCACGTGGGCGTTCTGGCCGTAGTCGCCGGTCGTTACGTTTACCAGTGCCATTGTGCCGCTCATCTCCCCTTTCGAGTTCACAAAGTCTTTGTTGGGGCCGGTTCCCTGACCCGGTGCTGACAGGAAAAACACCCGAGGATCGGCGGCTGCTACCCGACCGCGAGCCGCTTGCCGGGCCCCCGCCGAGAATGTGCTGCTCGTGAGTTGGCTCATCACCATCCGCACCTGATAGGGGTGGTTTGGCAATAGCCTGGTTGGACTCATGGTGATGTTGTTGAAATAAAACTGCCCACCGTTGCGCGTTACCTGAGTGCCAATTAGTTTCTCGCCGTCTGCCATATCGTGTAGCGTCAGCGTCAGTCCGTCTATTCCTTTCTCGTAGGCATCCTGAATACCGTTGCGGTTGTCATCGAACCAGATTCGGTTGCCAATCTCAATAGGAGCGGGTTCGCAGAGCACTTTTGCTTCGCCTAAGCCAGCCGCTTTCCCGAAGGTTCCGTTGGCAGTTGGGTCTTCGCCCGGTTTGTTCTGGTACAACACATACGAGCGCGTTTCGCGGCCTGTGGTCGTGCCAAGCACCTTGAAACCACCCGACCTATATACACTATTGTCGGGGGCCGAGTATGGGTCAAAGGCCGAGGAAATTACCTCTTCCGATCCGGGAAGCATTACCAACGCCCCATTCAGAATTTCAGCGTGCACGTTCTTCCCAAAAAACAGCCAGTAATCGTCGCTATAGAACTCGCCCCCGCTGGGCCCTTCTCCGTTGCCAACGCCAGCCGTATTGGTGTAAGGCCCGGATGTGGCGTTACTTTCCATCTCAAACGTTCCATTGTTGTTATAGACCCGCAGCAGGTCTCCACCCGTAAATCCGTCGTACAGATTATTATCGTTTAGATCGGATGATAGATTTCGGTTGCCTGCGATGAAGCCAAAACGGTCGAGCATCCCAATCAGCATTGACCCATCATCGTCGAAAGCCAGATCAGAAATAACGGGTTGGGGCCACATGACCGATAAATAAGCACCTGTTTTGGTATTACAAGCCGGTGCGAACTGATTTGTCCAGGGAAACCAGTATTTGTAGTTAATACAATCCTCGGTTAAGTCGGCCGAGCCGCGTGTGAATGACAACGGAAATGATACTACCTGCTCGAACGGAGCCGATGGCCCCAGGGTTGGATCGAAGCGATAGACATAGCCTTTCATGAGGTCTCGGCCGGCCAAAGCATTGTCAAAATCAGTGGTGGCATTATTGGTGCCGCCAACAGTCGTTCCTGACAGCAACTCGCCTGTACAAACAGCACCAACGTAGAGTTTCCCCCGGTAAATACGCAAGGCCCAGGGCCGGAGCACGCCACTCGGGCAACTTTGACTCGGTAACGACCACGCCGTTATGGCCGTGGCGCTGGTAGGTTTAACGGCCGGTGAGTTGATGAATATACCGTAGATTTTACGGTCTAACAGG
>JBBRUV010000123.1:0-12503 GCA_038247465.1 Cytophagales bacterium
GGCGGTAAACCTCCTGCACTTCGTTGACCATGTGTTCCTGCAAGACGACGGGGCCGAGGACATCAAGGATGTCGTGCAGAGGCACGGGACCCTCGGTGAGCTGCTGGCCTTTCTTCACGATGTCGCCGGTATAGACGATGATGTTGCGGCCCTGCGGGACGAGATGCTCTTCCTCATTGCCGTCTTCGTCGCGGACGATGATCTTGCGCTTGGCGCGGACGAGGCCGGCGATTTCGACGGCTCCGTCGATGCGGCTGATCTCGCAGGAATCCTTCGGACGACGCGCCTCGAAGAGTTCGGCAACGCGCGGGAGACCGCCGGTGATGTCCTTGGTCTTGGCCATCTTTCGCGGAGTCTTTGCGAGCAGTGTGCCGCCGGGGACTTTCTTGCCTTCCTGCACCGCCAAATGCGCGCCCGCGGGGACCGCGTAGCTGGCGACGACCTTCTTGTCGTCGCCCTCGATGACGATGGAGGGATGGAGATCCTCCTTGAATTATACGCGCTGATGTCCCACCCGTTCCTGGGGCCAGATTAGGCCGCGACAAACGGGGCAATCCGGGCTGGTTCGTCGCCAATCCCGACCAGCCCGGTTTTTTACAGGTTGGCAACTAATAATACCAGTAGTCCTCTATATCCAGAAC
Source organism: Cytophagales bacterium (assembly GCA_038247465.1). GTDB lineage: Bacteria > Bacteroidota > Bacteroidia > Cytophagales > Spirosomataceae > JBBRNH01. The sequence goes on from JBBRUV010000123.1 coordinate 642, forward strand.
GAATGTTGGAGCGTGTAGCCGACAACCCTTTCATTGGTGTTGATTTCGACCCGTTTGCCGGGCCGACAGTCTCCCACATTGCCCCCACCACCGATGCCCTTCGTGAAATCTGGCTGGCTTGCCAATTCGGGGGTGACGATGCCAGCCGGGCCTATAACGAATCCGTTTCCCTGCGGTTTTCGGGGCCGCTACACCTGTCTGCCTTTGAGCGGGCGTGGCGTAGCCTTGTGCAACGGCACGAAGCCCTGCGGTCGGCGTTCAGTGCCGATGGCGAGCAGATGCTGTTTTTCCGGGATATACCCATTCCGTTGGTCGTGCAGGATTGCACCGCCCGGCAACCTGCTGAACGACAGCAAATTATCTCTGACGTACTGGCCCAGGATGCCAATCTGGTTTTTGACCTCACGAACGGGCCGCTCGTCAAGGCGACGCTGATTAAACTCGCCGAAACTAATTATCAGTTCGTTCTGACGGCCCATCACCTCGTGTGCGATGGTTGGTCAACCGGGATTCTGATGCAGGATTTGGGCGCGTTGTATTCGGCGTATGCCCAAAGCCGCGAGCCAGCCTTGCCCGACCCTGACCAGTTTAGTCGGTATGCCGTTGACCAACGTACATTTTCACAAAGTTCTGATTATCAGGCAATAGAGCAATTCTGGATCAATCAGTTTGCCGGAAAAATTCCCGTTCTGAACCTGCCTGCCGATACCCCGCGCCCGGCCCGGCGCACCTACGCCAGCCATCGGTTAGACTTTGCGCTCGACGAAGCCCTGGTGCGGGCCGTTCGGCAAACGAGCGCGAAACTGGGATGCAGTTTGGTAACGACACTCGTGGCAACGGTCGAAATTTTGCTGCACCGACTGACGGGCCAAACCGATGTGGTGCTGGGGTTGCCGGCCGCCGGACAATCTGTCTCCGATTATGCCCGACTGGTGGGTCATTGCGTGAATCTGTTACCGTTGCGGTCTGCACCAACGCCCGACTTATCATTTCGGCAATACATTCAAAAGCGCAAAGCGGAATTACTTGATTGTTTTGATAACCAACAGCTTACGTTTGGCAGTTTGCTCAAAAAGCTACCTGTTTCGCGCGATACTTCCCGGATTCCATTGGTGCCGATGGTGTTTAATGTGGACATTGGTCTGGCCGATGGCGTACTGTTTTACGGGCTTGATTATGAATTAGGTAGTAATCCGAGAGCGTTCGAGAATTTTGAGTTGTTCCTGAATGTAACCGACGCGGGCGGGGCGTTTCAGATAGAGTGGTCGTATAACGCCCAGTTGTTCCGTGCCGACACCATCCGGGCGTTGCACGGGCAATTGGCGGGTCTCCTGCAAACACTGACCACCGCGCCCGACACACTGATTGGCACCCCGGATGCAACAAAAACAGTACCGGGTATTCGCCAAAAAGCACCCGTTGAGCCGTCTGACAAAGCAGGACAGCCTGGCAACGGCCCGCGTCTTGACTACGACAGGCAACGCCCTCTGACTGATTTTCTGCGCGACACGGCCCGGCAATTTCCCGACAAAACGGCTCTGCGCTTTGGTGCCCAAACGCTTACGTTTGCCACCTTAAACCAGCAAGCCAATCAATTAGCCCGGCTGTTACAAGCCAAAGGCGTGCGACCCGGCGACCGCGTGGGTCTGGCCGTTGATCGGTCTATCAAACTGGTTGTGAGCCTGATAGCCGTGATGAAAACCGGAGCCGCTTACGTGCCGGTTGATCCTCGTCACCCAGACGACCGCATTGATTACGTGCTGAACGATGCCGGATGCCGGGTTTTACTCACCAACACCATACACCGGGGGCGGTTTGGTGCAGACAGGCAGGAATTAGTCCTCGAAACGCTCTGGCCCACGCTCTCCGGCTATGATTTGGGCAATCTAACTGTGCCGGTTTCGGGCAATGATTTGGTTTACGTGCTATACACCTCCGGCACCACCGGGCGGCCAAAAGGCGTACAGATCAGACACCGGAACATCGTGAATCTGTTGCTGAGTGTGCAGCAGCAGCCCGGCCTGACCCCCGCCGACAAAACGGTGGCACTGGCAACGATAGCCTTCGATCTGGCCATGGTCGAGATTTATCTGCCGCTCATCACCGGGGCCGAATTGGTTATTGTGGATACCAGTACCATCCGTAACGGCCCGGCATTAGCCGAATTACTGCAAACCGAAGCCATTACCTTTGTGCAGGCTACACCCTCAACCTGGCGAATGCTGGGCGAGGCTGGCTGGCGCGGTAATCCGGCCCTGACGGTGATCTCCTGCGCCGAAGCCCTGCCCCTTGACCTCGCCCGCACCCTGCTGGCCGACTGCCGGTCGGTCTGGAATTTTTATGGCCCCACCGAAACAACGGTTTATGCCACTGGTACCCGAATCTGGCCCGGCGACACTGGTATCACCATCGGCAAAGCCATTCAGAATACGCTCGTCTTTATCACCGACGAAGCCCTGAACCCGTTGCCCGATGGCGAACCGGGCGAAATCTGCATCGGGGGCGATGGCGTGAGCATCGGCTACCTGAATCAGGAGGCTCTGACTGCTGAAAAGTTCGTGTTACATCCCGTTTTGGGCCAACGACTCTACCGGACGGGTGATCTGGGCCGTTTTCTGCCTAATGGCGACGTTGAGTATTTGGGCCGGATTGACCAGCAGATCAAGATCAGGGGCTACCGCATCGAACCCGCCGAAATTGAATATCATCTTACCCAACAGCCTGGCGTTCAGAATGTAGCCGTGATTGCCCGCGAAGACCGCCCCGGCGACAAACGGCTCGTGGCTTACGTGGTTGTTGCACCAACCCACCAAAACGAACAAGACTCCACACGCATCTGGCGCGACGCACTGAAGCGCGTGGTGCCGGGCTATATGGTTCCTGGTCAGTTTGTTATCCTGCCTAAGTTGCCCATTACCGCAAACGGCAAACTCGACAAAAAGGCGTTGCCCGCGCCGGGTCAGGCCATTTCGTTGCCCGGCCCGGCCCCCACCGAAACCGAAACCCGGCTCGTTCAGATTTGGCAACAGATGCTGGCTGTGCAACAGGTTGGGATTAACGACGACTTTTTCGACCTCGGCGGCCACTCGCTGATTGCCGTGCAGGTGATGACCCGCATCGAAATCGAAACGGGCCGTCGGTTGCCCCTGTCCACGCTGTTTGCGTATCCTACGGTGCGCGAACTGGCGCAGTTGCTCGAAGCCGATCAGGGACCGCAAACGGACAAATCGCTCGTCCCGATCAGGCCAAAGGGCAGTTTGGTGCCGATTTATGTGATTCACGGCATCGGTCTCAACCTCCTAAATTTCCAGAGTTTGGTGGCTTACATGAATCCCGAACAGCCCATTTACGGTTTGCAGGCACGGGGGTTAGACGGCACCGAAGAACCTTTAGACAACATAGAGACCATTGCCGCTACTTACTTAGCCGAGGTGATAGCCCAGAACCCTGCCGGCCCCTACGCCCTGGCCGGGTATTCGTTTGGGGGGTACGTGGCCTACGAAATGGCCCGCCAGCTAAAGGTAATGGGCCGCGAGGTGAAACTGGTTGGCATGTTCGACACCAACGCGCAGGAGTTGGTTACAGACCGTTCAGCGTTCATGAGACTGCTGAAAAAGGTGTCCCGGCAGTTCCCGAAGATGCGCTGGATTGCCGCATCATTCGTGAAACGACCGGCACAAACCATTGGCTACCAGCGCGATTACGTTCTGCGGCAGGTTGACAGATTACGGTGTGCGCTGGGCCTGGCGCAACCCAAACCCGAAACCGACGTGGAATACCTGAACCACATTATCGAAAAACACGAGGTTGCCTACAAAAACTACGTGCTGCAACCCTATACCGGCACCCTCGATCTGTTCCGGGCCACCGACCGGCTCTATTTCGTGGACGATTTTCAGTACTTAGGCTGGAAAGACTACGCGCTCGGCGGGGTTCGGGTGCATGATGTTCCCGGTGACCACGAAACGCTAATGCTGCCCCCCAACGACAAAATTCTGGCCGAAGCCCTGCAGCGGGCCTTGGATAGACGGTGAGGGCTGAAATTAGCAGCGGTCTATCTGCCGTTCGGCCAGAAGCCAAAATAGCGACACAACCCGCCCTCACAGCAACGACCGCCGATAGGCCAGTATGTCGGCCAGTGGTAGTTTGAAGGCCAGCGTCAGGCCCGCATACACTGCCCCGCCCAACACAATCTCCACCACCGTACTCACCAGATCAGGCGGGCCAAAGACGGTTTTGTACAGAATGATGACCCCCACCATTATCCCGCAGAAGACAACGGGTTTGCTGATATTTTTGAAAAATGCGCCAAAGAAATTTCCGATCAACGACTGTACAATCAGGAAGTTACCGATTAGGTTTAGCCCCGTTGCCAGCACAAACGCGCCCGCAATGCCCGTTACGCCGTATCGTGACAGCCAATAGACGAGTGGTATTTTTACCACCAGCGTCGCCATGTTCAGGTAAAAAAGCAGGTTGGGTTTGCCCTTCGTAAAGGCCAGCGTAAACAACGGGTGGCTTAGGCAGGAGAGCGCGGCCACAAACACAAAAATCTGAATCAGGCCGATGGTTGGCTCCCAGCCCGGCCCGTAGAGTAACGGAACCACGCTGTCTGCGGTGATGAATAACCCGGCCAGCAACGGCAGGTTGCAATAACTGATAAAGTCCAGGATTTTCAGGTACGAGTTTTTCAGGTTGGCCGTATCTTCTTTCATACGGGCCAGAATCGGGTAGGCCACCTGCAAAATAATCGGGTTTAGTTTCACCGCCGGAAAAACCGCCAACTGAAACGCAATCGTATAATAGCCTAACTCCTTCACACCCAGCACCCCGCCGATAAAAATACTGTCGAAGTTAGAATGAGCAAAACCCAGTAGCCCGTCTCCCAGATTAAACAGCCCAAACCGCAGATGCTCGCCCACCTCGCGGAAGTTGACAGCAAAAACGGGCCTGAAAAGCCGCCGACCCAGCGCAATCTGCAACGCGGTACGCACGGTTTGCATCGTCAACGACCCAATGATAAGCGACAGTTCGGCCAGGCCATTGCAGGCTAAGGTGATGGTGGTGGCCGAGCCGATCAGCGTACCAAGTATATCAATGGTGGCAACCGATTTGAATTGCAGTTCTTTTTCGAGCAGAAAATAATAAAGCTGACCAAAGTAAACGATCAAAAAATAGCATGACGCCAGCCGAACCACCAGTTCTAAGCGCGGTTCGTGATAAAAGGCAACGATGGCCGGTGCGCTGATCTGGATGACCCCGAAAATTACAAAACCGACCATCAGGTTAAGCCAATACAAGGTTGATAACACCCGTTGGTCGCTCTCCTGTTTATAGATAATTGAGTTAGAAAAACCGAGGTTGGCGAAAATGCCGAAGAACGTGATAATCAGCGTACTGACACTTACCAGACCGAAATCGGCGGGGGCCAGCAAGCGGGCCAGCACGGCCACCTGCCCAAACTGAAACAGGGTGGAGATTACGGTAGATACGGTGATCCATTTGCCGCCGTTCATAGCCTTTTGGATGTTGCTCATGGGTGGATTAGCCCGTCTGGGGTAGTAGTTGTGAGTTGATGGTACAAACCGGGTTTAGACTACATAGCGTCAGCGAAGTAACAGCACGTGGCCCGTGCGGGTAATCAGGGCGTTATTGGCTCCCGGACGCTGATATGACACGAGCCAGGTGTAGGCTCCGGGTGGGGCGGGTTTGCCGCCAGCACTGCCGTCCCAGCCCTCGGCTACGGTGCTGCCGACGAAGATCAGGCTGCCCCATCGGTCATAGATTCTCAGCGAAAACGAAGCCACATCAGGCAATGAAACCACTAAACTGTCATTAATGCCATCGTTATTGGGCGTAAACACATCGGGTACAAAAACCGGCGCAGACGGGCAGGCCCCGCAACGCACCAACTGAATATCGTCTAAGGCCAGGTCATTGCCACAACCGCCCTCTCCCTGCCGGTTAATAAGTTTGACCACCACACCGTCTGTATTGGCCGGTACGGTGAACAGTATGGCGTAGCGTTGCCAGTCTGACCTGATAGACTCCGTAATCCGGCCAACAGCAACAAGCTGCACCAACACGCCGGCGTTCGTTTCGATTCGGATGGCTACGTCTGGCACTAAGGGGCGGCTGCATATTCCGGGTTTGAGCAGGTTAAGGCCCCACACCGAAAATTCGTATTGGGTGCCGCTACACAAGCCCGCAACTGACTGACTATAAAATTCGCCGGATTGCTCAGACGCATTGACAATCAGAAAATTACCAGCCACGTCGCCGGGTGTATGGTCGTTGGGCAGCGCGTGCCACAGGCGGCTGAAACACGTGTCAGGAACACTACTGGCAATCGTATATTGGCCGTCAGTCGGGCATGCGTTCGGCACCGGGGCGTAGGTGGTACGCCCGACAAGCGAAGGCCGGACACTGCCACTGCCGAACGTTTCGGCAATAACAACCTCGGCAGATCCCCCTGTGCAGGCCTGCCCCCAGGTTGGCAACGCAATCAGAGCCAACGCTGTTATGACCAGCCAAACTACTACCCTATCAGACAGCAGCCCGGCGTTTGATGCTGATTTGACAGACAAAGCGAAATACATGGTAGCCTTCAGAACAGCCATTAGTTTGTGTTACTAAGGTACGACGGTAAGCCGTAACTTGCATCCAGACTATGCAAAACACCTTTCTAAGCACAGAAACAGCCTTTGTCACCTGCCGCCAGCGAACCACTGTTGACTGGCAACCGGGCGCAGCCTGTGCCTTTACCGACGCTTTGGCCGTATTTCGGTTGGCCCTGCCGCCATCAACCGCCCAAATCACCGCGTTTGAGAACCTGCTCACCCCCGCCGAACGGGTTCGCGCCGACCGATACCACCACCCCGCCGACCGGCTTCGGTTTGTGTGTGGGCGCGGCCTGTTGCGAACGGTGGCCGGTCAGTACACGCAACAACCGCCCGATCAGATTCGGCTTACCATTGGTCTGAACAACAAACCAGAACTCGGCAACGCGCCGGGCGTTTGCGTTAATCTGGCCCACGCCGGTAACTGGATTGTGCTCGCCGTTAGTCCGAAACCCGTTGGTATTGATGTCGAAATCATAAACGAAATAGTTGATTATCAGTTTATTATGCACAGTGTTTTCAGCGCGGCAGAGCAGTGGGACGTTGGCCCGGGCGATCAGCCGGGCCGCTTGTTTTATGAGTACTGGACCCGCAAAGAAGCCCTGCTGAAAGCCACCGGCTTAGGCATCACCGACAATCTTTATCACATACCCGCCCGCGATGGCAACCATCCTGTTTCTTCGCAACTCATCGGCGATAACGGTACCTGGCTGGTACAAGGCTTTGCCGTTGACAACACGCACCCGGCGGCTTTGGCCCACCGGCCTGACCTCCCAGAGCCGTTTTTTTATAATCTCAATCCTGACAATCTATTCTTAAACCAACTATGCAACGCCTGATTCGTAAAGCCCTTTACCTCGTGGCAGCCCTCCGCTACCCCACCCTGCCGGCTGACTGCCGCTATTTTGTGCGCGACAATTACTACGCCAGGCTGAATCAAATCCGGTATCTGACACGAGACTATATCCAGCGAAAGCCCTACAAAGTGATTGATTTTGGGGGCGAGTTTGAACACGAACTTCGCTATATTCTACCGTTTGCCTACTGGCATCACCTAAATGGCACACTGCAGGAAACAATTTCATGTCTCCATACTAAACCGTTTTATTTCTTCAGTAACAACCATCTCGAACGGTATGAAAAACGAATCTGGCAGGCAGGCTATAACTCATATGAGATACCGAACATGACGCATAGTGCCACGTTTGATTTCTCGAAATGGATACGGGTACCGCTCAACGCTCACTACCAAAATGATACGTTTGTTTACGAAAAACCGCTGCTGGTTATCGCCAATAAATACAACATCGAGTGGGACAAACCGCCGATAAACTTTCTGGATATTCCGGCCTTAGACCACATTATTTCAACCTATAAATCAGATTATCAGATCGTTTACAACCGCCCGCTGGCAAACCAGATTGTGGGCGACAACAGCGATATTCTCGACCTGCACGAACACGACTGGCTCCGAAAACACCATCCCGATGTGCTGCAGATGAACGACCTCTACGACCGGCACCGGCAATCGGTGAGTAATTTTAATCACCTGCAACTGCTGGTTTATGCAAACTGCGGGCGGTTTATTTCGATGCACGGCGGCACGGCCAGTTTGGCGAGCTATTTCGGCGGTATCAACATTATTCTGTCGCATCCGGGGGGCGGCTTCGAGCATGATTTCAACGAATACGCCACGATTTTCCCGGCCCTGTCGGGAGCCAAAATTCTACACGCGAAATCGGTTCAGGCCGTGTTTGGGTATTTAGAAACGTATTACACCCGGCGCGGCATAAACTGAATGTCGAAATTGTATTTCAGTTGCCGATACACGTAGCGGACAGCGGCAATGGCCGGATTGCCACTGTTTGTCCATTCAGAACGGGCTATGGTGCTGGGTTCGGCGGTATCGTTTTCCTGCGCGAGAAGTGTTTTGAAATCTCTGAAAAACAAGCCTTTACCGTTGTTTTGCAAAAACGAAATGCACATCCGATATTCAGTTTTGTCCACGTTTAGCCCTTCGGCATAGCGGCCAAATTTTTGCAGGAATGAACTTCGGCGCAGGTGCGGATGGTCGCTGTACATATAAATTTTGGTGTAGTCCAGACCCAAGCGCGGGAATTGCATAGCCGAAAAACCACCCTGGTACGGGGTCATGTACGGATACCGGATGTAGGCATAAAACCGGGCAAAGTCTACCGCCGGGTTTTGTTCCATCAAACTCAAAGCCCGTTGCAATTCGGGGATAAACGCAAGCTTTGGCACAAAATCTTCCTGAATATACAGCGTGTAAAGCGTTTGCACTGCGTCTTGCCCTTTGTTGATGTTATGCCCTAAGCCGCCGTTTTGGGGCGTGGTGACGAGCATAAAGCCGAACTCGTTGCGCAGAGCCTGCAAGGCAGTTAGGTGTTCGGGCTTGCTACAATCGTCCGAAACCACAATGCCGCCGAACGAGCAGTTGAGATTGGCAAAGGCTTCCAGAAGTCGGCGGAGCGACCGGCTGCGGTTGTAATGCGTAATGAGCAGGGTTATGGGAGCGAAGTGGGTCATAGCCAGTTTGTGGTTTAAACTACGAACTACCTAATTTTTAGACGTTTTCGTATCGTGGGGCGGGTGCGGGGTGAGGTATGAGAATACCCTGCCAATTTCGGTACGAATCCGGTTGCCGATAGCCTGCCGGAGCGTTCCGTCGCGGAGAAGGCTGCGGGGGCCGGTCCAGGCCCGCGCCGACCGGGTTTTCATGGCCGCTACCCTGCCGTGCTGCATCATATCAAAACACAGTCGTCCGTCTTCGCCCCGCGTGTTGTGCATGATGTAGCCAGCGGCCAGCCCCGCCGATTTCAGGTAGCCCATGCTGATTCCGTAGGCGTTGAGATACGGGCGTTTGGCGTGCCGAAGTTCAGCCACCAAGTCCTTCATTGTTTCGTGCAGCAGCAGTTGCCAGCGCGGAATAGCCGGTGTACCGATAAACGAATACCGGCCATAAACGCATACCACACCCGGTTGCTGTAATTTGCCAAGCATTTCGTTAAGCCAGTTTGGGGGATACAGACAGTCGGCATCGGCCAGCAAAATGTAGGTACCGCGAGCCGCTTCCTGCCCCAACTGCCGGGCCGGGCCAGCTCCCTGGATCGGCTGAAACAACCGGGTGATGTGCAGGTTATTTATCGTTTCCTGCGTTTGGTCAGCAGAATTGTTGTTGACGGCAATAATCTCGAACGGCACAGTCGTCTGTTGATTTGCCAGCGTACTCACGCAGCGGAGAATATTAATTTCTTCGTTGTAGGCCGCAATCAGCACCGAAACCAACGGCGTTCCCATGATTGGGTCGTGGGTCAGGCGGGCATCCAAACGTGAATTTATCTCACTGAAAACAGCCGGAGGTACGTCGGCCATCCGCGCAAACGGGTATTCGTGGGGAGCAATCCAGCCGGGATTTGAAAAGAACGACATACGTTTGTCCAATTAAAACGAACTCAATGATTATCACCCGCATCACGAGTGGCTTAGGCAATCAACTGTTTCAATACGCGCTCGGCCGCAGCCTTGCATTAACCACTAACTCAAGGCTTTACCTGGACCTGAGTTATTACCGGCAACAGTACGACACCGACACGCCCCGGACGTTTAAACTCGATGCCTTTGGCCTGACATACAGCCGGTTAGATACGTCGCCGGTGCAGTACCTGTCCAAAGCCACTAAGCTCCTGCCCAACCGAACGCTTAAGCCCTTCATCACTTTTGTGCGGGAGCCGCATTTCCAGGTTGACCTCGCCGTATTACAAACCCGCGCCGGGCTGGTGATCTTAGACGGATTCTGGCAGTCGGAACGCTACTTTGCCCATCACGCCGACCAAATCCGGCGCGAACTGACGGCTAAACCACGCACTAAGCCAACGGTTTCGGCCTACAAAACAGCCATCGAACGGGCCGCCGTGCCGGTTTCGCTGCACATCCGCCGGGGCGATTACGTGAACCATCCCGAGTTCAGCCAGTCGTTCGGCTTCGTCGGCTTAGACTATTACCGAGATGCTATTCAACTCATAACCAGCCGTTTTCCGGCCACGCAACTGTTTATTTTCAGCGACGACCCCGCCTGGGTAGCTGATAACCTGCGGGTTGATGTTCCGGCGGTGTCGGTGGTTAATACCGGCCCCGACGCTGATTTAGACGACCTATACCTCATGCGGCTCTGCCACCACCACATCATCGCCAACAGTTCGTTCAGTTGGTGGGGAGCCTGGCTCAACGCCCGCCCCGACACCGTTGTTATCGCGCCCCGAAACTGGTTTCGGAACAAACCCAACCTGAATACCAGTGATTTACTGCCGCCAGGCTGGTTGCGGATTTAGTGGCAAGTAGTTTCTCCGGCAGGACTAACCACTTGCCACTAATCACTTGCCACTATTTTTTCAAACTCGGCTGCCCGATGTGCCCACGTATTTTGCCGGGCCATGTCAATCCGGGCCGCCAGACGAACCGGACTGGTATCGGCTAATGCCCGGCGCAGAGCCAACGCAAACCGTTCGGGCGTGTCGGCTACCTCGATAACCGGCTCAAAATCAGTAAGTATCGAAAACGGCGTGGCTACAACCGCGAGGCCAGCGGCCAGATATTCATTGATTTTCAGGGGGTAAATTGTGTAAGTATGGTCGTTGCAGACAAACGGAATCATGCCTGCCGACCAGCGGGCCAGCACCGGCGGCAGGTGGTCGGGCTGATGGGGCGGCAAGAACGCTACGTTTCCGAAGACCGATAATGCCGAGGTGATAGCCGCTTCATGCACTTCGCCGATAAACTCAAACCGCACGTCGGGCATGGTTTGGGCGCAATGCACCAGCAACGGCAAATCGAGCCGGTTGTCTGCCGTGCCGAGATAGCCGACGATTGGCGCGGTTTGGGCAGTTGGCGGGTTTTGTTGTGCCAACTGCCGGGCCTGATTGAAGAGGGCGAAGTTGACACCGTTTTTCACACAGTAGGTATTTGGCTGCGTAGCCTGCTTGGCCTGCCGGAGCGTTTCAGACGTAGTGACCACTGCGGTTACACGGGCTAAGTATTGTTGTTCAAAGCGGGGGCCGTGCCGGTTCATCCAGGCCGATTTCGCAATCTCATCAAAGCAGTAATATACCGTCCCGGCCTCGCCAAGCTGATGCAACATGGGCAGGCCAAATACTGGGTTTAAGCCATTGATAACCAATGGTTGGGTCATGTTCAGAGTCTGCATCACACCCCGGAGACCACGCAC
>JBBRUV010000124.1:0-12373 GCA_038247465.1 Cytophagales bacterium
GATCCGGCTCTTGGCAATTACCTCCGCATTATGCAGACGATGGGGCATTTCGACCTCGAATCGCGGAAAAGCAAAGCGCCGGGCGGCTACAATTACCCGCTCGAAGAAATTGGCGCACCGTTTATTTTTATGAACGCAACCAGCAGTCTGCGCGATCTGGTGACGATGGTTCACGAAGGCGGCCACGCCGTACATTCGTTCCTGACCCGCGAACTGCCCTTGAAAGCGTTCAGAAACCCGCCGATGGAAGTGGCCGAACTCGCATCAATGGCGATGGAACTGCTTTCGATGGAGCATTGGGACGTGTTTTTCGAGAACCCCGCCGACCTGCGCCGGGCCAAAATTCAGCACCTCGAACAGATTATCGAAACCCTGCCTTGGATTGCGACGATTGATAAATTTCAGCATTGGCTTTATGAGCATCCTAACCATACAGAAGCTGACCGGCGCGAAGCCTGGATGCAGATTTATGAGCAGTTTACAGATACACTGACCGATTGGAGCGGCCTGGCGTATTACAAAGAAATCGGCTGGCAGCGGCAGTTGCACCTGTTTGAAGTGCCGTTCTACTACATCGAGTACGGCATTGCCCAGCTCGGAGCCATTGGCATCTGGCGCAACTACCGGCGCAACCCCGAAGCCGGGCTGCAGGGCTACCTGAACGCGCTGTCGCTGGGATATCAGGCTCCGATTAGCGCTATTTATCGGGCGGCCAATGTCCCATTTGACTTCTCGGCCGAACACATTCAGGAATTGATTGGTTTTGTATGGGACGAGTGGGTATTTTTGCACCACGAAAACTAATTCGCAACCAATTTTGACTATGAAACGCACGTTAATCATTGGCCTGTTGGCAATCATGGTGTTGTCGCTGGCTTCGTGTGATTACCAGAAATATAACACCATCCGCCAGGCCGATTATCGCGCTGACGATGTGAACCCGAAATACCGCGCCGGCGACAAAGAAGTGTATGGTCTCGGCAAAGATTCGGCGGCTGTGCAGTCGCGCTATAAATACGCACCCCGCCCCGAACTAGAGGAGCGCACCCAGAAAATCCGGGAGAAACTGTTCGGCACGGGGTCAATCAACGAAGGAGCTTAACACCGTTTCATTATTGAACACGCAGAGACGCATAGTTGCGTCTCTTTTTTTATTGGTAAAAAACCATCCGGTGGGGAGACGTAAAATAGTGCATCTCTACCCATCAATGTAATTTTTTTACGTTACTTTGCTACTGAGTTTGCGTTTCATAGGATTTTTTCGATAAACAACCGTCCGTTTGTTATGAACATTGCTTTAGTTACGGGGTCTGCCGGCCTGATTGGCAGCGAATCTGTCGCTTTCTTCGCTGATAAGTTCGATGCCATCATCGGTATTGACAACAATATGCGGCAGTACTTTTTCGGGGTCGAAAGCTCGACCGACTGGAACCGCAACCGGCTCGAAGCGGCCTACCCGAACTACAAACACCGCGTTGCCGACATTCGGGAGGTGAGCGAGTTAGACGAGATTTTCCGGGAATTTGGCACCGATATCAAGCTCATTATTCATGCAGCCGCCCAGCCCAGCCACGACTGGGCAGCCCGCGAACCCTTCACCGACTTTGCCGTGAACGCCACCGGAACGCTGAATATGCTCGAAATGACCCGGCAACACTGCCCCGAAGCCGTGTTTATCTTCACCTCGACCAACAAAGTATATGGCGACACGCCCAACTACCTCCCGTTGATCGAGACCGAAACGCGCTACGAAATTGACCAGAGCCACCCGTATTTCACGAACGGTATTGATGAGCAGATGAGCATTGACCACACCAAACACTCGCTGTTTGGAGCCTCGAAAGTGGCCGCCGATATTCTGGTGCAGGAATATGGCCGGTATTTCGGCATGAAAACCGGCGTGTTTCGGGGCGGCTGCCTAACGGGGCCAAACCACTCCGGGGCGCAGTTGCACGGCTTTTTAAGCTACCTCATGAAGTGCGCCATCACCGGCAACCACTACACCATTTTTGGCTACAAAGGCAAGCAGGTTCGGGATAATATTCACAGCCACGACCTCGTAAATATGTTCTGGCACTTTTATCAGAACCCCCGCGCCGGCGAGGTCTATAACGCAGGTGGTGGCCGCTATGCCAACGTTTCGATGCTCGAAGGCATTAAAATCTGCGAAGAAATTTCGGGTAATACCATGAATTTCAGCTACTCAGATACTAACCGCATCGGTGACCATATCTGGTATGTTTCTGACCTAAGCAAGTTCAAGGCGCACTATCCGGGCTGGAACTGGACCTACGACCTGCACCAAACGATGGTTGAAATCCATGATGGCATGGTGGCACGGCTGGCGATGGCGAAATAACACCACCTCACAAATAGTACAGAACGGAGTCAGGCAACTGGCTCCGTTTTTTTATATGCTAAACCGTGTTGTACACGCCACAATCAACCAGAATGCGCTGTTCCAAAACTTATTTTAAATAAATACCCTACGGGTTTACGGACGCTTTGGGAAAGTCAGCAATCTTATTAGCTTTGGACAGAAAACTCATATCTGGTCAATGTCTGGTTTTGACACCCTACCCACCATGCACACTGCTCTGTCGTTTCTTTTCGGCGGGGGATTGTTGATTTGGCAACTGTTTTTTTCGCACCGCTGGCGTGGCTGGTTTGTACCGGCAACCCTGGCGGTATTTTTTTTTCTGCGTCTGCCAAGCATCACGTACAACCGCGAAATCAATCCTGACGAGAGTCAGATGGTTACGCAGGCACTGACCTTGGGCCGCTACGATCCGGTGTATTTTCGCTCGGTAGACGGCACTACGGGAGGGCCACTTGACAGTTATTTTCTGGTACTGCCTTCGCTTTTCGGCTTACCCTTCGACTACATTACGGCCCATCTGATGGCTTGTTTTCTGATAACGGTTTGTTTGTGGTTACTGTACAGAACGGCCCGGTACTGGTCTGGCCAACAATCCGCACGGCTGGCTCTGCTACCCGTGATGCTCACGCTTGGTTTCACCCAAAACGCTGATTTTCTGCATTATAGCAGTGAACTGATCGCGGTTTTGTTGCTCAGTGGTGCGTATGCGTTGTATGCCCGGCAAACCACTACGCCTGCATTGCCCCGCATTGGCATGCTGTTTCTGGCCGGATTTTTACTCGGAATGGTACCGTTTGGCAAGTTGCAGGGAGTGCCATCAGCCGTGATCGTGGTTGTGTTTATTACTTACGATATAGTGGCACGTTCAGGAATAACCATACGGCATAAAACGAGCCGGGTAGCGGCATTAGTAGCCGGACTCATCACGTTTCCGGCTCTATTTGCGTGCTTTATGGCCGTAACGGGCCGGTTTAGTGATTTTATAACGTTTTACTTAGAAGCAAATCTGAATTACGGCAGTAAGGGCAATCCGGCACAAAACCTTCTGAACTTACCCCGGCTGCTGCGCAAAGGCGACGAGTTTTTCTGGTTGGTTGTGCTGACATTGACCGTCAGTTTATCGGCCCTGACCGCCCAGTTCGTGCGCTCTGTTCGGGTATCATCGCTGATTAGTTCCACCCGGCTGATTCCCCAGAATACCCCGCCCGTGTTCCTGCTCGCGCTCACAACGGCAACCATTTTTGCCATCACCCGCACCGGGTCAGAGTACGTCCATTATCTGTATTTTCTAATTGGACCACTGCTATTGGGATTGGCTTTTTTTATCAAAAATGCGGAAAAAGAACGGGTTATGGTCGTTCCCCACTTACTGTATCTCTCTTTGTTCTTCCTTCTTGGTGTGCAGGCCGTTACCCGTTACGTGCAGTTTCAGCCGATAAACCGCTACCCGACCGACCGGCAGATGGGCTGGCAGATGCAGACAACCAGCATCGGACGGGAAATAAAAAAATTCGCGCAGACGGGCGAACCGCTCGTCGTTTGGGGCTGGCGGTGTGATTATTACGTGGAAACCCAGATGCCGCAGGGTGTGGCCGAAAACCATACCATTCGCAGCGTTTTTATCCACCCAATGGTGCGTATCTATCAGGCCCGCTACGTTCGGGACTTTGCCCGCACCATGCCCCCTGTTTTTGTGGATGCTGTGGGCAACCAAAACCTCTGGATGACTGACCGA
Source organism: Cytophagales bacterium (assembly GCA_038247465.1). Classification (GTDB taxonomy): domain Bacteria; phylum Bacteroidota; class Bacteroidia; order Cytophagales; family Spirosomataceae; genus JBBRNH01. The sequence goes on from JBBRUV010000124.1 coordinate 4,116, forward strand.
AAAACCCAGGGTCACGAAATCATAAAACCACTCGGCAGACTCGTTCGTCAACATTATCAGTTTGTCGGTTTGTTCGACGATGCACGCCTGTATGTCCGTAAAGACCGGCTGGCGACGCCTGTCGTAGCCCAAAAGCCAGTATGAATCCTACCTTTGCCGGATGAATTGGCAAAATTACTGTGCAGTGAGACTATCTCCCGGCTTTGATACGTTCCCCGTTATTCACACCACACTGTCGTTTTTGCTGTGTGGGGGGATATTGGCCTGGCTGTTGGTTTTCCCGCACCGGCAGCGCGGCTGGTTTGTGGCGGCAACCCTGGCGGTATTATTTTTTCTGCGCCTGCCAAGCATCATGTACAATCGGGAAATCAACCCCGACGAGAGTCAGATGATTACGCAGGCCAGAACCCTAACCGTTGACCCCGTTTACTTCCGCTCCGTTGATGGCACCACCATTGGCCCCTTAGACAGCTACGCGCTCATTGTTCCATCCTGGATGGGCCTTCCCTTCGATTACAGATCGGCCCGGCTCCTGGGCTTTCTGCTGATTGCCGCGAGCCTGTTTTTTCTTTATAAAACGGCGCGACTCTGGTTTGGCGAACGGCCCGCGCAACTGGCTCTGCTACCCGTATTGTTTACGCTCGGCCTAACCCAAAACGGCGATTTACTTAGCTATTGCAGTGAGTTAGTACCATTATTTCTGCTCTCAGCCGGAACATGGTTGTTCTCCCGCATAGACGCACGTCAACGGGCTGCCTACGGTGCGCTATTTTTAATTGGGCTGTTGCTTGGCCTGATACCGCTGGGCAAACTTCAGGGTGCGCCATTGGCCGCTGTTTTGGGGTTATTCGTGTTTATATGTGTGCTTCGGCAACCGACTGCGTTGCTGCAGAAACTAACGCAACTGGCTCTTCTGGGGCTTGGTACGCTGATTTTTCCGGTGGCGTTTATCGGTATAGCCTGGGCCAACGGATTGTATAATGACTTCTGGCTGTTTTATATAGAGGGCAATCTCCGCTACGGTGGCAATACCAATCATTGGCAAAACATCCTGAATTTTCCGCGTCATCTGGCTAAAGGTCAGGAGTTTGGCTGGTTGGTAGTATTCAGTACGCTGCTTTTGATTGTGGCAGTTGGTCGGTACCTCACCATGCCTCAACGCCCTGCTTTTTCAGGAACGTGGGCAACGCGGCTGGGCTTCATTGGCCTGTCGGTGTCGGCGGCATTATATACCGTTACGCGAACCGGCACCGAGTTTAGTCACTACTTTTTTTTCCTGGCTGGCCCCTTGTTTTTAGTATTGGGTTTAGCCTGGAAAATAACGTTACTTCCCCATCAAAGCCCCGTTTTTCGGTTGGTACCTGTGCTGGCATCGGTTCTGTTTCTGGCTGTTATCGCCGGAAATGGGGTATTTAATTATGCTCAGGGAGTACCGCTCGATTTTTATCCTCAGAACAGACTCGGTCTCTCAACGCCACAGCCGCCCATTGTGCAACAGATTCGGAAATACGCCGATGAGGACGAGCCACTGGTGGTCTGGGGCTGGCGTTGCGACTATTACGTGAGCGCGAAAATGCACCAGGGAACTGCCGAGAACCACTCTGAACGATGCGTGTTTCAGAGTGCCATGACACCCGTGTACCAGCACCGGTATCTGAACGATTTTTACCGTTCGTTCCCGCCTGTCTTCATTGATGCCGTGGGTAGTCAAAATAATTGGATGACCGACCGAAAAACCCAGGGTCACGAAATCATGAAACCACTCGGTGCGTTTGTGAAGGCGCATTATAAGCATATCGGCATGGCAAATGATGCCCGGATTTACGTCCGTCTCGACCGGATAAAGGGTCTGCCAACAGCAGAAAGCCGCCTTGCACGCAACTAATTCATGCCTTGTCTCCGCTTTACCGCTGGAGACGAGCGATTATCTGACCCATTATGAAGTGGACAAAACAAGGCGTTATCTACAAGCCCACCGGGGCCATGCCTTTTAGCCGAACCCACGCCCAGGTGCCGTTTGGTTTTCCCTTACCCGACAATCCCGACCGGCTCCGGGTGTATTTCTCGACCCGCGACGAGCAGAGCCGCTCGGCCACCTCGTTTGTCGAACTCGCTGCCGATGATCTTAACAATGTACTGCACGTTCATAACCAGCCCTGCTTGAGTTACGGTGGAGTCGGGATGTTTGACGAAGCGGGCACAATGCCGTCGTGGTTTTTGCCCGTTGGCAACGAAATCTGGCTCTACTACACCGGCTGGAACGTGAGCAGCACGGCCAGCTACCGGCTTGGCATTGGCCTGGCCGTGAGCCGGGATGGTGGCCTGACCTTCGAGCGGATGTTCACCGGCCCGATTCTCGACCGGTACATTTTCGATCAGGTTTGGGTAGCCCAGCCGTGCGTGATGATCGAAGCCGGTACGTGGCGAATGTGGTATTTGTCCTGTACCAAAATCGAGGTTATCAACGGACGACCCGAGCCATTTTACGACGTTAAATACGCTGAATCTCAGGACGGTATCCACTGGAGCCGCACGGGGCAGGTTTGCGTCGGTTATGACGAATTTACGGATGCTATTGGTCGGCCAACGGTGTATAAAGAAGGCGGTCTGTATAAAATGTATTTCTCGTTTCGCAACGCGCTGAACTACCGCACCGATGTATCGCGGAGTTACCGGATGGGTTATGCCGAATCAACAAACGGCATCACGTGGGAACGGTGCGACGATTTAGCCGGTATTGAACGCTCTGCCGACGGCTGGGACTCTGACATGATGGACTACGGCCACGTGCTGCGCCACCAAAACCAATGGCTGATGCTCTACAACGGCAACGGCTTTGGCGCATCGGGGTTTGGGGCGGCTGTGAAATGAGTGGCGCGTTTATGGGCTTATCGGTTGCCCCGGACTAATCCGGGGCAATTTTTTTTATCGGCGATCAGCCCCTTGAAATCTAAATTCATCCCCTAATTTTACCACATTGTATGCAAGCATACGGTTTTCAGCAGTGGATTTATGGCTATTGGTCATCGAAAAGACATATACAAATGAGCCTGAACGCCCAGATTATCGAAGAAAACGGGGAACCGAAGTTTGCTGTTTTGCCATATACGGCGTTTCAGGAATTGACCGAAGCCCTTGCCGAGTTTGACTCGCTCGAAGATTTTTTAGACTACTTGCGTCTGCTGCAGGCTAAAGCCGAAACGAAAAGCTGGCACAGCCGGGATGAAATCTGGCCGCAACTCGGTCTCGAAAAAGCAACTCCTTGACCCATGAACCCAACCTACCAATCCCTCACCCTTGCCCTTTCAAACGGCGTGATGACCGTTTCGCTGCTCGGCCCCGGCAAAGGAAACGCCATGGGGCCGGAGTTCTGGGACGAACTCCCGGCGGCCATGAATGCCATCGCCGAAATGCCTGATGTGCGCTGCATTGTTTTTCGCGGCTCCGGCGACCATTTTAGCTACGGTCTCGACGTGGCCCGGATGCTGCCCGGCATCAGCGCGATGGCTTCGGGCAGCGCCCTCGCTGCCGAACGGCGCAAACTCATGTCGCAGATTCGATTCATGCAGTCGGGGTTTGTGAAAATGCACCAATCGCCCAAACCCGTTATTGCCGCCGTGCATGGCTGGTGCATTGGCGGGGGCGTAAACATGATTTCGGCAGCAGATATCCGGCTGTGCAGTGCCGAAGCCAGATTCAGTCTGCGCGAAGCCAAACTCGCCATCACGCCCGACATTGGCGCGCTGCAGTTTTTACCGCATATCATCGGGCAGGGCTACACCCGCGAATTGGCCCTGACTGCCAAAGATTTCGACGCAGTTTTTGCCGACAAAATCGGGCTGATAAACCACGTTTATGATACGCCCGACGCGCTATTTGCGGCTGCCGACGAGATGGCCCGGCAAATTGCCGACCTACCCGCGTCTGCCGTGCAGGGAGCCAAGGAGGTGCTGAATTACGGCATCGGCAAAGATTTGGAAGCGGGTTTGCAATACGTGGCCGTCTGGAATTCGAGCCAAATGCAGTCCACCGATTTCAGCGAGGCCATGACCGCCACCGTCGAACGGCGCAAAGCCGCCTTTAACAAAAAATCAGAAAGAGGGTACTAAGAGTCGTTAAACGTCTAAGGTCTAACGTTTAACAAAACGCATTGCCTTACACGTCAAACGTTAAACGTTAAACTTGAATGAACACAACCGGAATGTTGCGCGATGACGCGCTGAAAGGAAAAACCATTATTGTAACCGGCGGAGGCACGGGCCTCGGTAAATCAATGTCGCGCTATTTTCTGACACTTGGCGCAAACATCACCATCTGCAGCCGTCGGCAAGCCGTGATTGACGCTACGGCGGAAGAACTCATGGCCGAAACTGGCGGAAAAGTTTTAGCCGTGCAGTGCGACGTTCGGAACCCGATGGAAATCGAGAACGTGATTGCGCAAACCATCTCGACGTTTGGCCGGATTGACGGGTTACTCAACAACTCGGCGGGCAATTTCATCAGCCCAACGGAGCGATTATCCTACAAAGCCTTCGATACGGTGGTTGACATTGTGCTGCGCGGCACGTATTATTTCACACTGGCCGTTGGCAAATACTGGATCGAAAACAAGATTCCTGGCACCGTACTGAATATCTCAACGACGTATGCCACAACGGGTTCGGGCTACGTGGTGCCGAGTGCCGTTGCCAAAGGCGGAGCCTTGATTATGACCAAATCATTGGCCGCCGAGTGGGGCAAATACGGCATCCGGCTCAATGCCATTGCGCCCGGCCCGTTCCCAACGAAGGGCGCGTGGGAGCGGCTCTTTCCTGAACCGCTCGCCAGCATGATGGACCCTACGAGCCGCATTCCGCTCGGTCGAGTGGGCGAACACGGCGAATTGGCAAACCTCGCGGCTTTTCTGCTCTCTGACTTTTCGGGCTACATCACCGGCGAGAGCATCACCATTGACGGGGGCGAAGTGCTGGGCGCGGGCGAGTTCAGCCACCTCGACAGCGTGACGCAGGAGCAGTGGGACTTGATCGGCGAAACTATCAAACAAGCCAACCGCGCCAGTAAAAAAGAAGGGCAGGCGTAAGAAAAAGTGGTTGGTGGCTGGTGATTAATGGCTGGTAAACGCAACGTTCGGCTGGTTTTTCGTCACGGCGAAAGGCCAGCCGTTTTTTTCAGAACACTTGTGGAGAGTCAACAATGATTTGGCGCGGCCTGAACCGGGGCGTTGCCAGGATCGAGATGAAGAAGCAGTAGCGGTCCGTAGTGTAAATAAATAGTGAAGTTCGTCCATAGAAATAAACAATAAAGGTCAGTAGGCAGTATCATACCTGTACAATTTAAAACTACAGGTTATGAATATCGTCGAAACTGCCGTGTCAAACGGCTCATTCAAAACGCTTGTTGCCGCCGTAACGGCGGCTGATCTGGTCGAAACGTTGAGCGGCACTGGCCCTTTCACCGTTTTTGCTCCCGTTGATGCTGCGTTTGAAGCCCTTCCTGCCGGAACGGTTGACACGTTGGTGATGCCCGAAAACAAGGCCCAACTGACCGGAATCCTGACCTACCACGTGGTCGCCGGTAAAGTGATGTCGACCGACCTGACCGATGGCATGACCGCCACTACCGTGAACGGCCAGACGATCACCATCCACCTGACGGATGGCAAAGTAATGGTCAACAACGCAGAAGTTATCATCGCCGATGTCAATACCGACAACGGGGTCGTACACGCGATCAATACCGTGCTGATGCCCGAGTAAGTTACTGGCTTGAAACGGATTGGGAGTTGGTTAGAGACAGTTCTGAACTGTCTCTAACCAACTCCCAATCCGTTTTAGGAGTACCAATAATCTCCAGAATGTCATACGGCGTTTTACTTTCCATGTCAATAAGCGGGTAGTCGTGGTTGTGGTAGCCAAACAGACCCGTTATCACCCGTTCGTTACCGGCCTTACACAGGCCATGCCGTTGCTGAAGGAAGACCAACTCCGTCGCAGCTATATTTTTTCCGGTGACCCTGTGGAGTCAGGCCAGTGATTTGCCGGAATACGCTGCGGAACGTTTTCGGGTCGTTATATCCGGCGTTGTACATCAGCGAGGTGATATCGTCGGTATTGGTCTCAAGGGCTTTCTCGGCCGGTTCGACCCTGACCCGTTGCAGCACAAATACCAATTTTGACGAACCAGACTGGTAACAAATCAAAAACCCCGTATTGGGTAGAGTAAACGGGCCTTTTTTCGGCTGTGCTACTGCTCGACGAATCATGGCCTAAACTGACCGATGATGGAAGCATCATAAATCCACTGTCAATGGGGTTTTGGGGTGCGCGTTTCGGCGAGTGTACCAACAAGTTTGGGATTCAGTGGATGATGATTGTTGAAAAAGCACAGGAAGCGGTGTAGCGTTAATCCTGGGCTATCAAACCCACAAATGAAACGCCCCGACCTGCGAACAGACCGGGGCGTTTTTACTTGTTTCGTTCACTACGCCGGAAACCCTGCGCTGGCTTTCACTTCTTCGATCTGCTTCCGGTGGCGTTCGCCGTGCGAAGCCATCAATAACAGAGCCTGATACGCATCGAGCGTGCCGAGCCGAAAATGGTTGAAATAGTGCGTCCGCAGGTCGCCGGTAACAGTTTCGGCGTAGGCAATGGCGGCTTCGCGCTGGGAATCAAAGGCCGTCATTGCTGCCGCGATGCTCCCAAACCGGCCCGTTGGCACAAATGGGTTGGGGGCAGGTATCTGAACCGTTCGGGTGCGAACGGCTTTAATCACGTCCACATCCGAGACCTTGATTTCGGCGCGTCGGTCGGGGTTGACGGGTTCGTCCATCCCAGCCAGAATACGCTGAAAAATACTGGTTTCAACCAGCACAACGTGTTCAACGCAATCGGCAACAGACCAACGATCAGCGGCTGGTTTGCAGGTAATTTGCGCGTCAGATAATCCACTAACAGCCTGATGCAAAGCGGTTTGCGTACTGCGCAGCAGGTCAACGGCGTAGGTGCGTTCGGCTTCGGTAACGGGCCCATCAATGGCCGAAACAGTCAGGTTTTGCATTGGTAGTTTGGGCAAGTACAGACCGATGGTGCTTTTTTAAGCTTAAAACTGAATCTTCTTCAACCCTGCAATCGACTGCCGAACACTCTCGGTCGGGGTGAGTGCACCGTATTCTTCGACCTCCACAAAAAAGTGTTTCACGCCCGCTTTGGCCCCGGCGGTCATCATTTTGCTCAGGTCGAGGTTGCCTTGGCCGATCACGACCGAGTTTTTGGGGTTCGTTTTGTCGCGGTCTTTGACGTGGGCCATCGAGAACCGACCGGGGTATTTGTTGAAAAACTGAATCGGGTCTTTGCCCGGCTCAATCACCCAAAACAAATCAAGTTCAAACGTCACGAGTTTGGGGTCGGTCTGGCTCACCAGAATATCGTAGGGCGTTTGGCCCTCCATCTCAATAAACGGGTAGTCGTGGTTGTGGTAGCCAAACATCATCCCGCGTACTTTGGCCAGCTCGCCGTAGCCGTTAAATTCGGTAGCAACCGCCCGGAATCCGTCTAAATTTTCGCGTTTTTCTTTGCCAATCCATGACACCACCACATTTTTAAAACCCGCTGCGGCTGCTTTGTCCATCAGGGCAGGCATATCTTTTTCGATGCCGCAGTGGGTTGCTACCGGCGTCAGACCCAGGTCGTCGAGGTAGGTCTTGAGCTCCGCCGGGGTCATGCCCCAGGTAAAGCCTTTGCTGCCGGGGTAACTCTCGATTTCTTTGTAACCCATCTGGGCAACGGCTTTGAGGGTGGCTTTGGCATCCTTCTCCATGTCATCGCGCAGGGAGTATAATTGGATACCGGGCTTGGTGATGGCGGCTGCCGAAGCAGTTTGGGCGTTGAGAAACGCGGCACCGGCACTAAGGGCGGTGGTTTTCTGGAGAAACGAACGTCTGTTCATAACAGTAGCGCGGAGGTAAAAGCCGCAGGTAAAGGGTTTAGAAATTTATTGATTGACAGGAATCTATTGATTAATAATCTGTAAGAAAGCACCCAATAACTCTGGTACATCGCGCTCGCCGATGTAAAATCGGGTTCGGTCAATGGTTAACACTTGCCCGTTGAGCCGTAGAAACATCCAGACATCGGCATTGGTCACGCAACCGAAAATGGCCGGCTCATCGTGCTGTTGCTGCTGATTATACAGTTAAGCGGCCAGCATTTCGGCTCCAGCCTGAGCAAAACCCTCCTCTACGGTTCGGTCTTTGGTCTCTA
>JBBRUV010000125.1:0-12332 GCA_038247465.1 Cytophagales bacterium
CAATGCCGATAGCGAGTTTTTGATCGCCCGATGAGTTTTCGCGCCATTCTCCGTCAGAATCAGCCAGGAAACCGAAATAATCATCGGACGAATAACCCAAAACCGGGTGCAGCGACTCTCGGCTTTCGTAAACCGGCACCGTTGCTGCTTGTTGGGCGGGTGTGAGAAGTTTACTTTTATTGCGATAATCAAAGGTGGCATCGCCAAAGAGCAACAGGTATTTGAGTTGGCCGGGGCGTTTTTTGTCTAAGAACCGGGCAAAATCGCGGATGGCAGTAGGGTCGGGCTGGCCCGAAGCAAATTCATTATACACCTGCTGCGTGGTTACAACGGCGGTGGTCAGGTTGTCGTTACTGCGCCGGAAACGGGCCAATCGGTCAGCCTGATTCTGCCAGTTTGGGGCCGTGATAATCAGTAAGTCAGGCGTTTCGAGACCCCGCAGATTTTGATTCGGCACCGGAGCGATTGACGAGGGGCTTTTGTAATCAGCATCCGTAAAACAATAAAACGTACCCGGCGAAGACGCTACCCACGTGGCATCGGTACTGGTTCGCGTAATGGTCTGAACCTGAGACCGGAGCGAATTAGAAATATCCCAAACCATCAGCGAGGCAGTGGCCCATTGCATCCGTAACGTGCCAACAACATTGCGGATAGTTATCGGTTGAGTATACTGCCGGAGTTCGCGCTGAGTTTGGACACCGAGGAAATTAAGATACGCTTGCCCGCCCGACTGCCCTTTTCGGTCGAAGAGCAGGTCAACGCGCATCAGATTATCGGTGGTGGCGGTTCCGCTAAAGGTCTGCGTTATCAGAACCCCCTGATAATCATACTTATAACCAGAAAGAGCGCCAAACGGAATGGTGCCGATGGGTTGGCCGCTCAAACTGACCCGGAACGCGCTCGGATTGGTGGCGTTGACCAGCGCGGAGGTCGTTATCTGCACCGGCGCACCAGCCACGCGGCCCGGCAAATCGAAGGTAAACCCCTGATCGGGTGCAATCCCGAAATACTCGCCCACCCACTCGCGCCCCGATTGAGTGGGGTTGCTGGTTTCGGTTTCCCGAAACGTATAGTCGGTGAAGGTGGTAACGGCGGTTTGGCTCGTACCGGGCGTGCCGACGGGCCGGGCGGTCATGCGCTGACCGTTGCCAGGGCCAATAGTCAGAAAATAAAACGTGGTATCGCAATATGGGTTCAGGCTATGACCGTACCGTTGAGCGGCTTGACTGAATGAGACGACAGCGGTGCTTTGCCCGTAAAACAGCAGCGCGTCTATCGGGTCTAATTTGCCATCGGTCTCGCCAGAGACCAGAATAGCGTTTTCGGTCAGATCAACCAGACGGTTTTGATTATTAGGCTGAGCCAGGGCGGCACCTCCGTTGCCATAAAGCCGGAATAATCGTGGATCGGCGGTGGCAAAGGCAGCATTGGCGCGGGTTAATGCGTTGTAATCGAGCCGGTAAACGCCATCCTGCACAACACCGATTTTGAGCCAAACGCCGGTCTCCAGAACAGATTGAGCCGGGGTAGAATGAACAATTAGCAATAAGCAATGAATAATAAGCCACGACAAACGGGTATTTCTCCGCTTGATTTTTTCCGTTGAACAGTGCCATTGTTCATTGTTCACCGTTGACTGCTCATTGTTAAATGTCCACATACGCCTGCGCCGATACAAGATAGTTTTTCCCGGTTGATACCTCCTTACAAACGAATCGTGTCCGGCGTAACGTACCCCGGATAAACGTCTTTTTTGCTAATTGAAACACCGCATCATCGGGCAGGTCACCAACGGTAGGGCGATTATCGGGTACGGGGGCCGTGAGCCGCAGGGCGTTCATCAAATCTGAACAACCGGCGGTAGTAGCGGCTGGCTTTTTAAGGTAGTGAGTGAGTGACGTCAGCACAGCAACCGAAAAAACGGTTTCCGTCAAAATGGGGTGCATTAGTTCTCGAAACGTGCTTTGCCAGGCCGGGCCGTGCGGAGCCAACCTGCGGGGCCAAACCAACCGGCGTTGCCGGGCGTGAACCGCAGCATGGGCTACTTCGTGGATGTATGTAATCAAAAAACCTTCGGGAGTAAGATCAGTATTGACCGTGATTTGGGTTTGTCCTGTCGGAAAGACCCGAAAATCTCCGAGCCGGGTTCGGCGGGGTTTCACAATTTTGAGCGTAAAACCATATTGGCGGTGCAGTTGCTGACAATACGAAACTGCACCGGCAGGGACATACTGTTGAAAGACGCTGGACATTATCTCCGCGTGGTGTCGGCAACCATTACCGAGTCGATGCTGACCGAGTCATCCTGCGCCATCGGCATCGTGTCAGTGGGCATAATCAGCATTGAGTCAACCTCGGTATCTTCGGTTTTGGGTTTTTCCTGACAGGCGGTAAGCATTAGGACGGCTCCGATAAAAAGGCCGGTAAGGGTTTGTTTTATGGGTATCATTGGGCGTTGGCAAGGGCTGGTTTTCTATTCTACACTGCTAAAATAAAAAATTTGTGGCTACTTTCATTTTAGCCCCTATCCAAACGGGGCTACCTATGCGGTAGAAATGTGCAGTTTTTTGAAATCGTTCAACATTTTAACCTTAATGCTAAAATGGCAACTCATGAAAATCGAATGCAAGATTTTCAGGGAAGTCCAACACGATTCTCAACCCCGTATTGTAGATAATTTTCCACAAAAATGCCCCGGTACACACTCATTGTTGGGTTTGTACCGGGGCATTTTATTAGAGGGCCAGTTGAAAGGCTCTGCACGGGCAACAGACACTTGCAACGCCGGGCGTAAGAACCAGTGCCGGAGATTTTACTTTAGCCGGTCGCCAGCGCGTCTGAATCCTTTCTTGATTTCCTGCCAGGCATCGGCAGTGGCATCGCCGGCACGTCTGATGTCGTTACCCAATTCTTTGCGCCGGGCTTCGAGTTTGGCAGTTTCTTGGCGGGTTTCGGCCTTTACTTTATTGCCCTGCCGCTTCATATCGGCCCGTAGTTTATCCAGGCGGGCATCTACTTTGCGCTGTTCCTCACGCATATCGGCAACGGCTTCGTCGCGTTCTTGGCGAAAATCGGCTCTGGCTTCCTTCATATCGGCGCGGGCCTCGTCGCGGGCTTCGCGGGTGTTATCGCGCACATCGGTGGCTACGTCTTCGGCATCGGCTTTGGCGGCTTCTCCCGTGCGCTCGATAGCATCTTCGGTGCGCGATTCATTTTTTTTGTCTGACTGGCAAGCCGTAAAAACAAGCAAGCCAACAAGAAGCAGTGCGCTGAGCGCGAGGGTTACTTTTTTCATAATGAGTTGTGTAGGGTTTGATTTACGCAGAGTCAATTGGCAAAGGCTATGCCAGAATCAATGACTGGTTATTTAACCCAATAACAGATAATAACATGCATACAGTATCAAATGATGATATGTAATTATATATCACATTAGATTCACTAAACGGTAGTTGGCTTTATTACTCAACCCTATACTTTTGTTCCGCAATGTCAGCAGAGGTTTTCTCTCAAAGGCATTGGCCGCCTGTTTCACTCCAACATCATTTACGCACCCGTATGAATTCACAGTGTTCGCATCCTGAGGTGGTCCGTTGAGGCTGCGTCCCCAGCGGGGAAGATTACCGTCTACAATTTCCCGAATTTTTCTTGTGTCTCCTGTCAGGCGGTCAGTCATGAATCATACGTTTTGCCGCCCGTTGCTGGGCATTGTGTTGATTGCGGCCTGGAGTTGCAACGAAGAATCATATATTGAACCGATCCGGTATAATACCGTGCGCGGGTAGGTTTTATTCAGCGACACCCGGAAACCAGCCGCCAAAGCCCTCGTAAAACTCAGCCCCACAAGCCGCAGTATAGAAACCGATTCGAGTGGCAATTTCCGGTTCGACAGCGTTACGGCAGGAAAATATACCCTCCAGACAACGCTGTCGGGCTACCTCAACGAATTTGCTGCTATCGAAGTACTTGACGTGCCAACGGCGGGGATTACGCTGCTGTTGCGGGGCGAAAAGAGCCAAAACCGACCGTCAACTGCGCCGGAAGTCGTTTTTCCCCAAATCGGGCAGCGACACCGTGAGAACGGCCCTCACCCTGCGCTGGAAAACCACCGACACCGACCGCGACACGCTGACGTATGACATTGCGTTGTATCAAACCGGTATTGTTACGCCCGTGATTTCGTCAACGGGCCAAAAAGCCGATTCACTACGGATAAAAGACCTGGCCTATAACACGGCTTATTATTGGCAGGTGACGGTAAAAGACGGCGTAAACACCGTAAAAAGTGCCATTTTCACGTTTCGGACACAGGCTTTCCCCGATTTTGCCTACGTTTATGCCCGGCGTGTCAGTGGTCGGTATCAGGTGTTTACGTCCAGCGGCACCGGCCCCGAAGTACAGTTAACCAGCGAGGGCAGCAACTGGCGACCCATTGTTAGTCCCAATCGGCGCGAGATTGCCTTTATCTCTAACAGTATGACCGACTTGCACCTGTTTGTGATGAACAGCGATGGCAGCAATAGTCGGCAGGTAACAACCATCCCGATAGCGGGGCTGATGCCCGCCGATTTATCATTTTGCTGGTCGCCCGATGGCACCCAATTACTGTATCCGGCCAATGACAAACTGTATGCCATTCAGACCAATCAGACCGGCCTGCGGGTAGTGGCAAAATCGGCTCCCGGAACATTTTTCTCCGGCTGCGACTGGACCGCGCAGGGTAATCAGATTGCGGCCCGCATTTCAACGAGTAGCGTCTATGAAAATCAATTGCTGCTCATTAACCCGGCAACGGGCGTAGCTACGGTGCTGTTTTCGGAAGTGGGCCGGGCGGGGAATCCAGTGTTTTCGGTGGATGGCAAACAGCTTTTGTTTAGTTTCGACATCAGCCGGTTCAGCAACGAACAGGGTCGGCAACTTAACGCCCAGATTCACCTGCTGACAATTGCGACCAAAGCATTTACGGATATTTCGGGAAGCACCAAACCGGCTGGCACGAATGACCTTGACCCCCGTTTTTCGCCCAACGGGACCAGAATCATCGTTACCAACACCGATAATACCGGCAACGGCCCGCGAAATGTGGTGATAGTAAATGTCAGCGGTCTCTCACGCAGCCCGCTTCTGAGCCAGGCCGAGATGCCTTACTGGCGGTAGTAAGTAATGGTTTACGGTGTTTTCAAAGTAGTATTTTCTTCACTCATACACCCACTCGCGGTGGCCGGCTTCGGGGCCGAGGTTGAAACACCGGCGGCAACGGGCTTCGTAGCTGTCGGTCTCGCCGAGCAGCACCCGCTCCTGCGACGGCACAAGGCGGTATGAGTAATGGGCAATGTCGCCACAGACCACGCAGATGGCGTGAACTTTGGTGACGTATTCGGCAACGGCCATCAGTTGCGGAATACAGCCGAAGGGTTTGCCCGAAAAATCCATGTCTAACCCGGCCACAATCACGCGCTGCCCCTGACTGGCAAGCTGATTGCAGACGGTCACAATGTCGGCATCAAAAAACTGGGCCTCATCAATGCCAACCACATCGCACCCAACGGCTTGCTGCAAAATCTGGCCCGCTGTTTGCACGGGTATAGATAGAATGGTGAGCGCGTTGTGCGAAACGATATTTTCATCGTGATAGCGGGTGTCAATGGCCGGTTTAAAGATTGCCACGTTCAGTTTGGCGATGTTGGCCCGGTTGAGCCGCCGGATGAGTTCTTCGGTTTTGCCGGAGAACATCGAGCCGCAGATTAGCTCAATCCAGCCTGTTCTCAGGTGGGGCGGTTCGCGTCGTCGTGAGGGTTCAATAAACATGTAGCACTGCTCGTTATCGGGACATTGAAACGCGTATCCGGTCGCGCATATTCAATCAAAAATTAGGTTAATTTAGGCAGAATCAGGGTTTTTTAGGAACTTACGCGGTAGAAATAACGCTGCCTTTACCAACACATACCCACAAAGCTAACGGCTTTCTCCGATGTCAAACAAGTTCCACCAAAATGCCCTTACCGAGTATAGTCGCTCTTACGCCCGCCGGGTTTCGACGGATTTTTATAGCAACCACGCCGTTATCAGCGGCAAGCAAATCCTGAATCTAACCCCCATCGGTCAGATCAACATTTTCGTTATCAACAGTTTGTTCGATAAATGGAAAGCCGATGCCGAGAAGTTTCGCAGTCCGTATTTTGATTTTGCTCACCCCGAAGTCGAAGAATCGCTGCGCGGATTTATGAATGTGGTTTCCCAGCACATTGCCATCCGGCGCGAACACTTAGAACCGATGCTGGCCGAGGCCGTTCGGAAAACGCTGATCCTGATTTTTGACCCACGCAATTACTTCGACGACATGCTGCGGAACCAACCTGACTTCACGCTTACCGCCGAAAGCGCCAAACAGATCACCCGCTACACGCAGATCAACAAGTTTGTGCCAACTATCATTGAGCAGCGGATCAATGGTAAAGCGTTCGTGTACGTAAATCAGGCATTGAATTTTTTGGAGGAAATTCTCTCTCAGCGCGCTGCTGACCTCGAAAAACCGGATAAATACGTGGCCGTATTGTCAGAAAAAGTACCGCTCGATCTGACTGCCCTGATTCGTAGTTATGATCCCGATCAGTTCATGAGTTTGCAGGCTTCGCGGTCGTTTTTCGATACCGAACTTGACCCGAAGCCCCAGGCCTTGCCCGACCCGTATTCATCGGCACCGGCTCTGCCCAACCGCCCGGCCATGCCCGCCGTGCTGACACCACCGGCAGAACCATACCAGGCCGGTGCCGTTGGCAACGACAACAACACCGACGAGTCTCCGACGAACCCCAACTTTGTGAGGCCGGTTCAGTATCAGACAGACCCGCTCGACAACGTTGCGATTCCCAATCAGCTCAGCCCCGCCACCTACGCACCGCCCGTCAATACTAACACAGAACTGCCTGTTTATCAGGCCCGGCCCAACATTCAGGCAGCACCCGCGTCAGTAGGCGAAGCGTTCAACCGCGCCCCCATCGAGAGCGTTGCCAAAAGTATTTCACTTAATCAGAAATTTCGGTTTATTAATCAGTTATTTAACGGACACACCTCGGCCTACGAGCAGGCAATGACCGAACTTGATAAAATGGCAAACTACGGGCAGGCACTCGACCTGATTTCGTACCGGTACGCCAGCCAATATCTGTGGGACATGAGCAGCGATGAAGTGAGTGAGTTAGTCGAAATTCTGAAACGCCGGTTTGCCTGATTTTGTGGGCCGCCGGATCGTTTTTCAAGGCCGAAACCGAATTAAGTCTATTAAATCGCTTAGTTTTACAGGAGTTGTGAGTTGCTACGCCATTCATAGTGAAAACAGTTCGTATGTTTTGGTGGTGGCAAGAAGACTTGTGTTGTGATGAGATTACCCAATTGGCTTTGTATCGCCTTCGCGTTAGGCATCGGTATTTCCTGCGGGCAAAGTCCGCAGCAATCCCTCCGGCAGTCGGCCAAAGAAATGCACTCCTGCGCCGATGAACAGGCCATTTCGGCAGATGAGTTAGCCCGGCTTCGGCAGGAGGTCAACGCCGACGAAAAAACCCGGCAGATTGATGCCATTTTCAAGCACAAACTGCTGGAGGGCTTCAATGGCAATGTGCTGATTGCCCAACGGGGCGTGGTACTGTACAAAAAATGCTTCGGCCTGGCGCACTTCGAGAAATCCTGCCGCGATTCGCTCGTTGAGGATTCTAAGTTTCAGTTAGCCTCACTCTCCAAAACATTTACGGCGGTTAGCACACTGAAACTCATTGAAGCGGGTAAAATCAGTTTTGAGGACACGATCCAGCGATTTTACCCCGACTTTCCGTATCACGGTATCACCGTCCGTAACCTGCTGACTCACCGCAGTGGCCTACCCAATTACGCCTACGCCTTTGATGATAGCATGAGAGTGAATTTTTACAAACGCGAGAAGCCCTACCCCACCAATGCCACCATTATGCACTGGCTGGCAACGGTGAAGAAAACGCCGAAGCGATACAGTGTGCCGGATCGGACGTTCAGTTACAGCAATACCAATTACATGGTGCTGGCTTCGATTATCGAACAGGTTAGTAATCAGCCGTTTGAGACCTTTGTACGAAAAAACATCCTGCTGCCCCTCGGTATGCACCACACCTGGGTTGCCACCACCGCCAACGATTCAATTAATCAACTCCGAACGGCGGGCTACCAATGGAACCGGCGACTGCCCAAAGATTATTACGACGATGTGGTGGGCGATAAGGGTATTTACTCCACCACCGGCGATTTATTTCGGTGGTATCGCGCCCTCAACGGCGACTGTCTGCTGAAACGCGAAACGCTGGCCGAAGCGTTTATGCCCCGCAGTTTTGAGAAAAAAGGCCTTCGGAACTACGGCTATGGCTTCAGAATGCACACCGACGCGCTGAACCGCCCCGAATATATTTACCACAGCGGCTGGTGGAAAGGCTATAATTCTATGTTCTGGTTTAGCCCCAAAGACGAGTACGTGATTATCATTCTCGGCAATAAATTTAACCGCACCGTTTACCGGGTTCAGGAACTTTTGAATATTCTGCACGGCTCAGCCAAACCAACGGTGCCAGTCGAAGAAGGCGATGTGGAAATTTGAGTAGATTGGGCGTTGGTGGTCATTCCGTTGTCAAATGACAACTTTACCAATGACCCCTTTTCTAAAACCCCTGCTGGCCATTGCGCTGGCCCTCCCCTTTCAGGCTATGGCTCAGGACGTTATCAACCTCTGGCCCAACGGAGCCATTCCAAACGCCATCCCCGGCGCCACCATTACTGAAAAATCAGAAAGTGGCACCGACGGTATTTTGCGAATCAGTCAGGTGAGCGTACCAACCCTGACCGTGTATCGGCCCGCCAAACAAACCTCCGATGCGGCCATCATGATCTGCCCCGGCGGGGGCTACTCGATTCTGGCATCGGGCCACGAGGGAGCCGATATGGCCCGATGGTTCAACGAGTTAGGCATGACCGCTTTTGTGCTGAAATACCGCCTGCCCGATGAGAAAATCATGACCTCGCCCCACGAAGTTCCGCTTATGGATGCCATGCAGGGTATGAAACTTATCCGGCAAAACGCCACGAAATACGGCCTGAATCCCGACAAATTGGGTGTCATGGGCTTTTCGGCGGGCGGTCATCTGGCGGCTACGCTCTCGACGCACTACCATCGTGGGCCCAAAGCCGACCAAACCGCCAGGCCAAACTTTGCCGTACTGCTCTATCCCGTTATCACCTTCGGGCCGAAAGCGCATAAAGGATCATCAGAAAAATTGCTGGGTAAGAATGCTCCGGCAGAGTTGGTGACCTATTACTCAAACGAATTGCAGGTGACCGATAAAACTCCGCCCACACTGTTGGTTCACTCGATAGACGACACGGCGGTTCCGGTCGAAAACAGCATTGACTATACCTTAGCGCTGAAACAACACAAGGTTCCGGCAGAGATGCACCTCTATCCCACCGGCGGGCATGGCTACGGCCTTCGCACGGCGGGAAAAGGCACGGTTGTGGGTTGGCCGGCGGCCTGCAAAAACTGGCTAACCGGAATGGGATTGGTGAAGTAATAAACGCCCCTTGGTTTCACTGCCTACAAACCCAATCGTTTATTTTGGACTACTGTTTGGGCAGGCCATTGGCAGTCTGCCCGAACCGATCAGAACCAACATACGCGGAGAACAGGGCCGGTAAGCATCAGTTTATATTGGCGGCTTTATCAACGATTTGGCTCATCATGAGCATCTTAGGTAGTCAACCACCAAACCCTACACCGCTGCCCCTTCTTTCAGCCGTTCGGCGTTTTCGGCGATGCGGAGTTGCTCGATAAAATCGCCGATGTCGCCCTCCATCACTGCCGATAAGTTATGAACCGTCATGCCGATTCGGTGATCGGTAACACGGCTTTGGGGGTAATTATACGTCCTGATTTTGTCGGAACGGTCGCCACTACCGACCATTGTTTTGCGCTGACTGGCAATAGCTGCGTTGTGTTTCTGGAGTTCAATCTCGTACAGCCGCGAGCGCAGCACGGTCAGGGCTTTGTCGAAGTTTTTGAGTTGCGAGCGTTCGTCCTGGCACTGCACAATCATGCCCGTTGGCAGGTGCGTGAGTCGCACCGCCGAATAGGTTGTGTTTACCGACTGCCCACCCGCACCCGACGAGCAGAACGTGTCTTTCCGTACATCGTTCATATTCAGGGCTATATCAACTTCTTCGGCTTCGGGCAGCACGGCCACGCTTGCCGCCGAGGTGTGAATCCGGCCCTGGGTTTCGGTGGCTGGCACGCGCTGCACCCGGTGTACGCCCGATTCAAATTTCAGCTTGCCATACACATCTTCTCCCTCTACCTCGGCCACAATTTCTTTATAGCCGCCGGAGGTGCCTTCGGTGAAATCAACAATCGAGAGCCGCCAGCCCATCTTGTCGGCATAACGTTGGTACATCCTGAAAATATCGCCTGCAAAAATGGCTGCTTCGTCGCCCCCGGTGCCGCCCCGCACTTCGAGGATCACGTTTTTCGAGTCGTTGGGGTCGCGTGGAATCAGGAGTTCTTTGAGCAATTCTTCCTGCGCATCGCGTTTTGGCACTAATTCATCAAGTTCTGACTTAGCGAGTTCGCGAAATTCTTCGTCTTTTTCGGTGGCCACTACCTCTTTTGCCGCGCTGATTTCTACGAGCAATTGCTGGTAGGCGCGGTATTGCGTCACGATTTTGTCTAAGTCCTTGTATTCTTTGCTCAACTTCATGAAGCGTTTCTGATCC
The DNA here is from genome assembly GCA_038247465.1 of Cytophagales bacterium. Taxonomy (GTDB): domain Bacteria; phylum Bacteroidota; class Bacteroidia; order Cytophagales; family Spirosomataceae; genus JBBRNH01. Next base: position 10,783 of record JBBRUV010000125.1, read on the forward strand.
GAAGACACTTCGGGCTGTACGATTTGTTGAGCGACTTCATCAAAGCGTTCGCTGATGGCTTCTAACTGTTCGAGCATTAATCTATTGGCGTTTAAGGGTTAACGTCTAAGGTTTAACGTGAATTGGCCTAAGCACGCTAAACCTTAGACGTTAAACTAATTTTTATCGGTTTATAAAATACTGCCCAAAACGGGCCAATTCGTCTAATTCCTGCCGGACGTAGGCATCAAAAAAGCGGTCGCCGACTTGATGGCGCAACACCGAAATCCCGACATCAATCAGCCGGATTCCCTGTGGCGTAAGCAAAATATTGTCGTAGCGGTCGCCGGGCAGGTTTTCGGGGCGTTGCAGGTCACGATGCACGAAGCCCGCCCGGTGCAATTCATGAACAGACTCCGTAAAAACGTCAAACCAAATTTCGCGCATTTCGACCTCATACGCCCGGAAATCAACCGGATACAGCCGTTCCATCACAAGCATATCGGCTGCGATGGTTGGGTGGGTATCGAGCCGGATAAACTGCACCACAAGGCCGTTTATCTGATTGGCAGTTCGCATTTTCTCGGCTTCGGAGCCAATATCAGAGCGGGTATCACCCGTGAAAAGTTTGCCCACTTCAGCATCCGACAGTGCCACAACGGTATTGTTAGCTCCGTAAGACAGTTGACGCGGGTATTTTTTCGGCTCCATAAATCAAGAACAACAACCGCCGAACAGCAAACTGCCAGACGATGTTAGGTCAAAAACGAACTACAAATTTACAACGCGCCTACCTAATTTGCTTCAATCATGATTAACCCTCCAAAAATCACGAGTTTCCTGACGCTCCCCGTTGCGACTTTACTGTGCTGCGGCTTTGCGGCTTTGTTACTCACTTCCTGCGATCCCGAACGACTACAATACACCCGCGAGTTAAAATCGGAGATAAGCGACAAGAAGCCCAAGCGCGTTACCAATGCCCAACTCAACGAAGCCGTAAACAGTTGGGGCGAGCAGATTGTGGCCGTTGCCGAACCTGAATTGACGGCTAAACTCAAACAGGGCGGAGATAAAACGGGGCTTTGCCGAGTAGAAAGCCTACCCAAAACCACCGCCCTCACCCAGCGGTATGGCCTAACCATCGGGCTACTCGGTGCGGCAGACGTGACCAACCCCCGGCTTTCTGCCAAAGAGCGCGAGGTGCTGGATGCGTATCTGTACAATGCCGAGAACAAAATCAAGCAACAGCCTAACATTCAGAAGATTGCCGACACCTTATTTATTTATAATGCCGCCGTTCCCGTTGAAAGCGTTATCTGCCAAAGCTGCTTCGGAGCGCAAAAAACGCCGTTGGCCGTATGGCGATTAGCGTTCACCAAACGGGAATTGGTGAAGCGGCTGAATCTGAAAAAGAAGTAGGTAAATCGGTATATCTTTACCTGAAGATGAAAAAACGATGAAAGGGAAAAGTTTTAAATTCTGGACAACGCAGCAACTCCACGAACAATTTGGATTGCAAAAACACCCCCAATCAGTCCGGCTAACGCAATGGCTGACGGCCACAAAACCGC
>JBBRUV010000126.1:0-12236 GCA_038247465.1 Cytophagales bacterium
ATTTGCGGGCGGTAGAAACTACTTTTTGCTCACAAACCGATTGCTTTTCACATAATAGCGATAGGGTAACTCCGCGCCCTGCGTAATGCCAATCCGGGTAGTTGTAATCATCTCAAAATCAGTCAAAACGGGTGGAGTAATCGAAATATCGCCGGTGATAAGCGAACCGAAATTATGCTCGGCCCGGACGATTCCCATCGAAATCACCAGCTTACCGGGGCCGTTGCAGAGGTTGCGGAAACCGGGCGGGGTGCTGGCATCAATTGTGTTTTGGCGGTAGCGGTCAAAGCCGGTTTTAAACGCTTCGTTGCGCCGGGCTTCCATCAAATCCAATCCGTCAGTGGGTTGCAAGGCCCGAATCAGCACGGCCTCGCCTACGCCCTCCGGCCCGGTCACGACGTTGATGCAGTGGTAATGGTTGTAAATCTGATACACGTAAATGGTGCCGGCGGGGCCAAACATGGCTGCGTTGCGCGGGGTCGGTCGGCGGTAGGCGTGGCAGGCGGGGTCATCGGTGAGGTAGCCTTCGGTTTCCACGATAATCCCCGCCGTTCGGCCTCCGGCGGGGTGGTTATGCACGAGTTCGCAACCCAGCAGCCGTTGGGAAAGGGTGAGGGTGTCGTGGTTTTGGTAAAAATCTAAGGGGAGTTTATTCACTTAAATCACATTCATCGTCTGCTCTTTAATCTTCTCCAACTCATCTTTCATGCCGACTACGATACGCTGAATGGCCGCGTCGTTGGCTTTTGAGCCGATGGTGTTGATCTCGCGGCCAATCTCCTGGGCGATGAAGTTCAGCTTTTTACCGTTGGCTTCTTCGGTGTGCAGCACTTCCTGAAAATAATCGAGGTGGTTTCTGAGCCGGACTTTCTCCTCCGAAATATCAAACTTTTCGATGTAGTAGATCAACTCCTGCTCAAAGCGGTTCCGGTCGAACTCGTCGCTGCCGAGGAGTTCCTTCACGGTTGTCTGCAACCGCTCCCGCACGGCAGGAATCCGGCGCACATCGTGGCCTTCAACGGTGGTAAGTCCGTCGGCAATAGCAGTGATATAGCCGGTCAGTTTGCTATCGAGGGACGCGCCTTCCTGCAACCGAAATTCGTTGCAACGGACAAGGGCTTCCTGCACAGCGGCCAACACCGTTTGCCAGTCGGCGGCTACGTCGTCGGCGTTGGGCAACGAATCGCTCTGGAACGCATTGGGCTGGGCCAGAGCCAGTTTCATGATCGCGTCGTCAGAAAAACGGAGGTACATCGCCTTCGATGTCTCCTGCAAATCATTCACATAACCGGCTACTAATGCCCGGTTTACGACCAGGGTGGGCCGCTCACCTGCCGACCGTGCTACGTTGACCGATAACTCGACTTTGCCGCGTTCGAGGTTTTGGGTGAGCAGGTTACGCAGTTCGATTTCCTTATCAGAAAACTGCCGGGGTAATCGGCAAAATATGTCTAAGAACTTGGAGTTCAGCGTTTTAATTTCTGCCGTTACGGTCAGATTGGGCGTTTCGACGGTTGCATTACCGAAGCCGGTCATTGATTTGAGCATTTTTTTGAGATGTAGAGCCGCAAAATTTTTAGGCTCACCGCCAGATGTTTTTTTTCGATTTACCAATACATGAACACTATCCGGTTTAAAACCATCCGGGTAGCACAGAGCCGCAAAATTTTGCGGCTCTACAAACTATTTCTTTAACGCATTAGCCTCTAATTCAGCGGCTTGTTTCCGGTTTCGGGCCGCATCGCAGGCGGTATAAATGGCCTGCAGCATCGAGGTTTCGTCGGCGATTCCTTTGCCGGCAATGTCATAGGCGGTGCCGTGATCGGGTGAGGTTCTGACGATTGACAGGCCCGCCGTGAAGTTTACGCCCTCTTCAAAAGCAATGGTTTTGAACGGAATCAAACCCTGATCGTGGTACATTGCCAGCACCGCATCGTATTTTTTGTAGGCCATCGTGCCAAAGAAACCGTCTGCCGGAAACGGCCCATAAATTAGGTGGCCCCGGTTGCGGAGTTCGGTCAGCAGGGGCGTAATCATTTCGTTTTCTTCGTTGCCGAGCAGCCCGTTTTCGCCCGCGTGGGGGTTTAGGCCAAGCACGGCAATTTTTGGCCGGCGAACGCCAAAATCCCGTTTCAGCGACTGCGACATAAGGGCGAGTTTCTGATGAATCTTGTCGCGGTTGATATTTTGGCGAACGCGGCTCAGCGGCACGTGACCCGTTACAACCCCCACCCGCAGCACATCGCTGACCATAAACATCAGGCTGTCCGTTGCGCCAAAGGCATCGGTCAGGTATTCGGTGTGCCCCGGAAATCTGAACACTTCCGACTGAATATTGTGCTTGTTGATCGGGGCTGTCACGAGCGCGTCTAACCGCCCGGCCTGCAAATCCTCGACGGCGCGTTGCAAACAGGCCAATGCTGCCATGCCCGCTTCGGGGGTAATTTTGCCCGGTTGCACCTCGTAGTTTGGCAGTGGGGCGGGTGCTTCGGTCTGTGTTGGCACAGGCACTGCGTTATCAACCGACGGCTGCTCAACTGATTCTCCGGTTGGTGTTGTCTCAGAACTGGAATCGTTAACCGGCTGATTTTCAGTAGCCGTTTCAGGGGAAACTGCCGGAGCCGAAGCCAGTTTTTGGGGCAACGGTATCGGTTGCTGATCGTTCCAGCAGGTGATCACGTTGGTCAGTTTGTGGCTTGCCTGACCCACGTGCTGAATCCCGTTCAGGTTCCAGTCTTTGAGGTTCAGCAGGTTACGGTAGCGGTTCAGCACCCGCATCGAGCCGTAGATCACGGGCGTACAGATTCGCCGTAACTGGTTGTATTGCAGGGCTTTCAGGATTACCTCCGGCCCAATGCCGTTATAGTCGCCGAGGGTAATGCCGATAATGAGCCGCTCGTCCTGAAAAGGGCGGTCGGTATCGTCGGGGCGGGGCGGACTGAGGGTTCCCTGCCGGTCGTCGTCGTCGTCGCGGTCGGCATCGTCCAACAAACTGCTACGGGTCTGACGCGCTCCCGGCTCGTCGTCGCGCCGGGGTTCGCGGTCACGGTCACGGTCATTGCGCGGGGTGCTGTCGCGGTTACGTTGCCGGTTGCGGTCGTTTTCGCGTTGGCGATCCCGCTCCTGTCGCGATTCGCCGGGCCGGTTTGGTTGCCGCCCTTCTGGTTTTTCTGTTTCCGGGTTCTGCGATTCGGGCAATGGGCTTTCCTGAATTACGTCGTCCTGACTTCGGTTTTCTGAACGGGCTTCGCGGTTTGGGCGGGGTTCCTGACTTCGATTTTCAGAACGCGGTTCGCGGTTGGGCCGACCATCTGGGTTTCGGTTTTCAGAACGCGGTTCGCGGGGAGTTTGGCCGTCGGGGTTCTGGTTTTCTGCACGCGGTTCGCGGTTGGGCCGGGGTTCCTGATTGCGGTTTTCGGGGCGCGGTTCGCCGTTGGATTTGCCGTCCTGATTGCGCCGGGGCTGTTGTTGGCCGGGCTGTCCGTCGGGGCGGGGGTTATCTTGGCGGTCGCGGTTATGATCGCGGTTGGGCCGGTTCGTTAGCTGATCGGTGCGGCCTTCCGGGCGGTTGGGCTGGCTGTCGGGCCGGGGTTCGCGATGTTGCCGCTCCGACCGATTATCAGCCTGATGCTCTTGCTGCCCTGTTGATTCGGGACGGCTGGCGGGCTGCCCGTTAGTTATACCAGATTGGTCTTGCTCCATGTACTTTTGCAATTATCAATGACCAATAAACAATTATCAGTGATCAATAAACAGTTGTTGATAGCTTTTAGCTTTGTTTCTGCGGTTTTTTGGCGCACACAAGGCCCACTACCCGTTGTTGATTGATAATTGTTGATTGAGTTGTTGGTCGCAAGTTACGAAATCACTGCCGATGAACCAGATTCTGATTGCCGACGAGATGCACCCCTCGCTGTTACCGATGCTAACCGAAGCCGGTTTCTCGTTTCAATACCAACCTACACTCACCCGGGCCGGTATTCTGGCTCAGATTGGCCCGTATGCCGGGTTGATTATCCGCAGCAAAACCACCGTTGACGAAGCCTTGCTGGCCCATGCCCCCAACCTGCGCTACATTGGCCGGGCCGGAGCCGGGCTTGATCTGATTGATTTAGAAGCGGTTAGCCGACGAAATATTCAGGTTTTTCACGCGGGCGCGGGCAACCGCGATGCCGTTGCCGAGCATACCGTCGGGCTGTTGTTATCGCTCCTGGCAAACATTACCAGAGCCGACCGCGACGTGCGGCAGGGCATCTGGGACCGGGAGGGCAACCGGGGGTATGAACTCGGCAGCCTAACCGTTGGTATCATTGGCTATGGCAACAATGGCCGCGCCACCGCTCGGCGGCTCACCGGGTTTGGGTGCCGGGTACTGTGCCGTGATAAGTCTTTGACGAATTACGGCGATGATTTTGCCACTGCTGTTTCGATGGAAACTATTCGGGCCGAATCCGACGTAATTAGTCTACACGTCCCGCTTGCCGACGATACGCGGGGCTGGATTAATGCCGACTTTATCGCGCAAATGACCAAACCGTTTTATCTGCTCAACATTGCGCGGGGTGAGATTGTGGTCTTGGCCGATGTGGTGCAGGGTTTGGAGAGCGGTAAAATTAGGGGTGCCGGGCTTGACGTGCTGGAAAACGAAAAACTCGCTACCCTCACGCCCGCCCAACAAACCACGTTCGATTACCTTCGTCAATCGGCCCGCGTAGTGCTAACCCCTCATGTGGCCGGCTGGACGCACGAAAGCTACGTTCGTATTAATGAAGTATTGGTGAGACAGTTAAGAGAAAACTATGAAACGAATTGTTGAAAACAAACACCCGCTCGCCATCCGCTGGTTTCACTGGATTAACTTCCCCGTGCTGACGGTTATGATCTGGAGCGGCCTGTTGATTTACTGGGCCTATCATCCCTACAAAATTCAGGTGGCTGGTGTGACTCTGGTTGAGTTTTTTCCGAAATGGTTTTTTGCCGCATTAAAGGCACCGTTTCGGTTGGCCGAGGGCATGGCTTGGCATTTTGTGTTTCAATGGATTTTTATCATCAATGGCATTCTGTATGTGGGCTACACCGCCATTTCGGGCGAGTGGCGTTACTTGCTGCCCAAACGAAACTCGTTTGCCGAAGCCTGGCAGGTGGTACTGCATGATCTGGGCATCCGCAAAACCATGCCGCCAATGGGTAAATACAACGCAGCCCAGCGCATTGCGTATTCGGCCATTGTGGTAATGGGGCTTGGCTCGCTGTTGACCGGGCTGGCAATTTACAAGCCAACGCAACTTTGGTGGCTGGTGGTCCCGTTTGGTGGTTATCAGACGGCACGGCTCATTCATTTTGCCCTTACTATTGGCTACGTGCTGTTTTTTGTGGTTCACGTGGTGCAGGTTGCCAAAGCGGGCTGGAATAATTTCAGGAGTATGATAACCGGCTTCGATGTGGTGAAGGAATGAAGTCAGTTTGTGGTTTGTGGTTACGGATGAAACTACAAACCACAAACCACAAACAATGCTATGAACAACAACAACGAACAAATCCCCGAAATGCCCGAACGGGAAATGCTTACTACCGATCAGCAGATTCGTCGGCGCACGATCAAAGCCTTTGCCTGGTTCGGTTTGGCGAGTTTGGTGCCGGTTGGTATCTGGAAGTACGTGGCCGCACAGCCCCGCGTGGCTGGCCTGCCCAAACCTCTGCGCGACATCCTGAACACCAATGAGCAGATTGCCAACACCTATTTCAGCAGTCAAAATCTCGCGCCCACGTTTCCGCTCGAACAGGCGGCTAAAACGCCCCGTGTCAATGGTAAAGACGGTATGAAAGGAGCGTTTACGGTGTCTGACTGGACGCTGACTGTGCAACAGCCGGGCCGCCAACCCCTCACGTTGACCATTGACGACATTAAGGCGTTGCCCAGACACGATCAGGTTTTTGAGTTTAAGTGTGTAGAGGGCTGGAGCCAGATTCAGCACTGGGGCGGGGTTCGGTTTGCTGACTTCGTGGCAAAATATACCCTCGGCACCCGGTCAGGGCAAGCCGCCACCGACGAAGCGGATTATTTTAACCACGTGGGTATGACTACGCCCGACAACGGCTACTACGTCGGTTTAGATATTGCCAGTGCCATGCACCCCCAAACGTTGCTGGCCTACGAAATGAACGGCCGACCAATAACCGGGCCACACGGCGCACCGCTTCGGTTGATTATTCCGGTGAAATACGGCGTGAAAAACCTCAAACGCATCGGCACAATTACCTTTCAGGACGACCGCCCGAAGGATTTCTGGGCCGAGCGGGGTTACGATTACCACGTTGGGTTGTGAGACAAATGCCCATTAAAACTACATCATACCCGCCCCGCAAAAATTTGTAAAAAAAGCTCGTTTCTACTCAGAAACGAGCTTTTTTCCGTGATTCCAAGACTCTGACAGATTTATTGCCCCGGCGTAAGTTGCATCCCGGCAATTTTCCAGCCCGCGCCCTGCTTGATGCAGGTGGCCGAGAAAACAACCGCCATATCGAATTTCTGCCCTTGTAAATCACCTTTGAAGCGCATACTACCCGCTACCACTGCCGCGTCGCCATTGTAAACGCTCATCCGGCTGATGTTAATGGGCGTTTCCTGAACCGTTAAATAGCCCCCGCTTATCGCCTGAACCAGCAAATCACGGTCGGCTTGTTGGCCATCGGAACTGATTATGGCAAAATCGTCCGCAGCAATTTTGGTGAGCATCCCGCTGTCGGCATCTTTCAGGACTTTGAAGAACGCCATCGTTACGGCTTTCGGGTCTTGTGTGGGGTCAGCCGTTGCTGATGTTGCCATTGCCGGGGCGGTGGTCTGGGCCTGAACAGCCACCGTAACGAGCATGGCTGCAATGAAAACGAGTACCTTTTTCATGGTATTAGTTAGATTTTACTACACAGTTTTGGTTTGCAGGGGCGAATCTGCCCGATTTTAGCGGGAAAATCAAAAAGTTTTTAGCACGTTTGTTCTGTCTTTCATTTGTCAATTATGCAAAAAATCATCCTGTTTTCCTCTGTTCTCCTTTTATCCTTCACAATAGCCGCTCAACCACCTTATCCGACCATAGGTCGCCTTGTCCGGCTCGATCCGCGCTTCGATAAATTGATTGCACCTGATGCAAAAATCGAAGTTTTAGCGTCGGGTTTTGTCTGGAGCGAAGGGCCAGTCTGGGTAAAACCACAGGCCAACGCGCCCGGATACCTGCTATTTTCTGATGTACCGCAGAACACGATTTTTAAGTGGAACCAGACCGACGGACTCACTACATTTCTGAAACCGTCGGGCTACACCGGCGCAGGAACATACTCGAACGAACCCGGCTCGAACGGGCTGACCACCGACCGGCAGGGGCGGCTGATTGCCTGCGAACACGGCGACCGGCGCGTGTCGGTCATGCCGCCGACGGGAGGGGGCAAACGAACCTTAGCCGATAATTTTCAGGGCAAACGCTTTAACAGCCCCAACGATGTGGTTGCCCACAGCAACGGTAGTTACTATTTTACCGATCCGCCCTACGGCCTGCCCAAACAGGAAAATGACCTCGCCCGCGAAACGCCGGTTTTTGGGGTCTATCGCATCGCGCCCGATGGTACGGTATCGCTCATTATCAGTGATTTAACGCGGCCAAACGGCGTGGCTTTATCACCCGACGAAAAAACGTTGTATATCGCGCAGTCTGACGGAGCAAAGCCGGTGGTGATGGCATACGCATTGCAGGACGACGGTGCTAAAACCGCCATACTGGGGCCGGGCCGCGAACTCTTCAATGCCTCGGCCCTGAGCAAGCAAGGACTAAAAGGCGCACCCGATGGCCTGAAAACTGACCGGGCCGGTAACATCTGGACTACCGGCCCCGGCGGGGTTCTGGTGCTGTCGCCGGAGGGTGTACTGCTGGGCCGCATCGAAACCGGCCAACTCACGGCCAACTGCGGCTGGGGCGACGATGGCCGTACATTGTATATGACCGCCGATGGGTACCTGTGCCGGATAAAGACGTTAGCAACCGGCTTTTGATGGCAAAACAAACCCCCAGCTCAACCTGGCCGGGGGTTTATGCATATCAGGCTACGAAGCTATGCTTTCTCAAAAACTTTGCCCGGATTAATGAATGAACGACAGATTTAGCCAATGAACGACACGTTTATTTACCCAAAAAACGCAGCAGATTGGGTTCTTGACCATCAGCCAACGGCCAAAATACTGTAAGTCAGTTTGTTGAAAATTACGTCTTCGCCGGTGGTTTTGCCCGCCATTGCCATAGCTACCGGCGACGCTGGCGACACCGCAAAGACCGCCGTGCCGTTTGCGGGGAGCAACTTCCCCGCGCCGATGCTGATAAAAAACAGGCCCCGACTGGTGGTAACAACGCTGCCCGGCAGCACGGTGGTGTACAGTTTGTCGACGTTGATGCGGGCTAAGTCCCGCGCCATTGCCAGCGCGTCAGCCAAAAGGTGGGCATGGCGGTCGCGCTCGATTTGAGCCATCGCCCGCCCGGTTTCGTATTTGTCGCCCGCGCTGCTTTTGCCTTCTTCGTTGGCCGACTCCTGGGCGGCTGTCATGGCTTGCCGGGCCGTTTCAACGCGTTGCTGAACCACCTCGTTGCACAAATCATACAGTTGTTTTTTGTTGAGTACCGGGGTCCCTTCGGGGGTGTTTGTGTGTTGCATCTCTACCTTTGTTGCATGAAAACTGTTTCTTCTGTACTCTCCGCACTCGCGCTGGCGTTGTTGCTCGCCACCTGCGCTCCCCGCACCTACACCCGCGTACCAACTGCCGGCCTGTCGTCTTTTATGACGTATCAACCCGGCACCTTACCTAAAATATCGGCTCACCGGGGCGGGGGCGACTTGCCCGGCTATCCCGAAAACTGCATCGAATCATTTGCGTATCTGGCCAAACAGATTCCGGTTATCATCGAGTGCGACATTGACTTAACTAAAGACAGTGTGCTGGTAATGATGCACGATGCCTCTCTCGACCGCACCACCACCGGAACCGGGCCGCTCATTGGCCGCACCTACGCCGACATCCAACTGCTGCGTCTGAAAGACAACGCCGGCACCGTCACGGCATTTAAAATTCCGACGCTGGAGGAGGTGCTGCGCTGGGGAAAAAACAAAGTGACGTTTACGCTGGATGTAAAGCGGAACGTAAAATTCGAGAAAGTAGTGGAGGCCATTCATAAAACAGGAGCTGAAAACTACGCAGCTATCATCACCTACAATGCCACCGATGCCGCCCGTGTCCATAAACTCGACCCGGCATTAATGATCTCCGTCGGTATCCGCAACGTAGCTGATTATCAGCGTCTCCGCGACCTGGGAATCCCCGACAACCGGATGGTGGCCTTTGTTGGCACCCGTGAAGCCGATCCTGATCTGTACAACTTTCTGCATCAGAAAAGCATCGGCTGTATTCTGGGTACCCTCGGCAATTTAGACAAACAGGCTGTTGCCAAAGGTGATTCGGTGTATGTCGGCTTTGCCCAACGCGGTGCCGACATTATGAGTACCGACCGACCGCTGGAAATGTGGCGGGTATTACGCCAGAAACGTCTGTAAATCGGCCTGAATCAGGTCGCTGAATGACGACGGCATGGGATTTGCCAAATCGCTGAGTTGTAGTTTAAGCCACTTTTTTAACTTATAATCGTAGGTAAACCCTTCTGGCACAGCGTATTCCTGCATTAGTTTTCTGACTTTCTGTACATCTTTCTGGATACCCTGCGTATGATCTATCTCAATCAGCATTTTTACTAAATCAGTGGCGGGGTCAACCAGCATCACATCGAGTACAGGGCTGGTTTCGCCTTCGTTAATCATCGTTTCGGGATACGGAAACAGCGTTGTTTTCTTGTCAAGATACAAATCGGTCAGGCCGTAGATCAGTCGAGTGATTACGGCTTGATGCGCTCTTGGCGCGTTTATTCCCGTAAAAATCAGGTTATCGTTCATGACCACATCAGTAGTCTGGCAGCAAATTACAACGATTCAACTATTTCTTCTGCCGTTAGCTTCCGTTGCTCACCCGTCACCATGTTTCTCACCGTGAGCAGGCCGGTCTGCACTTCGTCGGAGCCGATCAGCACCACCTGCGGAATGGATTTAGCGTTGGCATAATCCAGCATTTTCTTGACTTTAGCGAAATCGGGGTAGGCTTCGGCCACCACGCCCGCCCGCCGGAGTTGGGTCAGCAACGGCAACCCAACGGCGCGGGCGGCTTCGTCGAAACACACAATCAGCACCCGCGTAGTCTGCTGATTGTCAGCCGGAAAGAGGTTCAGTTCGTCCATCACGTCGTAAATCCGGTCAACGCCAAACGAGATACCCACGCCCGATAATCCCGGCATTCCGAAGGCTCCGGTAAGGTTGTCGTATCGGCCGCCCCCGCTGATGCTGCCGATGCTCACGTTGTTGGCTTTGACCTCAAAAATGGCCCCGGTGTAGTAGCTCAGACCCCGCGCCAGCGTCACGTCGAGTTGTACTTGTGCGGGGCTGCCGGTGTTCAGGCTAAGTTGGTTGGCGAGGGCCAGCGTTTCTTCGAGTTCGGCGATGCCGCGCCGGGCGGTTTCCGAATCGGTCAACCACGTTTTCAGGCTCGTCAGTGTCTGGGTAACATCGTCGGTAAAGCCAAACATGGGTTCGAGCCGGGTCAGCGCGTCGGCAGAAAAACCCCGTTCGCGGAGTTCGTCAAGCACCTTGTCTTTACCAATTTTATCGAGTTTGTCAATGGCAACGGCCAACGGCCCCTCTTCGCCCGGCGCACCGATAGCTTCGGCAATGCCCGCCAGAATTTTGCGGTTATTGATTTTGAGGGTGAAATCGGCAATGCCCAGATTCCCGAACACCTCGTGAATCATGGTGATAATTTCGGCCTCGCACAGCAGCGAATCCGTCCCAACCACGTCGGCATCGCACTGGTAAAACTCCCGATACCGGCCTTTCTGGGGTCGGTCGGCCCGCCAGACGGGTTGTAGCTGGTATCGTTTAAACGGCAGCGTGAGAGCGTGGCGGTTCATGACCACATAGCGGGCAAACGGTACGGTGAGGTCATAGCGCAGGCCCTTCTCGGCAATTTTGGGCGTGATTTTCTTCGACCCGTCGGCGAGGTCTTCGGGGGTGAGGTTGGCGGCAAAATCGCCGGAATTCAGGATTTTATAAAGCAGTTGGTCGCCTTCGTCGCCGTATTTCCCGGTCAGGGTGGCGAGGTTTTCCACGGCGGGGGTCTCGATGGGCTGGAATCCGTATCGGCGAAACGTCTGGCGGATGGTATCGAAAATAAAGAGCCGGTTGCTCATCTGGGTCGGCCCAAAGTCGCGGGTGCCTTTCGGCAATGACGGTTTTTGCATGGTGCAAAAGTACGGCAAGGTGGGTGTTCGGCGGTAACGATGCAGAGGGTTGGCTCAACGGGCAGAAAAATTCGGTTGACTGACAATCCCGACGAGACGACTGGTAAGGGATGCAATCATTTTGATTGAAAAACCGTACTTTTGCGGTTCGTTTTTGAAACCGACAAATAAGACCTATACAACTATGGCAGTAACCGAACTCCGGCGCAAGGCCCGCAAGAACCGCACCCGCGCCAACAACGCCATTCAGCGTATCCAGCAATTGCAGCAAAAGCCGACCATCAAAAATGTGGACGTAGAAGCTATCAAAGCCTCTTTTGCCGAAAAGAAAGCAGCCGTAGCTGCGTAAAACCGTTTTATTTCGTGATTACCATTCTAAGACCAGAATGGCAATCATGAAATGACCAATCAGCGTACAGACAGAAAACCCGTCATTTCGACGGTTTTTTTTGTTTACGGAGTTCCCGGCGCACAAACCGGCGGTAGTCTAACTGCACCCGAAGCCGCACGGCCTGTCCAAATACCGACAAACCGCCGTTAATCAGAATCAGGCTGAATGTGCCGAGCCAAAACCACGTGCTAAACGGCTGCCCGGTGTGTTTGGCGTTTCCGGCTTCGCTGAACATACATAGCCCGGCCCCAATCAATGCCAGACTTATGGGGGCCAGCAACAGCCATTTTGTTCGGGTGGACATACGTTTCAGGACGCGCTGACCAGGAGCTTTTTTGTCGGCAATCATGGTTGTAGTTTGCTTTGGGGTCACAGAGATAAAACCAGTTTTGTAGGGGAAAAAAAAAAAATTTTTTTTTTTTTAATTTTTTTTTTTTAGTGTAAAATAGGTGTTTTAATGTGTGACCAAA
>JBBRUV010000127.1:0-12056 GCA_038247465.1 Cytophagales bacterium
CGTAGCCGAGTTGATGCCGGAAAGCAACTATGCCTACAAACCCGTGCCGGAAGAATTCAGCTTTGCCGAACAGCAAATGCACATCGCAGGCAATTTGTATGCTTTGTCGGCCAGGCTGATTCGTGGGGTGGAGCCGCCTTTTAGCGGCAAGCAATTGATGGAGAAAGTCAAGCAGGGTTCCTCCAAGAAAGAATTGATCGAGACACTTGGCAAAGCCTTTGATTACGCCGAAGAAACCTTTGCCCAGATGACCGCCCAAACGCTGGCCGAAGAAATAGATTATTGGGGTGGACATTCGGCCAAGCGAAAAATTGTGTTGCTTCTCAACGATCACCAAACCCACCACCGCGCCCAAATGATTGTTTATCTGCGACTGAACGGCATTAAGCCACCAGCGTATATTGGTTGGTAAGTTTTTGTCCGAAATAATCTCGCCAACGCCTTCCAACCTATTCGCTAAACCGCACCAGCGTTTGCCGTTCCCGATTGACCGACAATGAAAACACGTCGGGACGGGCGTAATGCCCCGACGGATCAAAGTTTTGCCGTTCTTTTCGCACGTCGTTCAGGTCAATCGTGGCCGAAACAACGGCTTCCCGGTTCACAATTGGCTCAATCAGCCAGCTTCCGTCGGGTGCGGCCAAGCACGAGCCACCATCGGCCAGCACATCGGGCGCGTTTTGCCGGATCAAGTCATGGTGCGGCACCGTGTCGGGAATATCGGTTTTCCGCATCAGGCCCGATACCGACAGCACGTACATCCGGTTTTCGAGGGCAATGTGCCGGGTCAGGTCAATGGTGTTGCGGACATTGCCCGGCCAAACGGCCACGTGCAGGTTCTCGCCCTGGGCATAAAGTGCGGTACGGGCCAATGGCATCCAGTTTTCCCAGCAGTTCAGCCCGCCCACCGTAAACGGCCCCAGTTCATGCACCCGCAGCCCGTTACCATCGCCAATGCTCCAGGCTAATCGTTCTTCGTAGGTTGGCATGAGTTTTCGATGCACCGACTGCACAATGCCACTCTGGGCGATATACACCAGACTGCAATAAATGCTGTGCCCGGCGCGGTCGGCGGCTCGTTCGGCACAGCCTAAATAAACCGCTATTTGGTGTTCGCGGGCGAGGGTACAAATCGGGCCTAAATCACCCGCGTCGCTGCTGACGGCTTCGGCTAAATAGTGGGCAAAAATAGACTTTTGTAGGGGCGAGTTAAACCGCGCCCCATCGGTCAAATCGAGCCAGAACGGATAGCCGGGCAGGAGTGTCTCGCCAAAGCAGACTAATTGAGCGCGTTTGGTAGCGGCTTCGCGTATCGCATCGGCTATTTTTTTTAGGGTTGCCTGCTTATCGAGCCAAACAGGGGCAATTTGAGCGAGGGCAACGGTAAGTGTCTCGGGCATAATATCAGGCTATTGTTTGTGATCCCTGTAAACGGCTTAATTCGGCCAGGCCCACGCCCGAGTCTGCCGCGCCATAATACACGAAAATCCGGCCTGCGTTGGGGTGGCCCTCCGGGAACCGCACCCAGCCATTCGAGAACACCACATTCGGAAAGAATCCTTCGCGCTCCCAGGTTAGGTCGGGCGTGAGCAGGGGTTTGTCAGAGCGGGCCAGCACGCGGGTCGGGTCGGCGGTGTCGAGCAGGGCCAAAGCCAGGGCGTATTCATTATTGTCGTTTGCCCCGTGATACAGCACCAGCCAGCCCTCGTCGGTCAGCAACGGCTCCGGCCCCACCCCGATTTTCTGGCCTTCCCAGTCAAAACCGGGTTCAGTATGGCCGCGCCCGCCAAACAGGAACTGGTGGTTGCCCCAATGTACGCCATCGGGCGAATCGGCGAGCCAGACCGAAGGCTTGCCAATGTCCGAGACCATCGGGCGGTGCAGGAGTTGATACGCGCCGTTGATTGTTGCGGGAAAGAACGCCACGTCTTTGTTGGGCGGGGGCAAGATCAGTCCCACTTTCACAACGTGCTTAAAATCAGTTGTTTTGGCTAATCCAACTGCCGGGCCGTGTTCAGAAACGGCGGTGTAGGTGATCCAATACGTGCCGTTGAGGCAGGTAATGCGGGCATCTTCAATACCGTAGGATTCATCCATCCGGTCGGGAAACAGAAACGGCGCGTCGTCAATGGTGAAGTTGATTCCGTCGTGGCTGCGGGCAAGCCGGAGATGGCTCAACGAGGTCAGATACGCCCGGCCATCGTGCTTGAACACGCGGGAATCATAGGCGTAAGCGGGTTCGGCAAAGACCTTAACCGTCAGGGTCAGAACGCCGTTTTGGGGCAGCAACAACGGCACCCGAACCACACCCGGTTTGGGTGCCGGAGCCTCGGCCACGCGAAGCAGCAGCAACACCTCGCCCCTAAAAAAACAGGCTGCGGGATTAAACGCACCCAGAACGGAGAATCCCGGCGAAAACGGTTTTACATCGGCAGTGGTCAGAATTGGGTGGTCAGACAGGCGATTCAGGGCGTAGTTGAGCATTTTGAGCGAAACGTTAGGTTCGTGTCATTAACCGTTTCGATGGTGAAGTAGTTATGGCTGGCTTACCTCATTTATCCGGTACGTACCAGAATGGAATTGTTGTTATTTCCTGGGGTTTGGTCAGGGAGTCTGACATGAGACTGACACGGATTGTGTTTTTGCCGAGTTTGAAATTACCGGGGATCAGCACCGTTTGCCAGCCGCGCTGTTGTAGTTGGCCTCGTTGCGCGAACAACAAATCCGGGCGAAGATACACCGAGTCATTAACCGTGATCTGCATCATGTCGCTCAGTTGCCCATTACTCCAGTCCGCAAACCGCCGACGTAATTCCGTTCTGGACAGCGTGTCGCTCCAGACAGGCTCCGGGGCCATTTTCGTCAGGAGCGTATCTAAGGCTTTGGGGTAAGCCACGAAGAGTCGGACAAATGGTTCGCGAATCACGTCAGACTGAATAGTCGCGGCAGCAACATACTCACCCTCAGGCCGTTGGTCGTCGTAGGCGTTTGGATTGCTAAACAGACTATCAATCCGGGCTGTGTATAAATGCCGTTGGTTGAAAAGCGATACACGTTGGTCACCCCGCGATATATTAGCCACCATCTCAACCATAATTACCATGATGAAAACGACAAAAAATACCCCCATTGCCCGTAAGATTTTCCCGAAAGGAAGGTGACTATAGAACGTGTTGACGATGAATGCAAAGGGTTTGTACATTCCCCAATATCCCAACCTGGTAATGGACGAGAGTTGGTAGTGCAGTTTCTCGCCGGTTGGGTGCGCTTTGACCTTGGGCAAACTCAGTACAATGCTGGCAGTCAAGTATAATCCACCGAGTACATTGGCGGCAAGTTCTATACTATGCCAGATTTCAGCCGGAATCATTGGCTTCAATACGGAAGAAACCAGCAGAATGATGAGGTAGAAAAAGGCCGTTACAATCAAAAATATAACAAACAGAAAGGCAACGGCAAAAATGATGTTGCACCGCTGATCGAGCCGCAGAATATACCGGTCGAGTGGCCCCAGGTCAGTAGCCACCCGTTTCTGGGCGTAGGGGGTCGAGAAGGGAATCCGGTTGTAGTGAATGCCGGTTGGGTACACGGCGAGCAAGCCAACCAGCCCAACCCAAAACGCCCGCATCACAAAATTGGTCAGGAAGGCGAAAAACAGCACGTAACACATTCCCTTCATCAGGCTGTAGGCCAGCAACGGAAACACTGCCTGCACACCGGCCATCTGTGTCATGAAATTATACCGGAAATAATCGAACACTTGGTCGAGCAGGTCGGGTATTTGTAAAACGGCAAACAGAGCCGCGCCCGAAATAACCAGTTCGAGGTTCCAGCTTTGAGCAGTTAGCTCACGCAATTTTTCCTGTTGATCGGGCGCAAGTGTTGGTTGGGCAATGGTAAGTTCGTCCGTAAAGTCCGGGGAAGATATGTCTGTCGATTTCATTTTTCGGTTGCAAATACTTACCCGCAAAATAGACAAAATTCCCTTCCCAGATCAGCTTTAGATTCACCAGCTTCTCAGACCCCGTAGTAGATTCGGCTGTTGAATTACTGGTGAAAAGAGCGTGCCTGTTAGCCCATTGGCTCAATTCCCGAAAGCGAAGACCCTTGTTTTGTGTTATGCCCGTGACAATTCATCAATAAAAACTATGACAACACAACCAACTGTTACCGGCATCGGCCCCGCTGAACTGCTTATGATGAACCCCGCGCAAGGCCCCGACCGGGGTGGTGCCGACTATGACGACACCGGCTCCGGGGCTACCAGTGGCTACGGCGACGAACTCGCCAAAGACCTTGACCCGCAGCCAGCCCAACCCGACGAGACAGATTCTGAGGATATAAGCCAGGAACTAAACGAAAACGTGAAAGACGATTTAGACGATGATGCCCTCAACTAACCAGCCGATGCAACCCAGCGAAGACAGTCTCGAAAACAAGCAGCAAACCACTCCCGAAAACCCCGGCGGCACGGCCCCTGATTCAGAAACGCAGTCGTCGGCAGCGAGCAGCGCGGGCAACCGGACCACCGACGAAGGGTCGTCGGCTCCCGAAGACCCGGCAGAAGGAGCTGCGTAGGGAGAAAACCAGTGCCGGACGCTTTTTTGGTGAAAATCGTCAAATCCCTAAATCCATCCGGTTATGATTCTCTGGCTTTTTCTTATCAACCCGTTTCTCATGTTGTTTGCCCCGACTCTGCCCGCCCGTTCGCTCTTTGATGGGCGCACGTTTGGCGGCTGGGAAGGCGATACGGCCACAACCTGGCGCATCGAAGCGGGGGCGCTGGTGGGTGGCTCAACGGAGCGGTTTACCAAAAACAACGATTTTCTCTGTACTAAACGGGCCTACGGCAACTTTGACCTGGTGGCGGAAGTTAAACTTGAAGGCACCGGATTTGTGAACGCCGGTATCCAGTTTCGCAGCCAACGCGCTAAAGACCCGGCCTACGAAATGGTTGGTTATCAGGCTGATATGGGCGGAAACTACTGGGGCTGTCTTTACGACGAGTCACGCCGGAACCGGGTTCTGACCGGGCCGGATTCTACGGCACTGCAACAGATTGTGAAACCCAACGCCTGGAATAAATACCGGGTGCGGAGCGAAGGCCCACGAATCCGGCTGTACCTCAACGGGCAACTCACTGCCGACTATACCGAAACAGATTCGACGCTGCCGGAAACGGGTATCATCGGCCTTCAAATTCACGGTGGCGGCAAAGCGCAGGCTTCTTACCGCAACATCAGAATCACCGAATTATAACTACACCCCGATCACGGACAGCAGCGTCTGGCATTTCATCTCGGTTTCGAGCCACTCGCGGGCCGGGTCAGAATCTTCGGTCAGGCCTGCCCCGGCATACAGTGTGGCGATTTTTCCTTCCAGTTTCAGGCAGCGGATGTGCACAAACAGGTGGCTTTCGTAGTTGATATTGACCGGGCCGAGAAACCCGGCGAATAACTCGCGGGCGTGGGTTTCGTGTTGCCGGATAAAGTCAAACGCTGGTCGGCGGGGCATTCCACAGACTGCCGATGTGGGGTGTAACAGCCTGAGCATCACCGTGCCAAGCTGCGGATAGCGCACGGCCTGGGTGTCAACCGTGAAGTGACTGCCGAGGTGCATCAGATTGCCGGCCACAATCGTTTTGGGACCTTCTTCGAGGTATTCGCGCAGCCGGATTCGCTTAAAACAGCCGATAATATAGCGGCTGACCAACGCCTGTTCTTCAATTTCTTTCTGCGACCAAAGCGCGTCGGCGGGGCGTTTGCGCTGTCCGTCAGGACGAATGGCTGACTGTGTTCCGGCCAACGAAATGGTGCGAAAAATCCCGTTCACGTCCACACTAACGAGCCGTTCGGGAGTGGCGCAGAGCCAGGTTTGGGACAGATGCGGCAACCAAACTGCCGACACAAACGCGGTGGGATAGGTTTGGCAGAGTTTGTCGAACAACTGTACCACGCTTACGTCCTGCTCAAACTGCACCGTTTTGGTACGCGACAGCACTACTTTCCGAAACGCACCCTGCTGCATTTGGGTAACGGCTTCGGCCACGTTTCGCTCAAAAAAGGCCTGGGCATCGGCATCGGGTAAAACGGTAGCCGGGTTGTTGGTTGACACTCGTGGCGGTTGAGCGGCAATCGTGCCAACGGTTTCGGCAAAGACCATTCCTGTTGCTGTTTCGGGCAGGGTTTCCTGCACGATTTCCCCGCCTGAAAACACAAAACACGCATCGGCCCGCAGAAAAAGCGTTCGGGCGAGGTCGGTGTCTTCATCGTCGAAATTATCGAACGGGCTAACGGCGAATCCGGCGGGCAGTTCATCTAAATCTGCTGAAACAGTCGGCAGGTCATCATCAAAACTGACAATCAAGTGTTTATCAGTTTGGCTGGGCAGTCGCCAGAGGGCTGCGGGGTGGCCAAGTTGCCGGGCTGCTTCCCAGCGAAAACGGGCCGCATTTTGCGTGGCAATGGTGTCAATTGGCTGCAAATCAGGAGTCGCGTACATAACCGAACCGCCGTTGGTGGGCGGCTGATTGACTAACAAACGGAGAAGGGATTTTGTGCTTAGATAGCCACAATTGCCACTGTTAGTCGGCTGATACACACTAATTTGTTCTGATCGTCAGTCATCCGAATATCCCAGACGTGAGTGGTACGACCAAGATGAATGGCCGTGCAACGTCCCGTAACCCAGCCCGACCGCACCGACCGCAGATGATTGGCGTTGATCTCTAAGCCGACTGCCCGTTGTCTGGTAGGGTCGGGGAGGAGCAGAAACGAGGCTGTACTGCCAATACTTTCGGCCAACACTACGGACGCGCCCCCGTGCAAAATTCCAAACGGTTGGTGGGTGCGCTGGTCAACGGGCATCCGGGCCACTAAGTAGCCATCACCGGCTTCAGTAAATTCAATGCCCAGTACCTCCAGAATACTGTTTTTGTGGGTGCTGTTCAATTGGGTAATATCAAGATTGGCCTTCATTTTCTGGTCAGTTTTAGCTACTTTTGCGGCAAATTTACGCCTGTAAGCAACACGTTTCTTGGAACAGAAAACGATTTATATCATTCGCCATGGCGAAACCGACTACAACCGTCAGGGGGTGGTGCAGGGCAGCGGCATAGATGCCGACCTCAACAAATTGGGCCGGGCGCAGGCAATGGCTTTCTTTGAGACGTATCAGGGTGTGCCGTTTGCCAAAATTTATCTCTCGACCCTAAAACGCACCCATCAAACGGCGGCTCCATTTGCTCAACTTACTATTCCGACCGAGCAGTATGCGGGGCTAAACGAAATTAGCTGGGGCGTGATGGAAGGGAAAGTACCAAACTCAACCGACAATGCGTATTACCGCGCCCTGATGGAAAGCTGGTCGGCGGGTTACACCGACCAACCCACCGACGGGGGAGAAAGTCCGCAGGATGTGATGAACCGTCAAAAGCCCGTGATTGACCTGATTCTGAGCCGTTCCGACGAAAACCCGGTACTGATTGTGATGCACGGACGGGCGATGCGGATACTGCTGTCGTGGCTGATGCACGAATCGCTGGCCAACATGGATCGGTACGAACACCGGAACGTATGTCTGTATAAACTGCGCTACGACTATAAAACCGCCCGGTTTACGATTGAATTGGCAAACGATGTGGCGCTTTTGGGGGGTTTGGCGGTGGTGTGTTGAGCGGGATATTACTATAAAAACGGCTGCCTGAATTAGATTCAGGCAGCCGTTTTGTTTACCGCAAAATCGGTTCCAGCGCGGCCCGGTTCTCTTTGAGCCAGGCATGAATGTCGGTCACAATCTCACGGATGCCGAGTTCGGGTTTCCAGCCCGTTAGCTCCGTAACGCGGGTGTTGTCGGTGATATACAGCCGGATGTCTGCCGTGCGGTTTTCAGTAACGGCTTTGATTGGAATAGTTTTACCCGTGATTTTCTGGCAAATCTGGGTCAGTTCCTGCAACGACGCGCTGCTGTCGGTGCCACCACCGGCGTTCAGAATCTGACCGTTTACGGCATCGAGGTTGTGCAATTGCCAGTCAATCAGGCGATAAAGATCGGCGATGTGCAGCATGTCGCGGGTTTGTTTGCCAGTGCCGCCGTAGCCGATGTAGGCCAATTGCTGCTCAAAATAGTGTTTGGCAATCCAGAGAACCATCACGCCCTGATCTACTTTTCCCATCTGCCAAGGGCCGGTAATCACTCCGCACCGATTGATAACGGTTTTCAAACCATAAAACTCATTGTATTCCTGAATGATGAGTTCAGACGCGAGTTTGGTGGTGCCATACAACGACCGCGCCCCGGTCAGCGGAAAATCTTCGGCAATGCCCCGTGCCGATACGCCCGGAACAGGTTGATTATCACTCAGTACAAACCGGGTTTCGGCCTCCTCGAAATTCAGCGTTTCGATGGTTTTGATGGGGTAAACGCGGCTCGTTGACAGAAAAATAAACGACGCTTTGTGTTTCAGGGCGTAGTTCAGGCAATTGACGGTGCCAAAAAGATTGGTATTAATCAGGTAATCGGGCGTACCGTCTAACCCGGCCAAAACGCTCGGTTCGGCAGAGGCTTCGATAACGACATCAACGGCGGGCAGCGCGTCAAAATCTTCTTTGTTACGAATGTCGCCGTGCAGAAAGTTAATTCCAGCCGCCTTCAACCGGGCCAAACTCAGTTCGGAGCCGCGTCGTTTGAGGTTGTCAAGCGCGTAAATTTCGTAGTGCGGATAGTTGATTTTGAGTGAGATAGCCAGCGATGAGCCGACGAACCCGGCTCCGCCGGTGATGAGAAGTTTCATGAGGTAATGCGTTTCAATTTTACGTTTTCGACCGGGCGGATGAGCAATGGCACCTTCTCGATTTTCACCGAACTACTATCCAAACCAAACCAGCGGTCTTCGGGCGTGGTGAAGCCTTTGACAAAGAAGTACAGCTTCATAATCAGTTGCTCGCGCTGCGGGAGGTCGTTCTCGAACGATAGAAACCGCTCCAATACTACAAACCGGAAATCACCGATTACATTCTGGCGGTTCAACGATTCGTATCGGCTCGTGATGTCAACTTCTTTGTTGCGCACCATGTCTTCGATTACCTTCCTGAAAAATAGGTTAATGCGCTGTTCAACCCGGAAACCGAGCCGGAATGTGACCTTATAGCAATCGTCAACGGCGATGGTGTTGACCTTGTACTCCATCGTGTAGGGATCGTCGGTGATGTCAACGTGAACAAACCAGTAGATATCGGCGCGTTTGGGTCGTTTCTGGAAAATAGAGTAAATGATTTTGGTTTCTATTTCGGATTGCCGGGCTGCATTGCTCATAAAAATCAGGTGCGTGGCATATTTCGGGATACTCACGTCGCGGCTGAGTTCTTTGAATGCCTGCACATACTGGTCAATCCGAACGTATTCGGTCAGGCGGAGTTTGATCTTGAAGGCTTGCAACCAGATATACATGATACCCACAATGGCGGCTCCAATCAGGAGCGAGACCCAGCCGCCGTTGGGGAATTTGAGCAGGTTCGCCACCAGAAACGAGCCTTCGATGGTTAGGTACACTGCCAGAAATACCACAATGCCCCATGCCTGAAATTTCTTGATGTAGAGATAATACGACATCAGCACGGTAGTCATCAACATCGTTAGCGTAATCGCCAGCCCGTAGGCAGCCCCCATGTTGCTCGACTCGCGGAAGTACAGCACCACGCCTACACAGCCCAACCACAACAGCAAATTAACGCTTGGCACGTAAAGCTGCCCTTTCTGCACGGATGGATACCGCAACCGCACTTTGGGCCAGAAGTTAAGCCGGATGGCTTCGCTGATGAGCGTGAATGACCCACTGATGAGGGCCTGACTGGCAATGACCGTAGCGGCAGTGGCAATCACGATGCCGATAATCAGAAACCATTCGGGCATGAGTTCATAAAACGGATTGCGCTCGCCAAGCGGTTGACCGGCAATACCCGTTAGCCACGCGCCCTGTCCCAGATAGTTCAGTACCAGACAGCTTTTTACGAAAATCCAGCTTACCCGGATGTTGCCGCGCCCGCAGTGGCCGAGGTCCGAATAGAGCGCTTCGGCTCCGGTAGTACACAAAAAAACGGCCCCCAACAGCCAGAATCCCCCCGGATATTCGACCAGCAGCCAGTAGGCGTAGTAGGGGTTGAGCGAAGCCAGAATGCCGGGTGCGGTGATGATATGCGAAATGCCCAGCACGGCCAGCATCGAAAACCAGACAATCATAATCGGGCCAAAGGCCGTGCCGATTACGCCCGTGCCAAACGCCTGAATCATAAATAGCAGCGTCAGAATGGCAATTACAATCGGTACAGTCGGAATATCAGGATAAATCGCGTCCAACCCTTCCACCGCCGACGACACCGAGATGGGCGGGGTAATAATGCCATCGGCTAAAAGCGTGGCTCCGCCCAGAATGGCCGGAATGGTAAGCCACTTGGCGTGCCGCCTGACGAGGGCATAAAGCGCGAAAATCCCGCCTTCGCCTTTGTTATCGGCCCGCAAAATCAGTGTTACATACTTGACGGTGGTTTGGAGCGTCAGCGTCCAGAAAATGCAGGAAATGGCTCCCCGAATTACCTGTGCATCAATCGGCTTATCAGGGCCGGTAATTTCTTTCATCACGTAGAGGGGCGACGTACCAATGTCGCCGTAGATGATGCCTAATGCAATCAGCAGACCCGCTGCCGATACCGCATCCATTTTATTTTTGTGTTCCATAGATACAGCCTTCCGTTTGCTGGTTAATTCGGATGGCTGAAACAGAGCGCAAATATAGAGTTTTAGAGTTGTTGGCCCGTAATCTTACAGCCCCAGCTGGAGCCGCCCGGTTGCGGCCAGCGAAACCCGCCCGCCGGCTTCATACAAAACTGCACGGGCATAACCACTCGCGCTGTTCTGAATGTTCACCGCATGGCGCACCACGGCGTTGTCGCTGGCGGTGGGAATTCGCCCGTTTTGCCACGTAGCCGCATTATTCCAATCTCCGTTTCGGGCCGTTAGGCCTGTAATCCTCCGAAAAATTATCCTGCGCCCTGCGGTTGGATAGCCTGGCCCGACACTACCGGCTGGCTGATAGCGATGAAATGCCAATATTTCGTAGGTTTGTTGATTCCTTTCATTCTAAAAATCAACTACGTGAATCGTTTCTTCACACTGCTCCGGGCCGTGCTGTTAACTGGGGTTATCGGTACCACCGCCCTGGCTCAAAAACCGCTTTGGATGCGCTACCCGGCCATCTCGCCCGACGGCCAAACCATCGTTTTCAGCTATCAGGGCGATCTTTACCGGGTACCAACTGCGGGGGGGCAGGCGCTGCCGCTGACTATCCACGAAAACCACGATTTCATGCCCGTCTGGTCGCACGATGGCAAGCAGATCGCCTTTGCTTCGGACCGATACGGCAACTTCGACGTGTTTGTGATGCCCGCTACCGGCGGAGAAGCCAAACGCCTGACGTTTCACTCGGCCAACGACCTGCCTTCTGATTTTTCGGTTGATAACCAGCGAATTACATTCTCTTCGGCCCGTACCGACGATGCCGCCAACGCGCAGTTTCCGCTTGGTCTGCTTGGTGAATTATACAGCGTACCGACCGCAGGAGGCCGTAGCCGGATGGAACTAACCACCCCCGCCGAACTTGCCCGGTATAGCCGCGACGGGAAACAGATGATTTATCAGGATATTAAAGGCTACGAAGATCAGTGGCGCAAACACCACACGTTGTCTATTGCCCGCGACTTGTGGCTCTACGACGCGCCGACCGCCAGACACACGCAGTTGACCACTTTTGCCGGGGAAGACCGCAACCCGATTTTCTCGACCGACAACCAGACAGTCTATTACCTGAGCGAACAAAGCGGTTCGTTCAACATTCATTCGGTTGCAGCCCGCAATCCGGCTGATATTGACACTCCCCTGCCTAAAGGCGCGGGGATTCTCGGACTACCACCCCAACGGGTTTGTATGCCTTCCGAGCTAACACGGTATGCCCTACCGCTTTATTCTTGATATTGACTGCCGCGTTTATGTCCCGCTCATGCAAC